>JBKQMK010000576.1:0-14245 GCA_052146735.1 Desulfomonilaceae bacterium | reverse complement strand
TGCATCCAGAAAATCTGCTGGCGGACATCGTCGTTAATGACGTAGGGATTTGTCAGCGCAGGCCAGTGAGCGAAAACATATACTGCTGAGGCTGCAACCAGTACATACAACAGGTGAATAGTGCGGCTGAATCGTGTGGGCATCCGGTTGCGAAACCTATGAGTTTCTTGAAGAGCGACCGGGGAGGTCCTTTTTGCAAAATGGACCTCCCCGGTCGCCACCCCAAAAACTCTTATGATGTGCAGCTGTTGCCTGGTTAGAGGCAACGTGTGAGGCTGAATCCTTGGCGAGCGAATAGCCATCCTTCGGGCTGCTCCCGAGGTCTGCTTGAAGGTGAAAGTGTTTGCAATAATTGGGAGTTTTTGAAGAGGGTGCAGGTGTTAACTTTTTGCAAAAAGTTTCCTCCTGCATGTCTTCAAATGCTCTCGAGGTTTTGCAAACAGTTCTAGTCAACATCTTGTGCTTTGAGCGGCTTCATTTACCGCTTCGATGATCACTTGTTGAGTTTGGTCGATCATTCTTTCCATGGTGTGAAAGGCGAGGACTCGCTCTCTACCCTTTTGTCCCATAGAACGCCTCGCATCTTCATCTTGCAGGAGGCTCGTCAGGGCTTCGGCAAAGGCTACAGGGTTCGCCGGCTCGACAACTATGCCGGTGTTTCCATCCTGGATGAGCTCGGGAATGCCTCCGACCTGCGTCCCCACGACCGGCAGTTCGGTTGCCATCGCCTCGAGCATCACGTTGGGCGACGCCTCTAGTATCGACGTCATCGCAAACACCCATGCCTGATGTAGAAGGGGCCTTATGTCACGGCGGCCAGGCAACAAGCGCACACTTTCTTCCAGTGAGTTATCGCGAATAAAGTCTTCGAGCTTCGGCTTCAGCCTTCCGTTTCCGACGATGTCCAGTCGAGCGTTTGGAATTTTCTGCCGCGTAAGCCTGAAGCCTTCAAGCAGCGTCAGAAGATCTTTTTCCGGGGCCAGTCTCCCTATGTAAAGCACCGTCGGTTCTGCTGCTTTATCGCCATTGCCTGGACGGAAGAAATCGGCCGGAACAGCGTTAGGCACCACCGCAATGCGACTCGGGTCCACAGAGTGCAGCCTTACGATGACCCCTTTCA
Source organism: Desulfomonilaceae bacterium (assembly GCA_052146735.1). GTDB lineage: Bacteria > Desulfobacterota > Desulfomonilia > Desulfomonilales > Desulfomonilaceae > CAWBBA01. The sequence goes on along the minus strand of JBKQMK010000576.1, from coordinate 13,125 downwards.
GGGCATGGGCATTGCACACGATTCGCGTGCTCAAGGGCCACAATATTGACTCCCACTGCTTTTCCACAAGACCCCGCCAACTGGAGATGATTACCGGGACTCGTGCGATGGTCCCAAAGGGCCGTCCCCATATATTCGGCACCCCTGTTAGCGTGTAAAGGATGTCGGGCGGGTAACGCATCAGTCGCCAGAGAAGATGCGTGATGGCGCGGGGGCCTACCCGAGGGGACAGCGAGAGGAAAACGATTCTTACGTTGGCTTCCTCGGCCATGGGGAGCATGTCTTTGCCGCCCCTTAAAACCCACAACTCCGGAGAAAAGAGGCTCCTGTCCAGGTGCTTGAGTAAGTGGACAGCGTAGCGCTGAGTGCCGCCAAATTCGAGATCCTGAACCAAAAGCACCGTACGGAACGGCGGTGTGAGTTTTCTTTTCATACCTTGATCCAAATACCTGAACTGCCTTGTCCCATCCTAGGATATGCCTACCTGAAGCGCTCTGGCTGACACAACTTACCTCTACTCCAATGCTTCGGCACTCCCAGCCTCCTGTTCCCCTGAGCAGGCGCTAAAACTAGCTTATACTCATCGGCGGCCGAATAAGCGTTAGGTAAAGATTTAGAATTTTACCGGCATTTTGTTCCTGGTCGAATTCTCGGAGAACCAGGGATCGGCCTCGTTCTGCCATTTCCAGGGCCGACTTTCTGTCCCCGACCATCTTGATTATAGCATTGGCAAGAGCCTCGGGGTCTTTCTCGGGCACGAGATGCCCGGTGATACCATCCTGAACGACCTCCGAAATGCCGCAGACATCCGTGGCCACGACAGGCACACGGTGCATCAGGGCTTCCATAATGACTGTAGGTAGGCCATCCCGCTCACCGGTTGAATGGACTGCGCTGGACATTACAAAGACATCGGCTGAGCAGAAGACCTCGGATACTCTATTGTAGGGGATGAATCCCGGAAAGGATACCAGTTCCACGAGCCCCAATTTCCTTGTGAGGCGCTTAAAGAGGATCTTGCGAGGCCCATCCCCGGCAAGTGTGAGATAAAAGCTCAGTCCGGAATCCTTTAGAATCTTACAGGCATAGAGTAACACGTCAAAAGCTTTGATTCTGTCGAACCTGCCTAAGGCCAACAGTTTGTAAGGCGGAATCATAGGTACAGGAGCTTCCTCGTGTCGTTCCAGCGGAATCCCGTTATAAATGCCGTAAATTTTGGTTGTGTCTCCGTCGGCCAACCCTTGCAGGTAAGCGATGTTGGTCATGTTGTCCGAGGTTACGAAGAGACTGTCCCGAATCTTTTCTTTGAGCGCCCCGTCAGGAGGATAAATGTCTGATGCTCTCCCGGTAAAGCTGAAGGGGATACCCGTCAGCTTGGAGGCCACCCACGCAGCCGTTGCCGGACCGTTGGCCCAGGGCGCATGTATGTGCTCGATCCCTTCGTCTTCAATACGTCGGGCAAGACTGAACCCACAGAAGAAGGACCAGATATTCTCGCCTCCCACTTCCATCGATCTCCATCTCCTAACTGGGATGGTCCGAAGCAGCCATGTGACAGTTTTCGGGTCACGTTTCCACCAATAGACCAAGTCGCTTGGCGCATGCTTCAGGTATGATATCCCCAGCCGTTCGACCTGTTTGGAAACACCCCACATTTCCGGAGACAACTGCTTCTTCAATTCTCCGTACAGTGTAAAGACCTTAATAGGCAGCCCCATTTTCCAAAGGTTGACAACTTCTCTGAAGATGAACGTCTCCGATGGCTTAGGAAACCATAGGAGGATGTATGCCATTCTGGGAAGGCTCAAGGCGCACTCCTTGTCGGGAAATTCTCAGAAGTCCAAAGCGTTTCGGCATGCATCCATTCTAGTACTATACCTGAGTTCGCACGACAAGGTTTGAGTACCGTTAAGATTAGCGAGATACAGTGGCAGAAAAAGCCGGGATGTCTGTGACCGCCGGCAAACAATAGTCATGCACGAAGGATCCGGATGATGCAAAGCTGCGCCAACGTCCTGGAGGATAAGGAGAATTGCCATAGATGACCGGCTTCGGACCGTCTCATCGCTAATGGCCTTGGCAGCGCCGTGCTACTCTTCTCAACGTTCTCCGTTCGTGGTATTGATGGCGTCTGCATTTCATAGTGATCGAGGCAGGTTTGAGAGATTTGTTATGAAGCTGGCAGTCACGATCGATGTTGAGGAAGAAGGGCTGTTTCTAGGAAAGTACGATTCCGGGGATGTGCCGGTAAGCAATGTCCCGGAGCTCGGCAAGCTGGACCCTCTTTTCAGCCGATGGGGCATACGGCCTACTTTGCTAGTGACCTATCCGGTGATTCGCCACGAACCCCATCAAGATTTGCTGTTGAGCCTCAGAGAAAAGTGGTCGGCTGAAATTGGTGCTCACCTGCACCACTGGAACACGCCTCCCTTGGAGTCGTTGCCGTTCCCTGAACCCGCGCCGTCTGAGTTGATGCCCCAAGGGCTCCTCCAGGCGAAAATGGAAAACCTCCTGGATGCTTTTAAGCCGACAGGCATCGCTCCGGTCTCATTCCGTATGGGACGCTTCAACATGGGACCCAAGATGTTTTCGGTATTGCAAAGGACAGGGATTCGGGTCGACAGTAGTATAGCCCCGACGCAGCGTTACTACGGTGGGCCGGATCATCGCTATGCGCCTCCGGATCCCTACTTTCCCGACCCAAACGACCTGTGCGGGCCTGGTACCTCCCGAATATTGGAAGCTCCCATAACCATAGTGCCACTCGCACCTCGCCTCGGCCTGTTCCTCGACCGACTTAGGAAAAAGACCGCTGTCCCGCAAAAGTGGGTCTCGCGGATACCTCTGCACCTCGGAGCACTGCCGGCTCAGCCAATGTGGATGGGGCTGAGAAGACTGCAAGCGGCCGTGTTGTTGCACCGGAAACGAGGTGGAGAGGTGCTGACAATTTTTTTTCATTCCTCCGAACTTATGCCTGGCGGCTGTCCGCAGCACCAGACCGCGGGAGATGTAGAGGGCTTTCTGAACAAGCTGAACAGGTTTTTCTCCTGGCTTTATAACGAAGTCTCACCGGAATCCCTGACGCTGTCCCAGCTTGGGGACCTATACCGCCGAAATGATGCTTGATCCTATGCCGACAACCATTATTGACGAATGTAAATATGCTGAATGCATTACATAATCAGCGAGATTAGCAAACGTTTATTGGCATTTGATATCTATTGACAATGTTCTGAGACAGTTATATGTTTCGTTGCGGGCGGAAAAGTCCCGTCCCGAATGTCGCGGATGAACACGTTGAAAGCCGGTTCATAAAAGGCAGTAGGAACTCTGAGTCCATTGTGTCGGTTTAAGGCTCGTGGATCGCATGATCTGTCAAATGCCTCTCCATTTGGGCGGGGGCAGGGCCGATTTCCGGATGGATCGGCGCATTGCCGATGAAGCCGTCGAGAAGGGTACAGAGAGGATTCAGCGTACATCCCGATTGGGCAGATGCCTTGAAGAATGTGCGGATTGTCCTGGTGGGAACCACTCACGCCGGGAACATCGGGGCTGTTGCCCGTGCGATGAAAAACATGGGTTTGAGTAATCTTACATTGGTTTCTTCAACTTCGGCCGGCCCGGACACCGAAGCTGCTCCTATGGCCTCCGGCGCCTACGATATTGTGCAGCAAGCTCGGCACGCAACTGATCTCCTTGAAGCCCTGGAAGAGACCCTTATGGCAGTTGGCACGTCGGCAAGGCTCGGCGGGAAACGCATCAGTGCGGAGGCGCCGGATCAAGTGATTCCACGACTTATGGAGCGTGCCCGGACTGGGCCGGTCGCCTGTGTTTTCGGACGCGAATCTAGAGGGCTCACTAACGAAGAAATGAAGCTTTGCACCGATCACATGATTATCCCCTCAGATGCCGAATTTGCTTCGATGAACGTGGCCCAGGCCGCAGCCATTACCGCGTATGAAATATTCAAGATAACGTGCCGTCCCGTAGGATTTCAGGTCAAAAAACTTCGCCCTGCGTCGGTCAAAGTTCGTGAAGATATGTACGAACACATTGAGAGCATTCTGCTGGAAGCCGGGTTTCTGGACAGATCCAACCCGCTCCGAATGATGCGCGACCTTAGGCGCATCCTTAACAGCGCTGAAATAGAGGATCGCGACGCCAAGATTATTCGAGGAATTTTCCGGAAGATCGGCAACATGATTCGCATAGCCCGAGAAAAGGCCCAGCAGGTAGAGCGTTCGGAGGCAGACGCATGATCCATTCCGCCGGCTTGAACCCGATGACCTTGGGCCTCCCGGCCCTTTTGCGGATTAGAATTGACGCACAGGCTTGCGTATGAACTTTTTTTCTTATCCGTTCATTGATCCGGTCCTCATTCACGTGGGCCCCTTGGAAGTCCGATGGTACGGGATGATGTACTTGCTCGGGTTCGCGTGTGCCTACTTGATCATCAGATCCGAGCTAAAGCGTAAGAACGGGCCTATCCCCGTTGAGGCGGCCGATGATCTGCTCTTTTATCTCATTGTGGGCATGTTGATCGGCGCCCGTCTGGGATATGCAATTTTTTACAACCTGGAGAGTTATTTGGCCGCACCATGGGAAATTTTCTTTATATGGCACGGCGGCATGAGCTTTCACGGCGGGCTTGTGGGCATGGTAGTTGTCGGTCTCATCTTTTCCCGACGGCACAACGCACCTTTCATGGAACTTGCCGACATCGGGGCCCTTGCGGCCCCGATCGGATTGATGCTGGGCAGAATCGGAAACTTCATCAATGGTGAGCTATACGGGCGGGTCACGACGGTTCCGTGGGGGATCGTTTTTCCCGGTGGTGGAAATCTGCCTCGCCATCCCTCCCAGCTATACGAAGCCTTCTTTGAAGGCCCCTTTCTTTTTGCTCTTCTGTGGTGGCTTCGGACGCGGATCAAGCGCCCTGGCGAGGTTCTGGCCACGTTTCTTCTTGCATACGGCATAATTCGTTTCCTAGTCGAGTTATTCCGTGAGCCTGATCCTCAGCTTGGGTTCATAGCCGAAGGGCTGACCATGGGACAGATTCTTTGCCTATTCATGATTGCAGCCGGAATCGGGCTCTTTATCTATATTCGTCGGGTCAGTGTCGGAAAAACAACCGAATCGCCTGACGATACTTGAGAAACCAGCTGTTTTCAGATCCAAGAGTGAAGGTAAGATGCCAGAACTACTCAAGAATAGAGTTATAATTTCCGGAGCAGCTGTTATCACGGTCCTCGCGGTTTTATACGCCACCGATGGTTCCCTATCGGGTCTCTCATTAGCCCAGGACAATGAAGTTGCTGTTTTCCAGGGAACCCGGGTTGAGGCCATGATGGCCGGTGCAAGTACGTCCGAGAGCACCAGTGAGACTCCAGCTCCGTCCCAGGACCAATCACCGAAAGCACCGGAGCCCGCCGCGCTGGAAGAATCGTCGCAAGCTGGCCCTGCGCCGGAAGAGGCCCCTGCGCCTACCCACGAAGTGAAGACCGATGAAACGGTTGAAAGCAAGGCCTCGGCTGCTGGCCGTCAAGAGGTGGAAGAGGGAAAGCAGCCCGAGGTACCGAATCGTCCTGACGCTTCAAAGCAGACGGATCCGAATAAGGCGGAAGATGTCCCGGGTCTATTGAAGAGGGCGGGAGAACTGGCAAAGGCTGGTGAGCATAGCACGGCCTTAGAAACCTTCCAGATTGCTTTAAAAAAGGCATCTGCTGCCGGCGATCAAAAGCAGATGGCTGCGGCACTTGGTGGCGCTGCAAGGATGGCGCACCAACTCGGCAGTGACAGCGAAGCGCTGGAATACGTTAATCGCGCAGTTAGTATTAACCTTGCGACAAAAAATGCACAGGCTCGAAGTCTCAATTATCTTCTTGCCGGCCGAATCCTTATGGCCCAATCCGATTATGCACAGGCTCTGAAATCATTTGAGGAGGCTCTCAAGATCATCCCGACTTCCGAGGCTGGTGAAATGCCCCAGCTCCTTGAGGATATGGCAGTCTCTCACCTGAGGCTTCACCGATATCCTGACGCCCTCAACTCATACAATCGTCTGCTGTCGATCTATGCAAAATCGGGGGACAATGCAGCCTTGGCACGAACAAACGTGCTTATCGGAGAGATCCACGTCTCGCGGTCCGATTATCGAGCGGCCAGGGCCAATTTCAAAAAGGCAGAGACTATTTACCGGGACCTCAACAGCCGAAAGGACTTGGGGGAGACCCTCTTCAGGATAGCTTACCTGGATCAGACCAATGGCGACTTCACCGCTGCTCGAAAGGCCGTCGAAGAGGGCCAATCCCTTATCGACCAGGACAGCGATGCGGCTGCCAGTGCGCTCCCTTTAGTAGTAAAGGGTATGGATGCTTACAACGAAGGCAAGCTCATTCAAGCGGTGAAGAGTCTTACGGCAGCCCTGAACAGCTACGAAGGTGCGGGGGACCGCATTATGGCCGAGCGTGTGCGGCTCATACTCGGGAACCTCGAACTGGATCGTTCCCGATTTGAGTCAGCTCTGGAACTGGGCGGCAAAGCCCTCGAGCAGTTTCGGCAATTATCTGCCCCCGGCGGCGAAGCCGCAGCCCTGCATCTCGTCGGAGAGGTCTATTATAGGCAGGGTTTCGTTCAGAAGGCCCTGGAGTATGGCCAGGACGCCCTTACGGTAGCCAAGAAGATGAATGACAGAAATCAGAGCGTACTCTCGAAGATTCTTCTGGCAGAAATTTACACGGGGATGGGCGATGCACAAGCTGCAGCAAGGCTGCTGAAGGAGGCATTGGAAGACGCTAAAACCGGTATAAACCGCCGTTCCAAAAGTCAGTTGCGCTTGGCGGTGGCCCGATACCGTTTTTCCAGGGAAGCCTCCGAAAAAGCTTTGCAAGACGCGGCCGAGGCCCGCAAGGAATTTGAAGAGATAAATGATCGCCGAGGCGCCGCGGATTGCGACCATCTAATGGGACTGGTTTACGAACTGCGGGGAGAGCGCGAAAAGTCCCTCAGCCTGCTGCAGCAAGCTCTGACCGAGCACCGAGCCATGTGGGACCGTTTTGGCGAAGGACGGGATCTGACGGCCCTCGGGGTCCACTTTAAAAGTTTGGGGGACCACGAAAAGGCTTTGGAGTATTTCAGGAATGCCCTTGACTTGCGTAAAGGAATGGGCGATCGCCGGGGCTACGCGGCGACTCTGGCCAATATGGGGAATCTTCTCAGGCACCGAAATCAAGTGAGTGAGGCCATGCAGAGCCTGGAACAGGCCCTTAGTGTATATCGAGAGCTATCCGACAAAAAAGGTGAGGCAGACGTCCTTACCAATCTGGGAAATGTGGATGCGGCAAGAGGCTCTCAAACCGCTGCCCTGGAGAAGTTGTCCAGGGCGCTCAGATTGCACCGCGAGATCCAAGATAGTCGCGGCGTGGCCACTGATCTGGCCAGCATGGGTAAATTATATCTTGCCCGGGGAGATCTGCAAAATGCCACAGAGACTCTGGACGAAGCCGAAAAGGTTAACAAGCGGATCCGAAATCCCCGAGGGGATGTGGCGATTCTGGGGGAACTTGCCATGCTGCAGCGGGCAAAGGGGAATTTCCCACGGGCTCTGGCTCTGCTGAAGCAAGCTCTGGATATGGCCCGGCAATTGGATGACGCTCAGTCAGTTTCCTCGATTCACTTGAAGATGTCTACCGTCTTCGAAGATTCGGGGGAGTATACGAAGGCACTGGCCCTGCTTCGAGAGACCTTGGCCACCATGAGGCAGCAAGGAGATCGAAAGGGTGAGCTCTGGGCTCTGGGCGGCATCGGTGTGATCCAGGTCAAAACCGAAGATTACGAAAATGCCCTGAACAGCCTCCACGAAGCACTGAACCTCCGGACAGAGCTCGCGGTCCCACCTTCCCAGTCTCGTGACCTCGAATTCTACCTGGGAGAGATCTACGAAGGCTTCCGCGATTTGGAGCGGGCACTGGATTATTACCACAGGGCCTTGTCCATGTCCCAGACCCCTGGAAATGACAATGCACAGGGCCGTATCTATGATCGTATCGGCAACATTTACCTCCAAATGGAAGAATACTCCAAGGCGAAGGAGTTTGTTGACGATGCGCTCAGGGTTCATACTGAGACCAACAATCTCGCAATGCAAAAGAGGGAGTTGATCCGTTTGGGTGACATCCTGAGCAAACTCGGGGACACGGAAGGCGCTCTCAAGTATCAGATCAAGGCCCTGAACCTCGCCCGCGAAACCAATGATGAACGCGGTGAAGCGCGTGTGCTGACCCGAATGGGGACCTTGTACCAGTTCTTAGGCCGGCCGCGAGTGGCGCTCGAGCACTACAGCGCCGCTCAGGAGAAGCGAACGAAACTAGGCGACCGCCGCGGGGTAAACGAAAACCTTCTCCAGATAGCGCTGGTAACTTCCATTCTAGGGGATTTTGAGGCGGCTGTCGGGGAGTTAAAGCAGGCCTTCGAGATAGCCCATGCTTCCGAAGATCGTAAGATGCTCTGGAAGGCGTACTTTATTATGGGCCGGGCCCTGGAAGGCAAGAAAAGCTACGGAGAAGCCCTTGAAGCCTATAGGAAGGCTATCGCCATTCTAGAGGCCATGGAAGCTGACATCATCGAGGAGTCAGACGAGGATAACTTCATATTTGGCGGCAAAACGGCTCTATTTGAGACCACCCTGCGAGTACTCATGACGCTCGCCAAGAAAGATCCTGCAGGGGCCTACGACAATCAGGCTTTGAGAATTGTAGAAAAACTAAAGGCGGCGGAATTCGAGAACACCTTGTCCCGAATCAACGTGGACAGTTTTTCAGATTTGCCCCAAGATCTGCTCGTAAAAGAGAAAAGCCTGAAGCTCAGCTTGAGAAGAATTAACTCACGCATCGAGGAGGAACTGTCAAAAGGGAGCCCGGAGCAGCCGCAGATCCAAAAGCTGCTCGGTGAGCGTCGAGCCAAAGAGAAAATGTTCGTTAACCTGAAAGAGCGCCTGGTCAAGGAATATCCCTCCTATGCGGACCTACGGTATCCGAGGCCGCTCACCGTTCACCAGCTCCAGAAGGAAATCATCGATGCCGACGAAGCAGTCTTGGAGTACCTGGTGACCAGAAGCCGAACGTACATCTTTGCCCTGGACAAGCAGCGGTTCCATACTTATTCCATCGAATACTCCAGCAAGGACCTGGAGCGGGATGTCGATCTTCTGACGAGACCTCTGCACCGTGCAGACACACAAGCCAACTGGGACCCGTCGGTAGCGTACCGCCTCTATTCCCGAGTAATAAAGCCGATAGAGTACTTCTTGGCCGCGAAGAAAACCGTTGTGGTGATTCCACACGGTCCTCTTTCGGCGCTTCCCTTTGAGGCGCTTGTTGATTCAAAGGCCCACGCGGAAAAGCGATTCTGGTCGGCAACAGACCGTCCTACATATTTGCTGGAAAAGTACGCGTTCGCTTATGCCCCGTCCTTCTCGGTGCTCGCTAACCTCCGAGCGAGGAAGCACGACCGCGACCCGGGCTGGAGCCTAGTCGCATTTGGAGACGCGGTTTATCAAGATGAGCAAAAGAAAAGGGAACTCAACCCGGGAGCTGAAAAGCTGATGAGTTCGCTGTCCGGCGGCTCTGCGGGGTCGCGAGGATCGGAGCTAAAGCCGTTGCCGGGAGCTCGTAAGGAAATATCCGAAATCGTTAAAATCATGGGAGGCCCTACGCAGACGTATCTCGGCGCACAAGCCACTGAAACGCTCTTCAAAAAGGCGGACTTAAGCCGCTACAAATACATCCACCTGGCTACCCACGGCTTGCTCCTCAGTGGGGCAGGAAAGCTTCAACAACAGCCGGCGATAATTTTCTCGCTTTTCGGTGATCGCGAAAATGACGGGTTTCTCCAATTAGGAGAGGTTTTCGGGCTTAAACTTAATTCGGATCTTGTAGTGGTTTCCTCTTGCCTCTCTCCAGGAAAATGGAATCCCGGCGAGGCTAACGGCCTCGTGAGCCTTTGCCGGGCTTTTCTTTTTGCCGGAACTGATTCAGTTATCCTCAGCACGTGGCAGGTAAACGACGAAAGCACGGCAAGGCTTTTCATTGAAATGTACGGCAACCTGAAAAACGGTTCCAAGGCTGAAGCACTGCGCCAGGCCAAGATTACACTTTTGAACAATCCCAGTACGAGCCATCCCTTTTATTGGGGGCCTTTCATCCTGATGGGAAATTGGAAAGTAAGGTATAATCCGGCCTCCAACAGAGTAGGTTCCGGAGAGATGCGCATCAAGACTCCGTCCGCATGGAAGAAACTGCTGAGCATGTGATTGCCCGGCGAAGATCGCAAGAGTGGGTTGACGTCTAGGCACTTTGAAAGGTCTTGAAAAGACCTTGTGCTTTGCGCTTCGAAAACTTACCATGAGATTCACGGCTCGTCTGCCCACATGCGAGATCCGAAGAGATGGCGATGAAGATTACCGCGGCAGTGCTACTCCTCTGTCTTTTCCTCCCCTGCGCGGCGGCTGCGAAGAGTTGCCCCCAATTCAACAAGGAATTGGCTGAGCTAAGAATCGAATACCAATCCTACGCAAACAGTCCTTCTGCCAAATCGGGTGGTATAACCTTCGATGGACTTGTCGAGATCTTGGACAAGATCGTAGCACTTGAGGCTGAGATGAGAAAAGCCAACTGCAAAGTTCCGCCGCGGAAGAAGGTGGAAAGCCGGCGGTAAGTTTCCCTCGTTTGGCAGCGGTTGGATTGGCACCAATGTCTGAAGCAGCTTCATACTTTGTTGTAGCTCCCCGCTATGGCAGTTGACAAGAAGCCCCTGCGGGAGCTTGAGGAAAGTTACCTATGCCCGATGACGGAATTATAGCGGCCGCGCGCTCGATATGCGATGCGGAGAGGATCGTCGTGTTCACCGGCGCAGGCATATCAACGGAATCAGGCGTTCCCGATTTCCGATCTCCAGGGGGAATCTGGTCGCAATACAATGCTGACGATTTGACTTACCAAAAATTCCGAGCTGAGGAAAAGTATCGAAAAATTTACTGGGCGTACGATCGGGCCAGATATCCTGCCATGAGGGATGCAGTCCCGAATTCGGCCCATAAGGCCGTGGTGGATATTGAAAAAAGTGGCCGCCTTTCGGCCCTCGTCACTCAGAACATAGACGGCCTTCACCAGAAAGCGGGCAGCTCAAGTGAAAAGGTCTACGAGCTTCACGGTACTGTGAGAGAAATTACGTGCCTGGACTGTCACACCCGATGGCCGCGCGAAGAAATCACCGACGAGATGGATAGGGAAGGGACAGAAGTTGCTTATTGCAAGCACTGCGGCGGGCCTCTCAAGTGTGCCACCATCGCGTTTGGGCAATCCTTGCCAGGGGATGTTCTGGAGAAGTCATTCTCTTGCGCTCGTAACTGCGATCTTTTCCTCACAATAGGATCTTCCCTGGTGGTCCAGCCAGCGGCTTCTTTGCCGCTTGAAGCGAGGCAAGGTGGGGCGCGCCTGGTCCTCGTGAATCTTTCCAAAACGCCGTACGATCAGTTCATGGATATTATAATCAGGGGCAACGCGGGACCGGTTATGGAGGCAATTATGGCGGAATTCCGCGCCATCTCCTGCGACGCAGTCCGGTAATCACACGCAGGACCAAATGCAGCGGGAATTGAAATTGAAGAAGGCCATGGGCGAGCAGTATATTGAAACTGTGCAGCGTGGTGACGGAAAAGACCCCGTCATAACCGGGGTCTCCGTAATAGCCACCACAAAATATAAAAGAGCTTTTGAGGGTATCAACGTTTCGAGAACTGGAAACTTGCTCTCGCTCCGCGTTTCCCGTATTTCTTACGTTCCTTGATGCGGGAATCTCGCGTGAGAAATCCGGCGCTCTTCAAAATCGAACGGAACCCGGGGTCCACGCTGAGCAGCGCTTTGCTGATGCCGTGCTTGATCGCTCCAGCTTGACCTGAGAGCCCGCCACCGTGAACATTGGTTACTATATCGAAGCGTCCGAGGGTCTGGGTCAGCTCGAATGGCTGCAAAAGTACCATTCTGGAGGTCTGACGGCCGAAATACTCGTCCAGAGGGCGCTCGTTTACCACGATTTTACCTGAACCGGCCGTAAGCCAGACTCTGGCTATCGCATTTTTTCTTTTCCCCGTCGCATAGTGGCGATCGTCACTCATATTCCTTCTCCCGGACTAAAACTGATAAGGTGCGGGCTTTTGAGCGGAATGCGGATGTGTCTCATCCGGATAAATTTTCAACTTGGTCAGTTGGGCTCGCCCGAGTGTATTCTTGGGAAGCATGCCTCTCACCGCAATCCTAAACATCCGTTCAGGTTTTTCTTTGAGCAGCTTTTCAGCACTGGTGGACCTCAGTCCCCCGGGATATCCGCTGTGCCGGTAGTAAGTCTTTTGCTGGAGCTTCTTTCCGGTGAGCCGCACCTTGGACGCATTTATGATGATCACGAAATCACCGCTGTCCATGTGAGGCGCAAATTGAGGCTTGTGCTTGCCCCTCAAGATTCTAGCGGTTTCAGCGGCAATCCTTCCCAGGACTTTATCCTTGGCGTCGATGACGAACCATTTTCTTTCCACTTCCCCTTTTTTCGGGGTCCAGGTTTTCATGGGACACCTCTTCACACATGTAAACTATTTTTTTTACCATCGCTCTCGAAGGGTGTCAAGCGAAATGCCGCTCCATAATGCAAGCAGTGGGTTACGGGGCGGGTGCCGTAACAATCCCCGGTGGGATGAGCATGGCGCCCATCAATTCTGAATGATCGGCAATCCCGCGTTCCCCGCGGGACCGTCCCACCGATGAGATTGCTTTCCCGCCGCAGGCGGGATTTCGCCGCACGCAAAGACCGGGCAAGACTTTTCCGTAAGATACCTGTTCGAAATCGCATTCGTATGACATTTCCGACTGGAAATACCAGGGCCCGGCGAGAGGCCGGGCCCTGATAGACTGTCGCTGCATGGAGATATGGGTTCCGGGAAGTGTCCGTTTGCCGCAGGTCTACTGGACATTCAACCATCGGAAGGAGTGCCTCCCCCGGAATCTGCCGGGAACCTGAATCGGCAGCGACACTCTTCCCATTTTCCTTGTGTAGTGGCTAACACGCGTCCCTTTTGAG
>JBKQMK010000575.1:0-27631 GCA_052146735.1 Desulfomonilaceae bacterium | reverse complement strand
AATTAATAAAGCATAACAATGAGCTATTGTCAATAATTAAAGTAACACATGAAGTTTTTTTGCGAAGGGTCAACAAGATAGGCAGTAGAAGGCTTCTGCGACGTTCAGCTACGGACGGGGGAGACGCTTGGGCAGTCGTTGCCGGCGTCCAAGTCCTAAAAAGGCCGCTCTTTCGAAGCCTTCGAGATTGTCCTTCCGCTGAGCGAGGGATTTCGCCGCTTGCAATGATAGGTTGGAAGAAGCTGAGAGGTATAGAGCATACTAGGGCGGGCCGTTCCCGCCGAGGCACCAACCCGATGGCTGGCACGACCCGCCCTACCTCGGCAAAGGTATCACGGACCCACTACACTCGATTATGTCGAGGTTCGCTACAGCGGCCGGACCAGTTCGTGGAAGATTCGGCCGTATTCGTGGTACCTGGAGAGGTTTTGTTGATGGAAGGTCCTCTCGTCCGCAGTGGGTTCCCGTGTGGCGCGCGCGGGGATGCCGACGGCCACGCTGTTGGCTGGTATGGTGCTATGGGGCGTGACTACTGCCCCGGCGGCAACGATAGCCCCTTCTTCCACCACCGCGCCGTCAAGCACAAGGGCTCCTATTCCGATAAGCGCGTTGTTATGGACTGTGCAGCCGTGGAGCACTACTCGGTGTCCCACAATAACCCCATCTCCTATGCTAAGAGGAAAGCGCCCGCCGGTAACGTGCAGCATGCAATGGTCCTGTATATTGGTCTTTCTTCCAATCTTAATGCTGTGAACATCCCTTCGCGCCACCGTATAGAACCATAAGTTACTCCCGTCACCTATCTCGACATCGCCCAATACGACTACCCCGGGAGCGAGAAACACATTCTCGCCAACCCTGGGCCTGAGACCTTTGTATTCGTAGATCATGAACTCTGTTGCCTTTCCAAGGTCTGTTGCCGGCGTGGTGCAGGAAAGATTTGGCAATGCAGTCCCCCCGCATTGCCGCCCGTCAGTTCCCCGAGTCTCCTGCAGAGAGGATCGACTGAAAAAGCACCGCAGACAAGGAACGTGCGCGCTGAGGATTGAAATTCTCATCCATTCTTCGGATTTCCTCGAGAGTAACCGACCTTTTCAGAGGTTTGTACCAGTGGAAGCGGATTACAAGGACTTTGCCCATTTTAGGTCCGGAAGTCGCAGCCTGCTCCTTGACGTCCTCGGGATCAAAAAACCCCATTTCGTCAATTTTGTTATAGAGGTTTTTCGGCTCATCCAGGTACCAGTCCTCGACACGACCTGACCCGACAACTCCGATTTTGTTAACGTAAAACAGGAGGGGAAGACCCTTGCGAATCCCGCGAATCGCTGTAGGATAGCTGTATGTTAGGTTGTTGAAGTGGACCGGTCTCTGCCGGCCGGCAGGGTCGGTGGCGAAGAGGCTGTCCTGCCGGGAGTCCGACCGAGGCAGGTCGATCAGATGCAAGGCCCTCTTTTTTTCCATGGGGAGAAGGAGAGGCTGTTCGTGGCGCGCATGTATTCTGAGGGGATAAAAGAGGGTCTCCAACTCATGCATCTCGAGCACGCGGGCTGGCGGGTGAACGATTATGTCTGGTCCGCTCCTCGTAATGCGATGCCAGGTACTGAAAATGAAGGGAAGGCGGTACTCCGCTTTTATGCGGTATCCTAGCCCTTCTGGCTCGTCCCTGACCTCGTAGCCAAGCGAGAGGAAAAAATCCCGCAGAAAGCCCATCACTTGAGAATCGGGAATAACGCGATAAAGGAAATGTTTGCACAAGCATATCTGAGGCTTGCCATCAACGCTGCAACAAGAAGAAATTCCTTCCAACATGAAGCCACAGCTTTTCAGGCAGTCGATAAGGCCGCCGGCAAATGTCTCGGGAAGGCGAATGGTCACTTTCGCGATCCCCATCTCGGACCACGCGAGGATCTGCTCACGCAGAAACCTTCTATCCGCACCGAGCTCGGATGCTCCGGGACCCAGTCCTAAAGCCAGCAACTGCGCCTCGTTCGGTTTTTCCCGAGACCACAGGGACACGCAACGAATGGTTTTGTCTGTCTCAAGGATTCTGCAGCCTACTGCGCCATGCTCGCCAATCAAGGGCAGGCTGTCCAGAAGGTCTAGAATTCCGGGGTCATGGTCGGTCCATGGTTTGAGGATATTCTTGATAGCCGGGAGGTCCTGCTTCAGCGCGGATCTGAGAACGATTTTCATCGGGATTCTTGCGCTCCGTCAACGATGAGTGTCATAACAATATGGCTGAAGACGGGAAGTTTACACCGCGTTGGTGTCGCCTGCTCCAACCTCCGGATATGACAGGGGTTTGTCAAAAGAAGTGATCTAGGGTCATCATATTGAAAAACACTTGCAAGTTCAACTGCTAAGATGAGTGGGGAGACGGTCATGGTGAAGTTCAAGGAACCTTACCTCGTGGCAGGTTCCAAGGGGATGCTTGGCACGGATTTGGTGAGGCTGCTACAGGGACGCGGCACGCCAACTGTAGCACTGGATGTAGATGAGATGGACATCCGTATCGCCGATTCGGTAATGAGTGCCTTCGCAAAGTATGAGCCGGGGGTCGTGATCAACGTCGCGGCTTATACTGACGTAGACGGGTGCGAATCAAGACCGGAAGAAGCTTTCAGCATCAACGCGCAGGGTCCCAAAAATCTCGCCAAAGCTTCCCAGGATGCCGGCTCTTTCCTTATGCACCTGAGCACCGATTACGTGTTCGATGGAACTAAACGGGCGCCTTACGTGGAGGAAGATCCGATCAATCCCCTCGGAGTGTACGGCAGATCCAAGGCCGAGGGGGAAAGTTTTATCAGGGAATTACTTCCGGAGAGGCATTGCATCGTAAGGACTCAATGGTTGTTCGGACTGCACGGGAAGAACTTCGTGGAGGCAATACTTTCCCAGGCGCAACAAAAGGATGTGCTTAGAGTGGTGAGCGACCAGCGTGGCACACCCACATACGTGCCGGATCTCGCGGCCGCGCTGATCAAGCTGTGTGACTTAGCCTCCCGAGGGACTCTCCACGTGACCAATTCCGGGGAGGCCACCTGGCATGAATTCGCGGGCAAGATTCTTGAGTTAGCTGGGCTTGAAAGCGTGCGCGTCGAGCCCATGACTACCGAGGAACTGGGCAGGCCCGCTCCCCGGCCTGCGTATTCAGTCATGGACAATTCCCGGTTCATCGGGCTGACAGGTTTGGGACTAAGAAACTGGGAGGATGCCTTGGAGGCGTATCTTGGTGAGCGGCAACGCGCGGGATTACTTCTTTGAATGCAAACTGGTAAGATAACCGCCTACCGAGGGCAAAATTGACCGCCTCTCGGATTCCCCGAGCACGGTTATGGCCGCGCGGAGGCGACAGCACGCGTTAATGGAGCTTTCATATATGGGAATGACTATAAGCGAGAAGATCTTGGCTGCTCACTCAGGAAAAGAAGCCGTGCAGCCCGGGGAACTCATAGAGGCACGAGTGGACATTGCGTTGGCTAACGACATTACGCTTCCGCTGGCCATTGGTCCTTTCAAGGAGGCGGGCGGAACGAACGTCTTTGACCGGGAGCGCGTAGTGGTGGTACTGGACCACTTTAACCCGGCCAAGGATATTGCTTCAGCCGAGATGTTGCGAAAAGCCAGGGAATTCGCCCGCGACATGGACCTGGTCCATTTTTATGACGTCGGGGAAATGGGAATTGAGCATGCACTGCTCCCGGAGCAGGGATTGGTTGGGCCGGGGGACCTCATAATCGGAGCAGACAGCCACACATGCACTTATGGCGCACTAGCAGCATTTTCAACGGGCGTGGGGAGCACGGATTTTGCCGCGGCCATGATCACAGGATACTGCTGGTTCAAAGTGCCCGAGACAATGCGTTTTGTCTTAACCGGTCAGCCTGGCCCCTGGGTGGCGGGCAAAGACGTGATTCTGTCCATAATTGGCAAGATAGGTGTGGATGGAGCGCTCTATAGGGCTATGGAGTTTACTGGGGAAGGGGTCCGGAATTTGGGCATGTCAGACCGATTTACTATAACAAACATGGCCATTGAGGCCGGCGCAAAGAATGGGATCTTCCCCTTCGACGGAGAGACGCGAGCTTTTGCTGAAGCCCGCAAGGGCAGGCCGTACACGGTCTACGAATCCGATCCGGACGCTGTCTTTGTGGAGACTCATCAGATAGATCTTGCCTCTCTTGAACCCGTTGTGGCCCTTCCGTATCTTCCCGAGAACGTAAGGCCTGTGTCGGAGGTAAAGGGGATGAAGGTAGATCAGGTGGTCATCGGGTCCTGCACCAACGGCAGAATAGAAGACCTTCGCATCGCTGCTTCCATATTAAAAGGAAGGAAAGTAGCCAGAGGAGTTCGGCTGATAGTCATCCCCGCCACCCCTAAGATCATGCTGGAAGCAGTGGCCGAGGGGCTTGTCGAAGAGATTATTTTGGCTGGCGGAGCGGTGTCCACTCCTACTTGCGGGCCGTGCCTCGGGGGCTACATGGGGATACTGGCTCAGGGAGAGCGCGCAGTCTCTACTACGAACCGGAATTTTGTGGGCCGTATGGGGCATCCGGAAAGTGAAGTCATACTGTCTTCTCCTGCGGTGGCGGCTGCGACCGCAGTGGCAGGCTTTTTAGCTGATCCGAGGGAATTTCCCCCCGGCATTCGATAGAAGCGCGATTTGTGAAGCTATCGTGCCAGTAAACAAATCTTAAAAAAAAGTTTGAATTCAGATTTTTTTCTGGTATGCTCGTACACGATTCCGGAACGACATCAGGCTTTCTCGGGAAAAAATATCTTGACTTCGCGGGATTGTTCTGATAATCACAATGGCAATAGGTTTTATTTGTCTATAATTCCAAATTCGGCTCCCCATCCAATGATTGGTGGGGCCTAATAAAAGGAGGATTGGGTATGGTTAACAAGATGATTGTTGTTCTCAGCGCGATGGCTCTGATCATCACTGGGGTGGGAGTTGCTAGCGCCTATATGCCTGGCATGCCGGGCGGCACGTGCGCCACTGGGGACATGATAATGATCCCCATGAAAGTGAAGACCTCCTTCCAGAAGACCACGGGCGGTACTGCCGGTGGTGACAGCACGCTGTTGCTGGACGGTTGTGAGCAGTACACTGGTGGATTTCGGCCCTGGGGCGTGTGGAAGGGCACAAAGTGCGCCATGAAGGTCCAGGTTATTCCGCCGAAGTGCGTGGCCCCTGCGTATGGCGGCCCCGTTGCTTGGGGTGCTCCTCCTGCGCTTATGCCTGGTGGCAAGCTGGTGAGCAATATCGAGAAATACTCGATAAAGTCCCCTGGTTGCGATCCTTGCGTGAGTCCTGGCCTCCAGTATGAAATGATCAAGAAGCAGCAGGTCAAGTAGGACCGAATCCTAAACAGAGCATATTATCCAAAAAGAGACCGGGCGGACGTCCGGTCTCTTTTTTATTGGAGGCCAGGCAACCTGCAAAGGTTTGGTGAGGTCCGGGGCTTAGACACACGTTAGCCTGGTTCCCAGGCTCTGCCTGAAACGGAACGCAGGAGGCTCCGCCTCCTGGACCTTCCCGTTGGAGAGTGCGGCGGCTCCTGTCAGCGGATAATCATACCCTCCGGGCACAGCTCGGACACTTGTCGGTTACCAGGCAGAGCCCGGCAACCAGGCGTAATCGGAATTTTCCTCGCCCTTTGACAAAACAGCCTATCCCGGATACAAAAGTAACACGCGTCTTGCCTAAGAACAGCCTTTACCAGGGGTCACGAGTTGACAACCTCTTCTTACGTTCTCATTCTTGATTTCGGGTCTCAATATACCCAGCTAATAGCCAGGCGGATTAGAGAAGCCGGCGTGTACTGCGAGATCCACCCCTTTGATCAGGGCATGCATGTCGTTGCCCGAAAAAAACCGGCCGCAATCATACTTTCCGGGGGGCCGGCGAGCATCTACGACGACAATACGCCGCAACTTGACGGAGAAATCCTTGAACTGGGCTTGCCTGTCCTCGGAATATGCTACGGATTACAGGCGATTGCCCACACGTTAGGGGGGAAGGTACAACCGGCACAGGACAGAGAATACGGGCGTGCCACCTTGAGCTACGTACGGAAGGACTCGATTCTGCTTCGGGGCATCTCGGCAGGCGCTCAAGTTTGGATGAGCCACGGAGACAAGGTTATCGAGCTTCCGGAGGGCTTCAGAGTTACGTCCAGTACGGAGGACACTGCGTTTGCTTCGTTCGAGAGCCTCGATCATTGTATCTGCGGAGTCCAATTCCATCCTGAGGTAGTCCATACCCTGGAGGGGGTTACAATACTCAAAAACTTCCTCCACGAAATCGCGGGGCTTCAACCGGATTGGACCATGGCCTCCTTCATTGAAACCACAGTGGCTGATGTGAGGAAGCGAATCGGTGAAGCTCATGTCGTCGCGGGTCTTTCAGGCGGAGTGGATTCGTCAGTAATGGTGACGCTCCTTCACAAGGCCATTGCCGATCAACTTCACCCTATTTTTGTGAACAACGGGCTCTTGAGAAAAGGGGAAGCGAGGGAAGTTATCTCCACGTTCAAGGAGCAACTTGGCATTGAGCTGGATTATGTGGACGCATCCGAGCGTTTTTTGACCAAGCTTCAGGGGGTGACTGACCCCGAACAAAAGAGGAAAATTATTGGCGAAGAGTTTATAAGGGTATTTGAGTCCGAGGCTGCGAAGTTTCCTAATGTCGGGTTCCTGGCCCAGGGGACGCTTTATCCTGATGTTATAGAGAGCGTCTCGTTCAAGGGTGGTCCGTCAGCTACTATTAAAAGCCACCATAACGTGGGAGGTTTGCCAGAAAAGATGCACCTGGAGTTGATCGAGCCACTCAGAGAGCTTTTCAAGGATGAAGTGCGAGACCTTGGGGCGCAACTCGGTGTGCCGGACACAATCCTCTGGAGACATCCCTTTCCCGGCCCAGGTTTAGCTGTGCGGGTGCTCGGAGAGGTCACGCCCAATCGCGTGGCATTGCTGCAAGAGGCAGACGCTATTGCCATGGAAGAGATCCGCAAGGCCGGCCTGTATCGAAACATCTGGCAGGCCTTTGTGGTCTTGCTCCCAGTCAAGTCCGTAGGAGTCATGGGGGACGAGCGAACCTACGAGCACGTGGCAGCGCTCAGGGCCGTGGAAGCCACAGACGGCATGACTGCGGACTGGTACCCGATACCTCATGAAGTGCTTGCCGTAATCTCAAATCGCATTATAAATGAGGTGCGCGGTATCAACCGGGTAGTGTACGACATCTCATCCAAGCCCCCCAGCACCATCGAATGGGAATAATGCCGTTCGAGCATGGAGCCTCATGAATACCGGTTTTGAATGGCAGTCCTCCAGCAGAAGGATTCGCGTTAATGAGTGCGCACTCGAACTTTTGAGCATTTCGCGAAACGCCCCTGCCGAAGCTATGTGACTTCCTTGAACACAAAATGATATGGGAGATGTTCCCTTTGTAAAACAAAAAGGCCGGGCTTTCGAGCCGGCCTTTCTTCATGACACGCTTTTGTTCGTCCTAGGAGTGACGCAGCCATCTCTCGATGTATGTTTTCAACTTCTCCATCTTCTCCGCGGGGCAGTCATCTATTATCCTCTTGATTTCGTCATATCGCCGGTCTTCTTGAAGCGGCCTATAGGGTTGCCTTCGGGTTTTGGAGCCGGATACATCGGTAGTTCGCATTCTCTACTCTCCTGGGTTTAATTATTTGTTCCAATTCCTCAATGGTGATGGCCCCGCTAATAGTTCACTTGAGAGAGCTTGTCAACCGAAAATACATCGAGTTGGTCACCGTTCGGTACGAGGATCGCGCCCGTTTAGGATCACGATGAGCAAGGTTTGAAGGGGCAGATGGCCTCCCCGTCCATTGTATCCGGGCGCAAAAGCGCCTCAAGCCGGGTGAACCAATACTCGCGTCGCAGGCCATAAGACCATGGGGTGTAGGCATGGTTACCATGGTTTTATCAGGTGTGTCCGCAGATTTCCATAGACATGTTAAAAATAATATTGCATAAATACCATAACATTTTCAATTGACGACAGATATTTGGTATGATATTGCATTCACGAGAACGTAATCCGGGGTTATGCATGGCTTTCATACTCACAGGACGCGCCGGTGACACAGTGAAACTACCCAACCACACTCTCCTCTACGGGATCATCCTTGTTGCTCTAGGTATTTTGGTCAGCCTCGGGTCCCTGACGCGCCTCTACGAATTAAGAGAGTTTTTTCCGCTCAGGCTTCCTGAACAAGTAAATGAATTCATTCTCAATTACGTGCCCTTTATTCTGGGCACCTTTATCACCACAGTAGCCGCACTGGCGGGCTTGATAGTCGGTCTGAACTGGATATTCGGGGGCATGAGGCACATGTCCCATCTGCGGGTACCACTCAGGTGGGCTGGAGACTACTATCGGCCGGAGGGGGTATCTCTCGGTCTCAAAGAAGGTAAACTTCATTCGTACGATCGGGCCCCTTCATTAATCTTTTCACTCATAGGCCGGGTGTGGTCCAATGCGAGGTACATTTCCGAGATTCCAGGCTTGATCGTACGTTGGAATGCGCGCTTTGTCTGGAAGGCCCTTTTCATAGGAATTGCGATCCATTTTCTCTTCAAGCTGATGGAATTGCTGCCTTCGTATCTCACAGGGCTCGGGTTGGGGACAGGCTATGTGATACCCTCTCCCATGCCGTTCTACAATCTTCTCGCCGTAGTGTGTGCACTGAAGCTTCTTATTGCTCTGAGCCTTATACCTCTAAAGAAACCTGGGGCCAGCCGGGAAATGGATTCCATGATCGTTGAGGGCAAAGGACATCCCTATGTCTTTTTCAGCATTCTGGAAGAAGGTTCGAGGATTTTTGCCCATAAGGGATTTTCCAACAGGATTTCCAGATCCAAGGCTGTCGTGTGCGGAGACGGAGAGACACTGCTCGGAACTCTTATCGAAAGTTTTCCCGAATATGTGAGGACTTCCTCCCGCTTAGCCGCTCTTCTGAGTTTGTTTCTCGGTTCGGGGATGATCCTTGTAGGTTTTCTCCAGATCATCCTAATGCAATACCCTGCTTTCTCATCAGGTTACGAGGATTTTTTCCGCCTCTACCTGTTCAGTCTCATCGTGGATATCCTGCTAAACGTTTCGCTGATTCTTTTCGGCAAGAGTTTTCTGGACCAAGCACGCTCCTTGATGGCGATTTACACGTTCCGGTCAAGTCTAGTCTATGTCGAGGCCAAAGGGGATTTCGAGAGAAAAGTCTTGCCGGACCTCAAAGGAATCGTGGCGCCTGAACGGCTTTTCAATCCTTTGAGTCAGTGTGCCTTCAATGTCCGTTGTTTTTCGGCGGAGGCCATCTCGGAAGCCATAACACCCGAAGGTATGCGGGAACTCGTTGGACTCGAAACGTCGGGACGCCTGGCCAAAGATGTTGGCAGACTGAAGTTTCTCCCATTCCAGGTGAAATTTGTGGAAAGATACCCGTCGTCGTGGAAACCGGACGAAGAGGGGTTAGAAGAGAACGACGAGCAGGTGGTACAGGCTGCTGGGGACCCTACGATGACAATTGAGGGCAGACCCTCACCCACCGCAGTAGCGTCATCGGGTAATTGCACATGATACTCCACGGCATGCTGTTCTTGTCCCTGGGGGGATTGTTGACAGGCGTGGATTATGATCCGGCAGTGGCCAGACCTGAGATGTGCATACCCAAAGCCCGACCGGCGGTTGTGACCCGACGCGTCAGTCCCGGTCTGAAAAGTCCTGTGAGCATCCAGGAATTGGAGAACCTCAGATCAGTAGTCTCCTCTCTCGGAGGAAAACCGGGCTACGCACGAATACTTGTGTTGGCAGGGCGGGAGTTCCATATTGATCCAGTATTCATTGCTGCCGTTACTCATGTGGAATCAAGTTTCAAGCCTAAGGCCGCTTCTTGCCGCGGCGCCCGAGGGCTCATGCAGCTAAGGCCCATAGTGATAGAAGTTTTAGGGGTCACGGATCCTTGGGATCCCCATCAAAACATTATGGCAGGCGCCGCCTATTTGCGAAACTGCTTCGAGCGGTACAAACACTGTCCCAATTCAACATATCTCGCTCTAGCGGCGTATAATATAGGACCGGGCCCGGTGGAAAAGCTCAATCGATCGGATGCGGCCGGGCGGTTTGTGCGAAAGGTCTTGCGGGTGTACAATCGCCTGACGGATAGTCCGATCCCCGTGACGGGCAAGGCCGCAAAAGGTTTGGAGAGGAGCGCCCGATATTTAGGGGAGAGGAAATCATGATCGGTTTGAAATGACTCAGGGTTTATTGCAAGTTGAAATCCCGCCACAGGATTACGGTGTGGCTGTTGCGACGCCGGGGTGGAACCCTCGGTGCTGCTATTCCCTCTCACAGGAACCCTGGAGCATCTCAGTTCTTATCGAATCGGCACCAAGGACCATGCCGTGCGCCCCCCTTTAGCGGGGGATGAGGTGAGCAGATGAGATCTCTTTTACCAAAAATAATCGTTGTTGCAGCGGCTGTAGTTCTATGTACGGCAATTGCCGGCTTAGGCGAAGACTACCTCGTGATCAAGAAAAAGGGTGGCCCGACTCAAAAGGTGCCGCTCAATTTCGCTCCTGACCAGATCGAGTCTTTTCAGGTGGAGTCGACGCCTGGGGCGCCGGCTGGAAAAGCAGTCCCTGCCACCCCGGGAGTGGAACAGACACAGAGGCCCAGAGAGCTTCAGGGTGAAACCCAGGGAACGCAACCCGAAGGCAAACCTCTCGAGATAAGACCGGGGGCTCCTCCCGCATCACCTTCGATCCTGAGGAGAGGGCCCGGAGGCGCTGCGCCGTCTCCTGGCGGCCCCAGACCAGGACAGGGCGTAACGGAAGAAGGGACGGAGACTGAAATTGGACAAACGCCCGCAGGTCCTAAACCTTTGGAACGGCCACCGAGTAGAGAACCGGCTCCCTCTACACCTGGAAAGCCGGTGTCGGGCCCCGTTTCTGCTGCGCTGCCCGGCGGTAAAGGCGCTTTTAGTGTAAACGTATACAAATTACCTGACAATATTAAGGCATTACCGGATTATAGCGCGTTCAAACCCACTCAGGCCCTAACATCTGACAGAATTAATCTCGATCCGGCAAAGGGAGAGAACGAGCCCTCCGGTCTCCTCGAGAAAACCGATGGTCTCGGAATGCGATTTGTGGGCATGTTCATGGTTTCCGGAGAGGGAATCTTCAAGTGGAGGCTCCACTCCAAAGACGGAACAAGGATGCATATAGACGACAAGACCTTGATCGAGAACGACGGAATTCATGAGGCGTCGTCTAAGACAGCGTTTCTGCACCTGGCCGAGGGGGTCCACACAATTATTGTCGACAGCTTCAATTCACAAGGACCACCGGTTCTAAATCTTTTTGTACAGCCGCCGGTCGGGCGTGAGCAAATATTCTCATTGGGGAGCGGGTTAGCAGGGTGGAAGGAACCGGCAAAGCCATACGACGTTCTCTGGGGTCAAGTCTATTTTGTTCCAAAGGGCAATTATCCGGAGGGCCCGGATTTCAGTCAGCTCAGCCCAATTGGTCGGCTCATCGCGCCTGATCTCAACATATCGGGAGGGGAGGGATTGCCTGGCCTACCTGGTAGAAAAGAGATGGTCGGAGTGCGGTACCAGGGCTTCTTCAATGTTCAAGGCGCGGGCATATTCGCCTTCAGGCTCCTCGCAGACCACTTTGCTCGTCTGACCATCGGCAAGCAGAATGTTGTTGATATCACAGGTGGAATGAAGGTCGATCAAAAAGGGAAACTGGGATGGGCGTTCCTCCAACAAGGGAGCTATCCGATCACGCTTGACTATTTCCATCCTCAAGGAGACCCGCGTCTGGAACTGTACGTCACCGCACCCACGCAAAAGGAGGAATTATTCGCGCCGGCCCGAACTTTGGCGGGCTTTTCGTCAGAAGAGGGTAAGGTGAGCCAGATTCCAGCCTTTGTGTACTTCTTGAAGCCCAATACTAAGAAGATGCCGAATTACAACAAGCTTTCCCCTTCAGGGATGTTCTTCACTCAAGCGATAGATTACCCCGCGAACAGAGGCTCACGGGAATTCCCGGGCGTGCCCAAACGGGAGGATTGGCTGGGCCTGAGGTTTTACGTAAAGTTTTCCCTTTCGGACCAGGAGTCGGGCAATTACAAGTTTCGCATTGTATGTGGCGACGCGGCCCGCCTGATTATTGGCAAAAAGATCGTTATCAATGCAGAAGGCGGCGGAAAGACGGTTGAGCAGTCCGGAACCGCGACCATGGAAACCGGTAGCCACGAAATGTTTCTCGATTATTTCCAGGGGACGGGTCCCAGCGCATTGCAGTTGTTCATAACTCCGCCGGGCGGTGAAGAAAGAGTATTTGCGTTTCAGTAGTATCCGCGCGGCCAGACTGCGTAACGGCCATATCGATTGCCAAAAGTAATGTCCGATACCGAAAATGGTTTGGTTGGGACGGAAATCCTGCCGTCCCACAATAGACTGCCGAGACGCAATTGTCTCAAAATGGCTTTTGGAGAGATTCTTAGTAAGGGCGCTTCGAGAACCGCTATGATTTAGGGTGGTTCAGGAACCGCCCCTACAAAACCAACGTCATATCCGACCTGAATTTGTGCTTTTGAGACAGTTTCAGAGACTTGTCCCACCAACCATCTGTGCCGGGGCGGGGTATAGGGTCCGGACTTCGGAACAGGTCAGACTTGCGGCACACGCCTTGAATGCGGGCGACCGGCCACGAGGCCGCGGCCGTTTGAACTCGGGCCGCCAAGCACTCGGCTATTCCTTTCCGACGTTGACTACCCATCCATACGGATCCGGTTTGGCGCCCGTCTGAATTGCTACAAGCTCCTCGAATAACGTTGCAGCTACGTTTCCAGTTTTGCCGTCGGCTACAAGATGGTCTACCCCCTTGTATCGGAAACCGCTCACCGGGGATATGACGGCAGCTGTTCCAGACCCGAAGATCTCCTTTAGGCTCTCGTCTTCAGCGGCCCGCACCACCTCGTCTATAGAGATCTGCCGTTCGGTAACCTTCAGGCCAATGCCTTTCGCAAAGCGAATGACAGAATCCCTTGTGACTCCCGGTAAAATAGTCCCTTCGAGCGCAGGTGTGATGACTTCATCGTTGATCCGGAAGAAGATGTTCATTGTGCCGACTTCCTCAATGGAGTTTCTGTCAACCGCGTTGAGCCACAAAACTTGGGTGAATCCGGCGGTATGAGCTTCTTCCGCGGCCAAAAGGGAGGCGGCGTAATTTGCAGCGGTTTTTGCCTCACCAACTCCGCCTCGGCACGCGCGTATGTACTGGTCCGTCACCATAATCTTTACAGGAGCGAAGCCTTCGGGGTAATAGGCGCCGACAGGTGAAAGAATAATGTAAAAAAGATACTCCTGAGAGGGCCTCACGCCTAGGTGAGGTTCTGAAGCGATTATTGTCGGACGCACATAAACTGATGTGCCGGGGGCCCTGGGGATCCAGTCCCTATCCATCCTGATAAGACGGGACATCTGATCCATGAAGAGATTCGGATCCACGGTGGGAATGCACAGGCGCTCACAGGATTTGTTGAACCGGCCTATGTTCATACCAGGTCTGAAAAGGAAGATGTCCTCTTCGTTTGGGCCTGCGAAAGCCTTAAGACCTTCAAATACCTGTTGCCCGTAATGCAAAATCATTGTCGCCGGATGGAGAACAAGATTGTCCATGGGGAGTATTTGCGGCGGCTGCCATCCACCCTTATCGGCTAAAAATGACATTTGCAGCATGTGGTCCGTAAAGATGGTTCCGAAGCCGAGGTTCTCTTCATCATACGCCTGCGAGCCGGTCCTGTTGCGCGGTACAGTTCCCATGAAGCCTCCGTTCATGTCTCAGACAGGGATTATACTCTGCGGGCCCGGGGCTTGTTCCTGGCGCTGAGCGAACATTACGGCAAAGCAAGCCGGGATTAAGGCGGAATCCGGGTCTAGTCCTACATAATTACCAAAGGCCGACAATTGAGTCAAGGTCGGCCTGACTAGAATGGCATCCACTCAGTTACGCGGGGGATCGCCGGTCCCCTGTCATCGTGAGGAGCGAAACGACGAGGCGATCTCAGCTTTGGCTGTGGCCCGCAGGACTTCGCTGCGCTCGCTATGACAGTTTTTGACCACTGATAACTAAAGGCTTACGCCAGAATGTGATCGTTCGGGTCCTTGGGTGTAGAGGGAGAAAAAAGATTTTTCAGACGGATGCAGCACGCCGGCGACGCAGTATTGCCACGAAAGCTGCTGCCGCGACAGCAAAACCGGCAAAAAATAGAGGCCAATGGAAAGGATTTGGGTACCCCCCTTTGGTAACATTGTCGTAATCCCAGCAAAAGGAGGCAATCACTATTAATCCCCCAGCGGTCGCGAAGGCCCAGTCTCTCGCCCGGGTGACAAGAGGACGGCCTTGGCTCTCGTAAAAAAGAACAATGAGACCCGCAACTATCAGCGCTACAGAGATAAGAACCGGGGCCAGCACTGGCGCCACCCACGGAACCGGGACGAGGAAAAGCAGATCCCAAGTCATCATACCGGGGGGCCAGTCAAGAAAAAGCTTGAGCCACAGATAGTAGAAAATGTCCCAGACCCCGAAGGCTATCATGAAATGGGCCCAGGACTCACGACGATTCTTCCCGGCCACGATCCCGACCGCAGTCAACATTACCAAAGTGGCGGCCTCTCTGCCTAACTCTATGAGAAGACGCCGCCAATGCTCTTCACCCAATGCTGTAATTTGCTTGATCGTGACGATGGGAAACGTGAACCCTCCGCTGGCCAGAGGGTAGTAGATGGCACGAGGTACTCCACTACTGCGGCCTCGACGAAAGCAAAAGCGACGGCCCACAAAACGATTGCAGGAACCAGTCTCACCGTATTCCCTTACGCTTGGGAACCTCTACCAGTAATCGTCCGAGCCCGTGGCTTGTTCGATGAATCGGGTCCTCGTGTATGCCTCGCATTGGCAGCACGAGAAGTCAGACCAGCGACTCTTCAGCGCTGTGTCGAGACAACTCCCGTAATGGTCGCAGTCTACTTTTCTGTAAGGTCTGTCCGATTCTCGGTTACCTTTCACCAGTATAGGACACGGTTCCATTTCTTCAACCAACCTCCTATCCGGTTGCGGGACGTCCTTTCACAGGAAGCCGACCGGGCATTTCGGAAGAACTTTTCGGCGTCTCCGCAAAATCAACGGATACCCTTACGCTGAAGCCACGTGAAAAGCCTTTGTTGCAGAAAGAGTCGCGTGTCAGCGCCCATTGTTCGTGCAGCCCTTGCCGTTTGATTGGCGTATTCATGTCTCCAGAATCCGTCATCGGTAAAGGATCAATTTACAAAACTAAGCGTCTGCGTGGGCATGGCTACTGCGATCTCCGGAAATAGGATTCCTTAAACCAGTCCATGGCGGTTGTCAAGCTCACCAAGCCATCACGGCTCACGGCAGATTGCGCTTTTCAACATTGCGATGCATTGAAAATGGATTTTAAGAGAAGCCTCTCTCAATCCCCCCACCGTTTCCATCTTCCACCGTGGGAGCGGAAAACGATTCCCCTCCCTTTGCAGAAGCGCCCAGGGGATGGCGGTGTTGCGTCACTTTCAATGCCTTTCACCGGGAAATCTAATCATGCAGGTCACGGAGAGATCCATTCAGAATCCAACCGCTTCATCCTCCCTTATCATCCCTATCCGACGAATGCAACAGCAGCGGGAACATCGGCAGCCGCGTGCGGATCGCGGGATTTCTACTGGACAGTGGAAGCGGAAGTTGCTAGTATTATTACCTTTGCAATGGCACTTGGGCGCTTTGCCCAGCCCTTCCTGACAGCGTTTCCGCCAAGGTGGCCCACGATGATCGTCGCGCACATATCCCAAAAAGGGAAGCCGGTGGCCGATATAACCTACAGGGCCGGAATTCACGTCGAAGTCCGCGTCGCCAAGGAATATCAGGGTGAGGAGATACGTTTGCCCTTGGTGCATTCCGAGAACGGAGAACTAAGGGGCCGGTGGGAAGAAGCGCTTGACACCTATTTCAATGATGGTCTTTTCGATTCCAAAGACAGTGTCTTCCGGGGAGAGATGCGCCGCGTCGGCAGCGCAAAAGAACATAGGTCGCTCTTCCAACAAGCCGCGCATGCCTTGCTCAAAGATCTTGAACCACATGGATATGAAGTGCGGGTGGAATTCGTCTGAAGATTGACGGGGAATTTCCGTAGGCTCCCGCGTTGAACCAAGGCAAACCTGATTGAACAAGCGCCTTCTCGGCAACCTCAGGGGGATAGCAGAGCCCGCGAAGCACAGTGTTACAGCAAGGTCCTCCCTGATTCTTCGTAGTTTGAACGGATATTCCTGGTGAAAATGCTTATCACCGATGGCTACCAGACCGAACTCTCGGTGCCACGGATGTGCCGAAAGTTCATCCGTGGACGGACGACCTGACTGCACGTCCGCGGCACCAATGCACGTAGGGGCACGGCATGCCGTGCCCCTACGTGCAGGCTGAGACCAATTCCAACCTTATCGGATTGAGAGCGAAAGGCGAGAGGGGTCTCCCGAATACGCTAGCCGAGTGGAGACGCTAGGAATACCTTTGCAGGGCCTCTCTGGATCTTCAAACGTATCAGCCCGCTGCTTTTCGCCTCCGCCACTGCTTTATTAAATGCTGTGACATCTGAAATTGGTTTGTCGTCCACCTCGAGCACCACATCACCTGCCCGCAGTCCCATCTTGTTTCCCGGATCGTCCTGGTTCGTAATTTCCTTTATTCGGACTCCTTCTCCCTCTTTCAATCCCATCTTCTCAGCCATCGCGGCCGGCACCTTCTCGATTTCCACTCCGAGTTCGTTTGAAGTTTCCCCTGGGGTCGAAGGGGTTGCAGAGGCAAGAGCTTTAGGAGTGCGCTCTCCAATCGTTATGTTTACGTCAAAGGTCTTCTTGTCTCTGTAAATCGTCAATTTTGCCGTCGCGCCCGGCTTCTCACGTCCTACCATGTTTTTCAGATTTGCCGCGCCGCTCACGCTTTCTCCGTTGAACTTGAGAATGATGTCCCCCGCTTTGATGCCCGCCTTTTCAGCCGGGCTCTCAGCGATCACTTGCGACACAAGCGCGCCGTTGGTTCCAGACGCACCAAAAGACTTGGCCAGCGATTCGTCGAGGTCTTGAATGTTCACGCCCAACAGTCCTCTACGGACTTTGCCCTCCTTCACCAGGTCATCCATAATCAACTTGGCTGCGTTGGCGGGTATTGCGAATCCGATCCCTTGATAACCACCGCTGCGCGTAGCTATGGCCGTGTTGAGCCCTATCACTTCGCCGTTGATGTTGACCAGAGGGCCGCCGGAATTGCCGGGATTAATTGCCGCATCGGTCTGAATGAAATCCTCGTAGCCGATGATTCCCACATTGGACCGGCCAGTGGCGCTGACAATGCCCGATGTCACAGTTCGATTGAACCCAAACGGGTTACCCACGGCCATAACGATCTCGCCCACCCGTAGCTTGGAAGAATCTCCGAATTTTGCCACCGGCAAGCCATTGGCCTCAATCTTGATCACCGCGATATCGCTCTCCTGATCGGCTCCGATAACTTTGGCCTTAAAGGATCGCTTGTCGGACAGAGTGACCGTGATTTCGTCAAAGTCCTTTACGACATGAGAATTGGTGAGAATGTGCCCATCGGCCGTTACAATAACTCCCGATCCCATGCCCTCGGCACGCAAGCCTCCATCGTGGCGGGGTTCCTTCTTGAAGCGTTTGAAGAGATCCTCACCGCCGAAAAACTCCCTGAAAGGGGGAGACCTGAAAAAAGGCTCCAGGTCCGAACCCATAGGACCTGAACTCTCTTTCTTCGAGGATTTTATGTTTACCACCGAAGGTGTGGCCATTTCGGCTACTTGAACGAAGGCTTCGTCCAGTTGCTTAAGGGCTGGTGGAGCTTCCGCTGTTGAGGAGAGTGGGGAAATAGCTGCCAGCAGCGTAATTGCAATGATCACGACAATTGGAATGTGAACTGACCCGCAACGGCCTTGTGTCATGGATGTTTCTCCTTCTCGACAAAATAAAGTTGTTCCCTTTGACCCGCATCCCCAGTTTTGGCTCTGATCGTATTTTGATGGACGCTGGGCGGACTAATAGGCTCAGATCTATATCACATGGGGTCATGCCAGTGAAGAGAAACTCCGCTTTTCGCGTTAAGTGTCTAAAGGTATCTGCTGTTGAGAATGTTCCATCGACGGTACAAATCGGCAAAGCCTTGCGTCACGCGACAGCTTCCTAATGTGCGGATTCCTGCGTGAGCACCACTTGAAAATGACCAGGCTTCGACTCCACATCCGGCTTGGTCCGGTCAGGGTCGGTATTGATGACAATCCAGCGCCACATGCCAGGGGTATCGGGGGTAAACTCAAAAGATGCTCTCCCCTGCGGAACCTTCAAAAGCACGTAAGTGCCTGACGGCCTTATAAACACAATGTAGAACCCCTTGCCTTTCTCGTTTTCTCCGGAACAACTCCACGCGAAAACCCCTGCTTTCCCCAGTTCAATGGCCGGCGAGGGACCGAGGTTCGGACGGCAGACCTGAGGAATCCCTTCTTCGAGCGCTAAAGAAGGAGGACCCAGAGCCCCCATGGCTGACAGTGCAGAAAGCAAAAAGACAAGAGTAGAAACACCACTTTTTGTCATACCAGGTATTCCAAGGCCACTGTTGCCAGGTCAGCCAACTCTAACGGCCCTATCCGCCGGTCACCGAGGTGGAGGATAAACCCTTCTCTTCGAGAGCGATCAGGCAATTTTAACATTGTTTTCGAGTTGAGAACCTAGCTCAAAGCTTTGGTCTTTGCAAGGCGATGGAGGCCCGTTTAAGAAATTCAGAAGAGGAACGCGCAACGGCGATAGTAAAGTAAATTATATATAATAAACATAACATGACGATTTTACTTGATAGGATGAAGTTTATTTGCTATAACACAATTGCACTGTCCACGCGAGGTGAAACGTTATGAATACTATCCAAACCAGCCAAGAAAAGCGAACGATTAAGGTCAAGGATTTCCTTGACGATTTCCACACCGTAATGTCGGACGGGGAACTCCTGAAGAGATATCATCTGACCCCAGCGGGGCTCGAAAAGTTCTACAGCATGCTCTTGGACCGCGGCATTCTAAGTTCTCAGGAACTCCAGCACCATTACAGGCGAGAGAATCTTCACCAGCCGGAAGCTCCCAAAGACGAAGAGGAGAAAGCCGGGTTCATCTGTCCGGCCTGCCTGGCAGCCCAAGACACAATGTTCGATATTTGCCCCAGGTGCGGTGTCTCTTTTCAGGAACTGATGAGCAAGGAACGCGCGCCCCAAGGGCCGGATTCTGAAGCCCCCCGGGCAGCCTCTTCGGCACAAGAGGAAAGAGTCCCTCTAGGCAAAAAAATACTCGATGTCTTCAGCGGAGTACGGGAACGCAGCCCTTTCGGCGATACCGCGTCCAGGCAGGAGAGCAAATCTACCGGCGTACCGCCGCAAGACCGCGACGACGGCTATTTT
This sequence comes from Desulfomonilaceae bacterium, assembly GCA_052146735.1. Classification (GTDB taxonomy): domain Bacteria; phylum Desulfobacterota; class Desulfomonilia; order Desulfomonilales; family Desulfomonilaceae; genus CAWBBA01. The sequence goes on along the minus strand of JBKQMK010000575.1, from coordinate 8,059 downwards.
GCAGTGGCGGACAACTCGAGTGAAGCTCGCTCAGGATTTGATGCTCCACTGAATGATATAGTCCACGGCAGCCCCCTGGAATATGTGAACGAGGCCGACGCCGATTCGCCCGCGGTAGACGCCCTTTGTGATACGTGCCAAGAAAGGATGCAATCGAGTCTGCGAGACGTTTACGATCGGGGCCGAAGTTATTTGGCGATGAAGATGTCCGCTACCTCCTTCGTTCTTGGCATCCTCGGATGCCTGATGGTCAGCTTCTTTGACGGTTATTCGCTGTTGAGATTGATGGTGGTCTGTGCTACGGCCATATCTTTTTTGGCAGGTGCTTCCCTTCTTACCGTCGGAGCATTCATGTTTCTGGCGAGAGAAAAGGTCTTTTTTTGTCCCCTTTGCAAGAGGGTTTATCCCAGAGGGTGAGGCATGGCATCTTGAATGGAGATCAATCTCATAAGAGCTATGTTCAGTAAGCTTCTGGAGGCGCTTCGTATCAAACCGACACCGGCGCGGAGCGTAGAGATAGACCCATCGGATCAGCGGCGCAAAGAATCATTCAGAGTGGTCTCTGACGGAATCACCATCCGAGGCAAGATTTATTTCCCATCGGCCCGACCCGCGATGTTGTACCCGGCGCTGGTCATCTGTCATGGAATCCCCGGCAGCGGTGCTGCGAGGCCCCAGAATGATCCCGGATATGAGGGGTTGGCAGCAGATTTTTCGTCCTCGGGAATCGCCGCTGTGATTTTTAATTTCAGGGGTTGCGGTGATTCAGGCGGAGACTTTGACATGATGGGATGGGTCCGCGATCTGGAGGCTGTCTTAGACAAGACACTGAACACGCCTCACATAGACCCGACACGTGTTATGCTCTTGGGGTTCAGCGGAGGTGGGGCAGCGGCTATCCGAGTTGCTGCGGACAGTGCGCGTGTGTACAGCGTTGCAGCGGTGGGAACCCCTGCACATTTCGGAATATTCGAGAAAGATCCGACCGACATCGTGGCAGATTTCAAGGAAAGGGGACTGATCAGGGACCCGGGATTTCCCCCAGATCTGGACCGCTGGATAGATGGCTTCAAGGAGATAGAGCCCAAGCGGTGGATCCCCCAGGTGCGGGCCAAGCACATTCTTATCGTTCACGGCGATGCAGATGAGCTAATCCCGGTAGAGCAGAGCAGAGAGATCTTCGATCATGCTCCGGCAGGCGTTGCGGAACTACATGTGATTCCAGGAGGTGTGCACCGCCTGCGTCTTGACTCGCGTTCTATTGAAATGCTTAAGGAGTGGTTCCTTAAAACCCTCGGATGGAAAGCTTGATCCGGGTTATGTGTCTTAGTGTGGGCCTGCGCCCCATGAAGACAGTTCCGCAAGCCATCACACCTGATAGAACTTCATGCGCGGCAGTTCCACAGCGGTAAGCTTGTTTCCGTAAACTGCTCCTGTGTCGATACCTATTTTCCCCGGAGTAACGAACGGTATCTCAAGGGCCGTGTGCCCAAAAATTACTCTCTTGGTCCAGTCGTATGCCGAATAGATGAATTCTTCGCGAATCCAGAGCAAATCCTCTTCGGATTGTTCAGTCAAGGAGACGCCGTCCCTCAATCCCGCATGAACAAAAATATAATCCTGAGTCTCGTGATAAAGGGTCAGAGATAGAAAGAATTCAAGATGGTCCTCAGGCAAGACAAAAGCTTTTCTGCCTATTCCTCCCTCTACGTAACTGGCGATAGTTTCGGCTCCCCCGTTGGCCACGTACAGCATCTGATCCTTTTGCTGAATATAATAATCCAGGAGCATTTTTTCGTGATTTCCTTTTAGGAACACGAAATCGCCGCCTTCCCGCCGGAGCCGTACCAAGTAGTCGACCACTTCGCGAGATTTCGGGCCGCGATCTATGTAATCACCTATAAATAGAAGTAGATCGCCTTCGTCCTTGCGCCACGGAAGGATCTTCATCATTGCGACGAGTTTGTCGTAGCAGCCGTGGATATCCCCTACTGCAAATATTTTTCTGGTCATAGTTAAAGTTTATAGACCTTCATGAAGCGCATTGTCAACGGTACAAAAAAGGACTTTTCTCAGCGAGAAAGCGCCTTTTAGAAGAAATCCCACATCATTTGACAAAAGTCTTGTGCAAAAGTGTCTAAGCGGGTAGAACCTCCAAAAATGATTGAAGAAATGTTTGGCCGGATCTGTCAAGGCCAATCATGTGGTGTCCCGGAGAAAAATCGGGGCCGCACTGTTTCAATGTACTCGCGGCGATTCAGAACCGATGGAGAGTCTGGGGGTTCATTCAAAATGAAGGTCGAACGTTCACCCGCTTTTGTGAGTTGTTCGGGAGCAGACAATGAGGCATTTTCGACGCATTTTAGTAGTCCTTTTACTATTGATGGCTCTTTTCGTGACCGCGGTGGTGGTAAGCATCCGTTTCCTGCCAGAGACGGATCTGATCCGTAACCGAGTCCAGGATCAGTTGAGCAGCCTTACGGGTCAGGGAGTGACCTTGGGGTCGTTGAAGGTCTCGTGGTCCTTCCCTCGACTGATAAGCTTGAAAGTCGAAGGCATCTCAATAGCCTCTCAAGACGGACAAAAGCTCGCTTCAGCAGACAGGCTTGTCCTCATTCCTTCCCTGGCCCTTCTCTTGAAAAGGGAAGTAGCTGTGGAATCTATGACCATCCAGGGACTACGGGCCTCGATACGGAGATCTCCCGATGGAAAGATTGCGGGAGCTTTAATCCCATTGCCCGTAACTTCTCCATATAAAGAAACGTCAAAGACTAAAACAGAAAAAGGGAGTCCCGAGCTGACCGTTGTCAATGATGGGGACGGGTCGTCGCATGCCAAAGAGGAGAAGCGCCTCAAGTTCTCAATCCACGAGATCAAATTTGTTGAAGGACGCGTAGATTGGATCGATCAAAAGATCGCACCGGGCAAAGTGGTTGAGAGGTCTCTGAGGCAGATCACCGGTTCCATCAAGAGGAAGGCCGCGGGAAACGTTATTTCAGCTAACATTACCGGACGATTGGACAATGGACAGCCAAAGGACCATTCAGTGCACATTGAGGGCCAGGCCACATTGGCCGAAGACCTGTCAAGTCTGGAAGGAATCGTGATGGATATATCCACAGATTCTTTAGGACTGAAGCCGTTTCACGTATATCTTCCTCCTTGGACCGGTGTAGCCTGGGAATTCGACAATGCAGCCGTTCGTGCCCACGTGAAATGGGAAAAGGGCGACTCCGCGAAAGTTAACCTCAAAACGGACCTGAAAGCGAAATCCAGAGGAACTGCGCACGTGAATGTTCAAAGTGACATTGTTGTTGCCCAGGACCTGTCTACAGTTCAACTTGCGCGGGCGAGCGCGGAAACGGATACGCTTCCGCTGGCGATATTCAAGGCGTCCCTCCCTCCGTCAGTTCCCTTGGATCCGGAAAGCGGTACAATAAAGGCCGCGATTAAGGGAGAATGGAGCGCAACGAATAACTGGAGCCTTCGCGGAACGCTGAGCCTTGAAGATGCCGTCCCTACCGGCGTGTATAGAGGGATTGCTCCAAAAGTGAGCCTCTGGGCGCAGGCTAAACTGGACCCGAAACAGTTGGTGTTAGACAACATGGAGATACGCGAAGCCGGCAAACTGGTATCTGCACGGGGCAAGATCTCCAACCCCTTCCTGGATAATCGCGCCGTGGATTTGCAAGGAGATGTCTCTCTGCACACCGAATGGTTGAAAGACTTTGGGATTCCACTGCCTAAAGCCGTGCATTTGAAAGGGCACATCCCCGTCCGATGGAACGCGAGAGGCCGGCCCCAAAGCCTATGGCTGGACCTGGGGGGCGATATCACCGCAGCGGCGATTGAGTGGTCGCCATACCTGGATAAACCCTCGGGCAGTAAGGGAACCATCTCCGTCAAAGGGACTTTCTTTCCGTGGAGAAAGCAGAAAACCTTGGAACCAGCCATCGTCAACGTCGGTATGATAGGGTCCCGAGTGCGCCTCAACTCACACGGGCCGTGGGTGTCAGGGTTGGCCATGCGCCTCGATACCAAGGTTCTGGTCAAGGCGAATACAGTAGATATTAAAGATACTTCCATTGTTGTTCGCAGAGCAACCGAATCTGCCGACATGCTTACTGCCAAGACAAATATTACCGAACTCGGGTCGGTAGAACCCAAGATCGACGGGACCGCAACCCTGGCTTTCAACTCCAATACCATCGCCCTTGCAGGATTGAAACTCCCCTCTGGTGCAACAGTGACCGGGAACGTGCCGCTGAAAGCTAAAATTGCCGGGTCGCCGACGGCCTTGACGTGGTCGCTGGAACTGCCCCTCACTCATCTGGACGTCAGCGTTGAACAGGCTTTTAGGAAACAGGGTGGAGTCACGGGCTCATTGACCGCTACAGGAAAATTGTCTGAGCAGGAATTGGATCTGACCAACGGGCGGCTGACCCTGCCGGGACTTATGCTCACCGGCCGCGGAGTTCTCAGAGACCGCAACGGAAACTTTCAAGAAGTAACGCTGGACATGAAGAAGACTGACCTGAAGGAGCTTCTCCGATATCTGCCCAGCATGGCAGGAACCAAGTTGTCGGGGCCTGCGGAAGCTACGATCCGGCTGACTCGCTCCGACAAGGGTGTGGTCCCCGCCGGTTTTGTTCGTCTCCTTGCTGTGAATTACCGATCAGAAAACGCTGGTTGGAGTCTCGATAAGGTCAAGGGCACAGTCGAAACGGCAAGCGGTGATGCGGAGATCCCCGAACTAACCGGCACGATCCAAGGACCCATAGAAGGACCGCTGAAGGTTAGAGGATCGTTGAAAGATGTGGCCTCCCTGGAAACGCTGAGTGGTCGAATCACGCTGGAAGTGGGGCAGGGGAGGGTCAGGGCGGATCGGTTGAAGAAGGTGCTGAAAGGCGTTCACGCTCTTGTCGGTACGCTGCTGGATCCCCAGGCCGCGGATAAGAAAAGCGATCTCCTGGAGTTTCAGTCAATTGCCGGAGACATCGAACTGAAGTCGGGAACCGCCTCCACCGACAATTTGAGGTTGAAAGGGCCAGAGGTCACCGCTGCCATGATCGGAAGCCTCCGTTGGAGTTCTTCTCAGTTAGATTTACTCACCCGTATTCAGACGGTGACGGCCGTCGGAGATGTCCTCGGAAAAATCCCCGCCGTACAAAAATTCGTCAAGAAGCACGAAGATCTCTTGAAGATTACCGGACTGGGAAAAGAACTCAAGCGCTTCGGCATAGAAGTCCCCGATTCAAAGGAGACCAAGCCAGAGGCACCTGAACCTGCGCCTGTAAAAACTCCGGTAACCGTGATTCTAAAAATTCGCGGTTCTGCCTCATCACCCGAAGTGTTGCCAGTGCTTGAAACCTCCCTTGATAAGACTACGCTTTCGCGTCTGAAAGCGCTCATGAATTGAAGGAGAGGAGTTCCCGTCCGCAGATCCCGAGTATTTGAGTAGAGTTTTGCCGTTCACACGGATGATCGTCCATCGAGCTCCCAGGAATTCAGTCCGCTGAAGTTGCGCGCACGCGGATTTGTTGGGAAAAACGAATGGGGAAGTCCCTTGTTTTAGCTTGACAGCAGTTGTCTGATCTCATAATTATAGATCAGCAGAGCCCTTCCCGTATTGTCCATCATCGGAAAAAATATATCCGTCGTCGAGGAGGCACCGCATGTCAAAAAAGTTTTGGGACGAAAAGTTCGAAACGATGAACGAGTCCGCGATGAAAGCGTTTCAGATGGAAAGACTGAAAGAGACGCTCAACTGGGTTTATGAAAAGGTTCCCTTTTACAAGAAGGCCTTTGACGAACAAGGTGTAAAGCCCGCGGATTTGCAGAAGCTTGAGGACATAGCAAAGTTTCCTTTCACGGTAAAGACGGACCTGCGGGATAATTACCCTTTCGGGTTGTGCGCGGTCCCGATGTCGGAAGTGGTTCGAATTCATGCCTCCTCGGGAACCACCGGCAAACCCATTACCGGCCCTTACACGGCTGAAGACATGGAACAGTGGACTGAATGCATGGCGCGGGGCTTGTGGGCACAGGAGGTGAGACCGGACGGCATACTCCAAAACGCCTATGGTATGGGACTGTTCACAGGAGGTCTAGGCTTCCTTCAGGGCGCAATAAGAATTGGATGCGCGGTTGTCCCTTCTGGGGCAGGCATGACTGAAAGGCAGATATTGCTCATCCAGGACTTTGGGACCAATGCCTTGTGCTGCACTCCTTCATACTGTCTGACGATCATCGAAAAGGCTGAGAAGATGGGGTTCGACATCAAGAATTCCGGGCTCAAAACAGGCCATTTCGGAGCGGAGCCTTGGAGCGTCGAGATGCGCAGTGACATCGAGTCCAGAGGCGGGATGCACGCGTATGAGCACTACGGGCTAACGGAACTTATGGGGCCCGGGGTTTCTTTCACCTGCGAGTATTACAGGATTCATGTAAACGAAGACCATGTCCTTCCGGAAATCGTCGATCCGGGTACGCTGGAACCGGTGGATACGGGGGAGGAAGGCGAGTTGGTCTTCACTGCTCTTCGACGGCGCGCAATGCCTGTGATCCGCTATCGGACGCGTGACATCTGCACGCTGCGCCGCGAAAAATGCGAATGCGGACGCACTTTGATTACAATGGACAAGATCCTCGGTCGCTCTGACGACATGATGATTATCAGCGGAGTCAATGTCTTCCCTTCCCAGGTAGAAGTGGTGCTCATGGAATTCGACGAGGTAGAGCCTCAATATCAGATCCGGCTGAGGAAGAAGGGTTATATAGATCACATCCTGATTGAAACAGAGGTCAAGCCCGCAACATATCAAGCGGGCCAGGGGACACTGGACGAACTCGCCAAGAAAATCTCTTCACGAATACAGCAAGTCATAGGGATCAATGTCCCGGTCAATATATTGCCTCATGACACGATTGAGAGAAGTATAGGGAAAGCCCGCAGGATCATCGACGAAAGACAGGCGGTTTTCTGAGGGACGAAGGGGGAAACTAACCTTAATCAGTTTCCCCCAGCCCCCCCACATTAGCGGCACTTCGGAATCAACGGTCCGCGAATACTCTCGACCTCCACGTATCCTGCCTCGCCTTTTCGGTATCACCAAGGATCGTATAGCATTGTGAGCGCAGCAGATAAACCTCGCCACTATACGGGTTTACCCTGCTGGCCTGTTCGAGGTCCGCAACCGCGTCTCGATAATTGTTCAGTTCCATATATAATTTGGCTCTTTTCACACGCGCTTCAAAATGATTCGGGTCAATATTCAGCGCTCTGGAATAGGCTTCCAGGGCTCGGTCTGTCTGCGAATCCCCCATGTGTATGTCACCCATGGTCACGTAGGCAGGCACAAATGACGATTCCTTCTTCAGCGCCTGACCTAGTTTATCCAGAGCTTCAACGCTATTGCCTTTGTGCATGAGCGCTTCGGCCAAAAGCTGGTATGGGGTCGGATCATCGGGGAGTAGCCTTATGGCCTGGTGGAGGTCCTCTATCGCTCGGTCAAGCTGTTTCTCGCTATAATAGAGACTCCCCCTAACAAGCCAAGCTTCCTGGTTGTCAGGATCGAGCTTCAATGCCTGATCAAGATCGGCCAGCGCCCTGTCTCCCCTGGCGATGAGCTTGAATATGTATGCCCGCTGGACCAAGAGCCATGGATCATCGTGTCTGATATCGAGGGCTTTGTTCAGGTCCCTCAGGGCGGCGAGAAAATTACCGGTTCGCATGTGCAGTACTACCCTGTTTGTATAGGGCAAGGGGTTGTCCGGGTCGAGCACGATCGCGCGGCGCAGCATTTCCAACGCCTCTTCGTACCTCCCCATCATCATTAGGATGGTTCCCTGGTTCAAGAAGAGTATCGAATCTTCCGGATCTGCTGTCGCTGCTCTCTTGTAATCTTTCAGGGCCTGTTCAAAGTCATTGAGGGCTCGGTACGCATCAGCCCGATACCAGTATATCTCCTTGATATCAGGGTCGAGTTCCAGGGCCTTGTTAAAGTCTGCCACTGCTTTGAGGGGCTGAGAAGCCTTGAGCGAGGCAAAGCCTCGCCTG
>JBKQMK010000574.1:0-6010 GCA_052146735.1 Desulfomonilaceae bacterium | reverse complement strand
ACGCGGTACCGGGTTTCCTGATGGACGCCGGGCTTGTCATTCATGACCAGAGAAACGGTGGAGGGAGACACCTTGGCGATTCGGGCAATATCCTTGATGGTGACTCCCTCGTCTTTGATAATTCTGCTCATCATCAGGTTCCAGTTTGGTAAAGAATCCGGGTAAAATGCCGAGGAAAAATATGCAATGCCCAAATCAATTTACTAAATCGTTACAGTCATTATGTCAAGATGTTTTTATAGTGCGCAATTACGGTAACATAGCCACAGATTCCATCGATAACTCATAAGGCCCTTGCCAGTTTTTTAAATCGTTTTAATAAATCATCGCGAGCGCCGGAATCTCTTCGGCTGGGCTCAGTGGGGACAAGAAAAGCGAGCATATCTGTCTTTCTTCATGGTATTCTGCCAAAAGGCTCCCATTTGAAAAGCAGCACAAGATCTAAAACCATCCGAGAGCGGGGAGGAGGCTTTGATGTCCACAAAGCACGCCAGTACTGTTGCAGTCCTTAGAGGGATACTTGTGATTGGGCTTGTCCTCCTCCAGATGTCTTGTGCCAAGGATGAAAATGAGAAACTGATAAAGGCCGCTACCGAAGGCCGCCTTGAGGACGTTACACGCCTTTTGAATAGCGGCGCTGATGTTAATGCAACGGACAATGATGGTGAAACGCCACTCTCATGGGCGGCTTTTTGGGGCCACCTCGACGTAGTGAGGCTACTCTTGCAAAAGGGGGCCAACGTCAACGCAATAAACAAGGATGGCCAGACACCGCTTATGACCGCGAGCGAACAAGGTTGGCTGCCTGTGGCAAAATTAGTTCTAGAGAAGGGTGCAGATGTAAACGCGAGGGATCGGGAAGGCTGGACGGCACTTATGTGGGCCGCCTACAAGGGGCGTGGGGAAGAGGCGCGACTCCTGTTGGAAAAGAGTGCTGATGTCAATGCAAAGAACCACGAAGGCGACACGGCGTTGATGCTCGCTTCCATTCGAGGTCACCTAAAGGTGGCAAAATTACTTGTGGACAGAGGTGCTGACGTCAATGCTAGAGCCCGTGGTGGCCAGACAGCACTCATAGGGTCTTCTCAGAAAGGTCGTCTGGAGAATGCAACACTACTTCTAGAGCAGGGCGCTGATGTCAACGCACAGGACAACGAAGGTTGCACCGCACTTGCGTGGGCTGCAGTTAAAGGTCCCGTAGATATGGTGAGTCTGTTATTGGATAAGGGGGCTGACATTAACTCGAAGGACAAATTTGGCCAAACGCCACTCATGGGGGCCGTTGAGAAAAATCACCTCAAGGAGGCGAATCTTCTGCTCAACAAGGGGACTCACGTTAATGCAAGAAGCAATGAGGGCCGGACGGCACTAATGCTGGGAGCCTCAAGGGGAGATTTGAAAGCAGTGAAACTGCTTCTGGACAGCGGTGCCGATGTCAATGCAAAGGACAAGAAGGACCGGACGGCACTAATATGGGCTGTCGCAATGGGTCACGCTGAGGTGGCACGATTGCTTTTGGAGAAGGGCGCTGATCTTAAGGTAGAGGACAAGCTCGGCCTGACAGCACTGAAACGCGCTCGGTACCATGGCCACAAGGAAATTGAAGAACTTCTCCGGCGCCGCGGAGCAAAAGAATAAGGCGTCCACGGGGCGCGGCAAGACTGAACGAGAGTCGGATCGCCGAACCAATGACCCTCGAAACGGCAGAACTGTCCCACCATTCCTGGTAAGCGGAGGCAGATATGTTTTGTCCCGAGTGCGGATGTGAATACCGCGAAGGCTTCTATGAGTGCTCAGATTGTAGAGTTCCGCTAGTTTATGACCCGCCGCCTAAGGCAGGGCCTGCCGTAGAGAAACGTGAACTCGTCACAATTCTAGAGACCAGTGACCCGGCGCTCATATCAGTGGCTAAATCCTTACTAGAGGGCTCAAATATATGGTACGCAGCTCAAGGCGAAGGAATGTCCAGCCTTTTTCCTGGTACAGTGGCGTACCACCCTGTTACATTTCAAGTAGCTCGTGAGGACGAGGAAAGGGCCAAGGAGTTGTTCAGGGAATTTGAGTACGAAATGTGGGAAGGCCCTATAGAACCCTAATCTGGAACTAATCTCCTTTGTTAGAGGAACCGGAGATTTGCATGAAAACAAATGGACCGTCACATCGTCCTGTCCAGGAGCGATCAGGCAGACGCGGCCTCGCAGATTAATCCTTCGGGTTCTGCCGCGGCGGCTCCTTGTATTACGGCTCTTTTCCAGCCTTTTATCAATTCTTCCTGGCACGCGGCCCTGAAGCAACAGCCGTCCTCTGCGCAGTCATTGTAGCCGCGGTTGAAGCAATCAGAGAACCCTGCTTCCCGCTGCGCCCTGTGGATCCTAGCTGTGTACTGCTTTCGTATGCATGCGGGACAGCATCCGTGAGAGATATCGAGTTCGGTTGCGCCAGGATCACCCCATTCGATTCCGCACAGAAGGCATTTGTATTTCAGCATGACTGGTTGACTCCTAACACAAAACCCCACCAGCACTAGACTGCCAGCAGGGTGAATCTCATTGGGAAGATGCCTAGCATATTAAATAAGAGAATGCAAATAAATCGTTGAGGCAAGCCCCTAAATCGCCGGAGTGGGCACGTCTTTCCAGGCTGTCGATTTCTTGACTTCCTTGGCGTTGACAATCTCGCCTGTTTGAACGTCTACGTCCAAGAAACCGACAGGAGTCCTCTTGATATCGATTCCAAGCGCATCGGACCCGGTCAGAAGGCCACTGTGATCGTTGGTTATTTCAACGAGAATTACGCGCCGATACGGGCAGAAAACGCAATTCAGGTCCGGGCGGTAGATGCCTATCGGGCAGTGGTGTCTCCTGGCCATGTTAGGATCGACATTGTGCATCTTGGCCATGTGAGCTGATGGGGACCGTCTCAGGTGCTCGAAGGGGTGCAGGACCCAATCGGTAATCATGGCAATGGTGTGGTGCTGCTTGAACAGGTGAAATCGTGAACCGGTGTCGGCAATCATGCCTTGCATGACGTAATCCGGGGGCATGAGGTAGCCGAGGTAGCTCTTGTCTTCCCGGATAAATGCCACCTTTTGGTGGCTCTGGGAGCGAACTATCCCGTCGAGCACCTTTCCCGAATACTCCGCGTCCTCTGGCAAAATGGGGAGGAGTGTCAAATTCTTTTCGATCGCGAAGGGAAGAGAATGCACGGTAACCTGTCTTAGCAAGAAGCCTGCTCCCATAACTATTGCCACTATTGACGCGGAAATTACAACATTCTTGAGGCCGGAATCGGGTAGCCACGCGGTGGCGAATCTGAATCTGCCGGCAACCGAATACGGCAAGAACATCCCTGTTCTGTCCATGTAGCGCCGATACTCGTCTCCGTACTGATGCAACATCCTTCGCTCTTCGTCCTTCGCCAGGAAATAGTAAAGAATGAGCATGAGTGACAGGGTAGCCAGAACGATAAACCGTGGCCACAATATGACCAATCCCGCTCCCCATAGGCCGAGGAACAGATACTGCGGATGGCGGATGAAGGCATAAAGCCCCTTGGCGGCGATTCTCCATTTAAAAAGTTTTCCCAAATAGACCTGCATGGCGCACACCAGAAAGCCCGCAAAACCGATCACAAAGAGCAAGGACCCCGCGATCCGGATTGCCTTCAGGGACAATGTCGGCGGCAAGATCATGTGAGGTAAGAAGAATGAGGTCAGCCACCTTGTCATGGTGTACTGGTCCAGCCAAGAAAAAATGGGATTGAACACGGAGTAGAACAAGAAGGCAAATGGGCTGATCATTATCATGACCTCGAAGGCCATGATGAAGAAAGCTATAATCCCTCCGCGAGCAACAATTGTCTTGAAAAGACCTCGATTGGCTCCGACGGGTTCCCGTTTTGTACTCATACGGTTTCCCTCCAAATTCCATAGTTCAAGACTTTTGGCAGCAGCGGTCTCACGCGTGCGACAGGTCGCTCACCCGCTCTTCCCAATGCATACCGGTGAAGAGCCGAAAACTTGCGCTTGGTGCGACAAGAAATCCACGTGCTCTTGGCGCAGAAGAGACAAAAGCGTGCCCCTTGCAGGGGACTCCGGGATCGATCTCGTAAAGCCTATTTGATCCTCGTTCCAGGAACTGCATAACCGGCAGATGGATCTCCGATAGGCACCCGAAACCATTCATCGCGTTTGCCGTCTGGAATTCTTACAGAGTCACCCACGAGCCATTTAAAGGTTCTCGTCGCTGCAGACGGGTCGATCCTATACACGCTCCCATCTTCAAAGGTCACGCTGGTCCCATCCTTCGAGATCTGCATTATCCTTTTTTCCGTAGCGCCCGCCGTAGTCACGGCCACGAGCAGAATGATTATTACCAGCCACTTTTTTGTTTTCATGGCAAGGGCCTCTCAGGGCAAAACTCCGCATCTCTTCACAACAAGATGCCCTTTAATTTGAGACCGCTTGCCCAAGGATCGGTTCAGCTCTTTTGTTGATATAAATCCAGTAGATATAAAATCTTTTCTAACATCTCTTGACCGCCACCCATGCCTGACTTATAGTCACCTTAGACTTAGGGTCGGAGCGGGAGTTACCCATGAACAGTTCCCTTGGTCAAATAGATCCGGTACTTACAAGGTCGTGTGAAAAAACACCAAATAGGCGTGAGCGGCGTCGAGCTGAGACACGCGAGCGGATCATCCGCGCCGCGTTACGTCTTTTTTCTGAAAGCGGGGTCACGGCCACTACCATCGAAGACATTACCAATGCCGCGGATGTCGGCAAAGGGACTTTCTTCAACTATTTCCCCAGCAAAGAACATATTCTCGCTCATCTTTGCCAGTTACAGATGGGAAAGATCCGGGAATTCGTTTTACGATCCATTCATTCCACAGAATCAATGGATCGGCTGCTATACGAGCTTGCTTCGATAATTACCGGAGAATTTGTTCGGGGTCCGGCGCTGGTGCGGAGCATTCTCGCTCCTTTGTTTTCAAGCGAAGCTGCGGGCCATCAGATGGCGGATGATCTTGAAAGAGATCGACAGATGCTCGCAGAGCTAATGGAAGCCAGGCAAAAACGCGGCGAGATCCGAGATGATTTGACGCCGATTCAATTGGCGCTCCAGTTCCAACGCGCGCTTTTCGGCACGACCGTCCTGTGGTCGCTGGATCCGTCAAAACCTTTGCCTGAATGTCTTAAGGAAATGACAAACGTCTTGTGGTCGGGTATTCGAACTCAGACGAGGAGCCGAGGACCGTTGCTCTCCGGTGCACGGCTTTCATCAGGAATTAAGGGAGACTCCTAACATGCAAATAAGCCCTCTCAAGGCATTTCTTATGGCCTGCCTCTTGGCCACCGTGTTGGCTGGGTGTGATAAACAGACCCAGTCCGGGTTGACGCGCCCACCCGCGCCGGTATCCGTCGTCGAAGCGGTAACTCAGGACGTGCCCGTGTACCTCGACAGCGTGGGGAAGACCGTGGCGAGCGAGGTGGTCTCCATCCAACCCCAGGTCTCCGGCCGCATCACGGCGATCCATTTTATTGATGGAGCGGACTTGAAGACCGGCGACCTCCTATTTACAATCGACACGCGGCCTTACGAGGCCCAGCTCCATTCGGCCGAAGCCACCCTTGCCCAGAACAAGGCGCAACTCGATTTGGCTAGAATCCAGTTCTCACGTTATGCCGAGCTTCTAGAGACCAAGTCCGTCTCACAGCAGGATTACGACCAGAGAAAAAACGCCCTCGATGTGGCCGAAGCCCAGGTACAACAGAGCCAAGCTGCCGTAGAGACTGCCCGCCTCAATCTCGAATACTGCACGATCCGCTCTCCCATAAACGGTAGGGCAGGGCAGCGGCTCGTGGACCTCGGCAACGTGGTGGCAGCAAACACAGGCTCCCTCCTGGTAATTGAGCGGTTGGACCCGATCTACGCGGATTTCACGATCACTGAGAACGATCTCACTGCCGTACAGCGGAACATGCAAGGCGGAACGCTCAAGGTCGAGG
>JBKQMK010000573.1:0-4567 GCA_052146735.1 Desulfomonilaceae bacterium | reverse complement strand
GTTGGTATCCAAGCCTGGCTTTTTCACTGTCAGTGAAATAATTAGCAAAGTCCGCCCCGACAAGTTCACTACGTGAATAGCCTGTAACTCCCTCCGTTGCCGTATTCACATCGGTAATTTTTCCTTCAGCGCTGATCGTGACCAGAGGGTCCAAACTTGCCTCTATTAGGCTACGGTTATATGCACTTGCTGTCCGCAATGCCACCTCAGCACGTTTGCGCTCTTCGATTTCCTCTTCAAGCCTTTCATTAGCGTTTTTCAACTCGGCAGTACGTTCTTCCACCCTAAGCTCAAGTTCATCCGTGGCTTTCGTAAGCGCGATGTCTCGTTTTCCGAGACGCACAGTCATCGTGTTAATTGCCTGGGCCAGTTTCCCCACCTCATCGTCACTTTTTATTTCCGTGATGTAATCGAAATTGCCATCACCGATGCTCTCAGCTACGCTGGAGAGTAATTTCAAAGGATGAACAACGGATTTCCGAATCAGATAGATATTAATCAATATAGTGACGACCAATGAAATGCCGCCCGCCACGATTATCTTTTGAACGAAATGTCTTCTGTTCAGAGTTACGGACTGGCTCACTCTATTCAAATCATTCGCAGCTTTGACCAACCGTTCCAAACGTATTGACATTAAGCTGGTCAGCATATCTTTCGTTCTCAAATCTTGAGGCTCATCTCCAGTTGTTCCCGAAGGTGCCATTCGTATGATTTGAGGGGAAAGAGAATTTACAGCTTGAAGTCTATTACTCAGATTTGCCAACAATTCCGGGTCGATTGCTTCGGAGTTCATATCCTTGAGAATTTGAGCAAGGACTTCACGATGTCTCTCCCATTGCCTTAGAGTCCGCTTTCCTCCGTGATCCAGATAGTCATTCATGAGCGCCGACAACATAAAAGCAGATCGGATTGCTTGTGAAGCGGATTCAGTTCTTTTGATCCCCTCTTCTACCTGACGAGAACTCCAAAAAAGAATCGAGACTGTTCCCAAGACAAAAAGTATAAGAATTACCGTGGTTATTTGTATTCTGCGCTCGACGGTCATCTCTTCCTTCCTAATAAAGCAATTTGATCCTCTCCGGCTGCACTGAGTGCAGAGTGTCAAAATAAACAAAATTCAGCAAATCCGGCATTTCGGATTGCTGTGCCGAAAATCTGGGATTCATCCATCTCATTTGCGCTTCCATCGTAAGGATGAGGGAGTGGTCTAGGCCGACTTCGAAGAGAGTTCCTTTCCACAGAGAGTCAAGATCGCTTACTCCCAATTTGCGGGCAACAATTCTCCTTGCCTCATCCTCATGATTCTTCAAAAATTCTTCGGCTGAAACCAATGAGGACACAAAACCCTTTATTGCACGAGACCGCTTGCTGACACCATCTGCTGTGCCGAGCAGTATCCAATAAAGGCTCTGTCCACTTTGAGCGGACCAACTCAAGGCATTCGTTCCCAGATCATTCTTTACGTCCGAGATAAACGGCTCCCAAGTGACCACAGCATCAACTTCACCCTTTGAAATGGCTTTAGCTTGCTCTGAAGGAGGCAGGTCCACTTTTTGGACTTCCTGGGAGGGAATCTCTTGCAAGACCATCAAGAGGTCGAGATAAAACTCGCCTCCACTACCACGCAAGACTCCGATGCGCTTGTGCCTGATATCCGAGATCTGGGCGATTCCATGATCCCTTCTTGCCATAAGTTTTATATTATCGGACTCACACATGCTGGTAATGAGCCGAAGATCAGGCTGTTCAAGCAACAAACGAGAGGCAAGAAATTCGCCGGCAGTGGAAAGATCCACCTTGCCCACCAGAAGGTCTTTCATAGCTGCCAGACCGGATTCGTACAATTTGATATTTATCTTTAGACCATTTTCCGAAAAGTATTCTTGATCCTCCGCAACCCAGATTAAGGACGAAAGGTCTTTCGGATCAGCAATACCTATCGTGACATTTTCCTCGGATTCACCAGAGGCTGTTTTGGATTTTGGGGAATCGCACGCGGTCAGCACGCCCAGACCGACCACAAATAGCACGGCGAGAAGAATTCGCATCTTCACTTGATTAATTTCCCTTCAATGTAATTTAGCTTCAAGCTCGGGTGGGATGTGGTGAGCGGAGCGAACCGCATCAGTCTGGGATTTCCGGTTCGCTACCGATGCGGTTCATCCCGCGAGACGGGATTCACCACATCCTACGCGACTTTAGATTTCTGCATCCAGACGTGCAGCCAATACTTGAAACAGTCTTCGACAGTGCGGTGCCCTCTCTCGCACTTTGACAGGGCTAATCCGCTTTAGGATTTCATATGAGTGCTGACCTTTGTGATAGGATCCCTTCTTGACGTGACGAGTGGCGTTTTCTAAAGCCTGTTCCACTTCTTGTTTTGGAATTTCTTCAACGTTGTTCCGTCCAGGTATAGAATTGCGACTAAAATTCGCTCTGTAGTAGTCGGCCAATGCGTCGACGTCCGCCAAGAACCATGCTTCCATCATTTCAACCATCAAATGACACTGATCGTCATGACGTTGCTGCAGATCCCAGTTGTCTCTGCGTTGAAGGTGTTGTTTCGGGTTGTGCCCATTTGTTACCGGGCCTTCGGAATCCACTAGCAACGGACTGCCGCATCAGGGTCGTCCAGTAAATTATCGTTAATAAAATCATTATGTGTGTCGTTTCTGCTGCCACATGCCACCAGATCCCACCGAATCCGGTTGGTACGGGCGATGCTCACGGGTTCCTTGAAAAAAGCGTTCAAACCGTTTCGGAAATGGAGCTTACGGTTCTTGCCATCGCCACCCCCCTCCACGTAAATCCGCACAGCCTTCACCATCTTCTTACACCCAGCCTCCCATCCAACCAAAGATCACCAAGAGCGTATTTCTCGAGCCATTCTTTGAGCGGCCCGGATTCCAGACGCCTCAAGCGGCTGCCATTTTCATCTCGTTCACAAATAAGCACAGATTCGGGAGTGTCCGTGAAAGAAGAAACAAGCACATCTGAATGCGTGGTAACGATGAGTTGCGTCTTTTCGGAGGCTGCTTTCAGGAGGTCTCCGACTACCGGCAGCGCTTCGGGATATAGACCTAGCTCAGGTTCCTCCAAACAAACGAGCGGTGGCGGTTCCGGGTGGCAAAGTATCACAAGCAAGCAGAGGTAGCGCAAGGTACCATCTGACAGCCGCGTGACCGGAATCGATTCTCTTAGCCCTCTTTGACGAACGGACAAAAGTACCTGACCACCGACGATTTCGGTTTGAACATAGTCCAGGTCAGGGTAGACCTCACTCAATTTCTGATTTATTAAGTCCCACGTCTGCGGTTGGTTCCGCAAATTATTTAGAACTAACCCAAGATTGGCAGTACTTTCCAAAAGATGGGTAGGAGGCATACTTGTCTGTGCAGGGGACCTCGCAGGGGCATAGGGACCAGAATGCCACTCGCGGAAAAAGTGTATCAAATTGAAGTAATTGGCCAAATAGGTGATCTCTGGGTAGCTGAAGAAGTCACGCAGTTGTGACAGGACTGACTTGGTAGGCCTCCATTCGTTTCGATCTAGAACACGCGATGTCCTGCTCGTTTCCGGCGGAGGTTGAGAAGCAAGCGCGACCGGATCACCTGGAGGCGCGTATTGGAAATACAAATTGTCGGGATTTTGGTTATCTTGGATAGTTTCTTCCGAAATCCAGAAAAAGCCAGGCGGCGGAGCCATGAACTTTAATCGATAAAGCAACGGTGCCGATACCCAAGGATGGGCCGCCTTGATCTTTACCTCGATTTTTGCCGCCGCCGGTTCGGTGGCCCCCTTCCACACCCAATGTCTGACGTCTCCCATCAAAAGATGAAGTTCTTGGTCCAGCGGCAAGTTACGCAGCACGTCGAAAGCTTCTATGAGGTTGGACTTGCCGGAAGCATTGGGGCCGATAAGAACGTTTAAGCGGTCTAGTTTAATTTCATTGTCCTCGCTTCCATACGAAAGAAAGTTCTGCAATCGGATTGATTCAAGAAAGGGCTTCTTTTCCACCGCGTGCCTCCTTGGACGTAAACTCAGGGTCTCTAAGCCTTTCCCTGCCATCACCATGCCTAAGGAGTATAACAGAAGAGACCAGAGTCAATAAAATAACAATTCGCCAATTTGATTCCCCGTGCAGTCTCGAATTTCGCAGATCACGACGGTCAGGCATGCTAAGAAAACCTGCATACACTATTTGTAGCCACAAATGGGTGCCGCATCCCCTTTTCTAAGCAGCAGGCCAGGCGATGCGGCGATTTTTTTAAAACGCAGGCATCATCGGCCGAGAACTTAGGAGCTTAAAACTCGTGGCGGGAGTGGTTACCGCGTAATTCCGCTCATTACTATGGTGACCTGGGCACGGACGCATTCTTCAGCATTGGCGTAAAGAGAGCAGGCTAGTGTACGGCTCGTGCGTCCCTTTTTCACTACTTTGGCCCGTAGAGTTATCTCAGTGTCCAGAGGGGTGGGTTTCAAAAACTCGACGCTCATTGCGCGCGTCCAGCCGGTAGGGAGGTCGGATTGCTGTTCTAAGTCCACGCCCTGGTCGCTGCATTCG
>JBKQMK010000572.1:0-3954 GCA_052146735.1 Desulfomonilaceae bacterium | reverse complement strand
ATCAGTCGAGGGAAAACTTCGCGCACGACCACTCGCACACACACGCGGCCACCACTTCTCCGCGGGCGGAAGCAGCCGCCATAATGTTCGAAGTGACGGTTCTCACATTCGCCTTGGTTGTGCTCGGAGCGGGAATGCTCACGCGTGACGCTCAGGTCCGCGACCTCGCTATCAACTTTGTCTCCATCATATTGGAAGCAGTTCCGTTCATGATGATTGGAGCCTTGATCGGCGGAATCATTGAAGCGTTTGTGCCTCCGGAGTTTGTCCAGGGATTACTGTCGGGACGCGCCATGTCGGCAGTTTTTGTCGCGGCAGGGCTCGGCGTGATCTTTCCCATTTGTGAATGCGCAATTGTGCCCATAGTGAGGCGTTTGATCAATAAGGGGGTGCCTTTACCCGCGGCCATAGCCTTCCTCCTTGGCGCACCCATCGTGAATCCCGTCGTGGCTGCTTCCACCTTGCTGGCTTATCAGGGAAATTGGGGCATGGTAGCGACCCGAATGGTCTGCGGGTACGTCCTGGCTGTGAGCGTCGCTCTGGTTCTGGGCGCAATATTCAAAAATGAGGCGGGCGCTCTTCTTCCTAGTGGGGCTTCATGCGAGCATGGCTGCTGCCACTGCGAAAATTCCGATCACGACCATGGACACGCGGGCCTTCCTTCAAAGATTTTAAGCGCAATCACTCACGCTCGGGATGATTTTTTCACTTTCGCCAAGTTCTTGATCATAGGAGCATTCGTGGCGGCCCTGGCCAGGGCCACCATCGACGTGGTTGCCTTTCGGGAACTGTTCTCATCACCTATTCTTTCGATACTGGCGATGATGGGGCTCGCTGTCGCCCTCAACCTGTGCAGCGGAACCGATGCATTCATAGCGGCCGGATTTCGGGCGGTATTTCCTACAACTGCCCAGATGGCTTTCATGGTTCTCGGCCCCATGCTCGACCTTAAACTCATGCTCTCGTATTTCACACTATTCAAAAGCCGTATGATTGGAGTGCTCGCACTCTTGACAGTAGTGGCCGTCCTAATAGCAATGATGGCACTGCAATACGGATTTGGAGGGGTGCCCGGTGCACAGTGAGCGCAAAAGGGTCCTCAGGCCGGGATTACTCCAGGCAACTGTCGTCATTGCCTGGATGGCTGCCTTTGGGTGGCTTGTGCTAGGCCAGGGAGACGGTTCTCTGCTGGGCCGGTTTATTCGTAGCGACTACTGGTGGTTGGTCTACACGGGCATTGGGATCCTCATAGCACTTGGGGCCTCTTTGGTCGTCAGGCCGCCACGGCACACCGGTCAGAGTGGCCTGAGAAGCCTGCTCCAGATCGGCATCCTGCTTCTACCACTCTTGTTTCTTCCCTTGGCGGTTAACTCAGAACTGAGCACTGACGCGGCAGAAAAGCGATCTCTCTACACTCCACGCGTTGTGGCGTCGCGACCTCAGTCCTCAAGCTCGGCAAGATTCGAGCCGAAGCGAAAGGCCCCCGCCCAGAAGCCGCAACCGGCTGCAACGCATGCGAAGCCTCCCGAGCCGACTATGCTGGACCTGGTCTCCGATCCTGAAGACTTCGAGGGATCGACCACAACGCTGGTAGGAATGGTTCATAAGGATAAGAGGCTTCCTGCCAACTCCTTTTTCTGTTATCGACTCGTCATGGTATGCTGTGCGGCTGACGCGACTCCAGCCGGGGTCATTGTGGAATGGCCTCAAAGCAGCAAACTAAAGAAAGGGACATGGGTCACCGTGCGTGGAAAAGTGACCTCGACGACATTTGAAGGGGGCGACTATCCCGCGATTTCAGCAGTGAAGGTGGAGAAGACGAACCCACCCAAGGATCGATTCCTTATCCCGCAATAGGCTACACCGCTTTGAACCCAGAAATGACAGACAGGCTGCCTGTCCCACCGAAGAAAAAATTGCTTTACCGCTTTCCGGGGGATTTCGCTCCTCGCACTGACAGAACAGGCAAAACGCACAAAAAACTTTGGCAATCCGTACGTATGTGACGCTAATCTTACGATCTGCCGTGGCTCAGGGCCCATTTCAGTGTAACGGCTGCCAGATAGGCTGCCCCGGCAATTATGATGGTTGTGGCCCCGGCCGGATAGTCGGGTCCATAGCTTAACACCAGACCGGATGTGGTGAAGACTGCGCACAGGATGGCTGAAATGATCATCATGCGCCACATAGTAGTGGAGAACAGCGCAGCAATGCCTATGGGCAGCGTTAAGAGAGCGATTACCATGACTATACCAACCACAGTCGCAAGAACCACCACCGTGAGAGCCGCCAAACAGAGCAATAGAAGATAGAATAACTCGACCTTCATACCCCGCAGACGTGCAAACTCCTGATCGAAGCATACCGCCAGGAACTGATTGTAAAACAACAGTCCTATGCCCACTGCGATCACGTCCAGCGCCACGAGCATCCACAAGTCACTGCTCGAGACCATGAGTATATTGCCAAACAGGTATCCCATCAGGTCTTCATTATAACCGGGAGTGCGGGCAATAAAGATTATACCCACGGCCATCCCAACAGCCCAAAGAGCGCTGATAACAGTATCTTCCCTCTGCTTCGCCCAAAGGCTCACCAGCCCGATTATAATTGCAGCAATTACTGCTGCCACTAAAGCGCCGTGGATCGGTACTACCCCCTGCCAATGGTATACCTTATGGAGGTACAGCGCTGCACCCATTCCGCCCAGTACGGTATGCGCAATGCCGTCGGCAATATAAGAAATACGACGGACTACAACATAGGTCCCGATAATCCCGCAGGCTACGCTGGCAAGAATCCCGGTCAAGAGAGCGTTCTGGAGAAAGGTGTAGTGTTGCAAGTCAGTTAGAAATTGGGACAACCGCAGGCCCTCTCACCATTATGCCTCACCATCCTCATTGGCGAACCATAGATCTCGTTGATTATTTCACCGGTGATTTCACTGGTCGGATGCATCAATACCTTACGCTTGACACAGATCACACTCTTAACGACTTCTGAGACAAATCCTATATCATGGGAAACCATCACTACCGTTAGCCTTTGGTTCAGGGTCTGAAGCAATTCATATAGGTCACCTTCCATGACCACGTCCAGATTAGCGGTGGGCTCGTCCAAAAGCAGAAGATCGGGTTCGCAGGCTAGAGCCCGGGCTATGAACAATCGTTGACGCTGACCACCGGAAATTGATGAAAAGGCCTTTTTATGCAGATCATACAGACCCACCTGATCAAGAGCCCCACTCACTATCTCTTTATCCATTTTTGAATAAGGGCCGAAAGGCCTACCATGGCCGAGTCGCCCCATCAGAGCCACGTCCATAACTGTCGCAGGAAATTGGGGATCCAGTTGCGTTTGCTGGGGCATATATCCGATACGCCGCCTTGCTTGCTCGGGTGGTGCTCCAAATACCTGGACATCACCTTGCGACGGTCGAAGCAAACCTAACACAAGTTTCAACAAGGTGGTTTTGCCTCCGCCATTAGGACCGACGACGGAGACAAAATCGCCTTGCGGAATGGAAAGGTTCACGTCCTCCAACACAGGATGGCCGTCATAGGAAAACCACAAGTCCTTTATAAAGATTGCGGAGCCATCTTTTTCGCTCATGATTTGCGCCTTGACATCCTCTTACTTTTTCTGAGCACTGAGTGCCGACTCCAGCTTCACCGCAATGTCCTGGAGGTTCTTGAGATAATCCCGGGCCCCGTCTGTGTCAACAGGAACCACTGCCCCGCCAATGGACTTAGCCAAGGCCTCTGCACTCTTCTTCGAGAACTGGGGCTGTACGAAGATAACCCTGACCCCGTCTTCCTTGGCTAGTCCGATCAATCGCGCAAGCTGTCTGGCAGTGGGTTCTTTACCTCCTATTTGTACTGGAACCTGTTTCAAACCATACGCGTCCCCAAAATAACCGAGTGCAGGGTGAAATACAAAGAAGCTCTTCCCCTT
>JBKQMK010000571.1:0-3397 GCA_052146735.1 Desulfomonilaceae bacterium | reverse complement strand
AATTAGCGGATTCGGAGAGTTCTTCCTCGATGATATCCAGGACGTCCTCCTCGTCATCCACCGCCAAGATCAGCTTGTCTTGCAAGATTTCAGAACTGGACATCTGCAATCCTTTTCTTTCGGGATTTGCCAGACCTTAAATCCCTCTTGATTAGTGTTTTGATGAAAGGGCAACAATCACCTTCCCTGGCAATTTGTAGTCTGACAGGGATATATAGGTCCCCTGGCCACTCAGTGTGGCATGAAGCGTCCCTTGTACACACCCGTACGAATCGCTAGCTACCTGTATTTATGCTTAACTCTTCTGGGGGGCTGAAGTCAACTGTTTCAGGGAAACAAATCGTTGAGGATTATCAAGGTTCCTATTGACCATAACAATTCTGGTAGGATAGGTTTGGAAAAAAATGTATCGTGAACCGTGCGAATTGGCCTTGCAGGGCACGTGTACGGAGCTGCTAAAGGGCCAAACGCAAGCTCAAGTTAGGTTCCAGGAGCAGACCGGTAATCTGCGGAGCAGTCCGAGAGAGTCGCTGTTGTCCAATCAAACACAGAGAATGAGGTTGCCATGCCTTTGAGGAAGTACGTGGTGGTTCCCCCAATGCGCGGAGGACTTGAGGGTCTGAGGGAGATAGCACAAAACCTCTGGTTTTCGTGGAACACCGAAGCTGTTGAGTTGTTCGACCATCTCGACGAGCAGTTATGGACCGAAACGAATCATAACCCTCTCCAGACCCTGATACGCTTATCCAGCCACAGGCTCCAACAGATACGCGAAGACGAGGGCTACCTGGCCCATGCGGAACGGGTTCGGCAGCGGTTCCGCTCGTACATGAAGCGGACCCGCTCGTACGACTATCGGCTGGATAGTCCCGTGGATTTCACAACCGCCTATTTTTCACTCGAGTTCGGCGTAACTGAATCTCTGCCTATATATTCCGGTGGGCTGGGGCTCCTGGCCGGAGACCATCTAAAATCTGCGAGCGATCTAAACTTGCCGCTCGTCGCCGTCGGCTTGATGTATCGTGAAGGATACTTCCATCAGCAGCTTACCAGCACCGGCTGGCAACAAGAGTATTACCCTCGGACCGAACTGGACGTACTCCCCCTCGAAAAGCAGACGGATCAATCGGACGGCACCCTCCTCGTGGATGTGGATTTGGCTGGGGAAACGCTCTGGTGCCGAGTTTTGAAGGTTGCTGTGGGCCGCGTTCCTCTCTATCTTTTGGACGCGGACATCCCTGAGAATCCATCTCGACTTAGGAACACTACAGCTCGCCTTTACGGTGGGGACACGGAAATGCGCGTACGCCAGGAGATGCTTCTAGGAATCGGCGGCTGCCGGGCGTTGCACGCCTTGAATATAACCCCGGGAGTATACCACCTCAATGAAGGACACGCCGCGTTCGCACTTCTTGAGAGGGTCCGCCACCTTGTGCAAGACCAGGGGCTGTCTCTCGAAGAGGCAATTGAAATGGTGACCAGTCAGAGTGTTTTGACCATACACACCCCTGTGGCCGCCGGAAACGATGTTTTTGAACGGAGGTTGATGGAAAAGTACTTCGGAGACTTTGCCAAGCGGCTGGGAATGGACTTCGAGACCTTTCTAGGGCTGGGAAGGAAACAGCCCGCCGACAAGTCGGAAGGCTTCTGGATGCCCGTGCTCGGCTTAAGGATGACTTCCAGAACCAATGGAGTCAGCAAGCTTCATGCAAGGACCACCAGGAATATGTGGCACGAGGTCTGGCCGAACGCGGACCGAGAGGACGTGCCCATTGTGCCCATCACCAATGGAGTACATATTCCTTCATACATTTCCCGTGAGTTGGTCAGGTTGTACGATCGGTATCTGGGGCCGGGGTGGACCGAGGACCCTGATAATGAAAAGATATGGCAACGCGCAGAAAAAATTCCAGACACTGAGTTGTGGCGCAGCCATGAGCGATGCCGAACGAGGCTGGTGTACGTTGCCAGAAGACGGCAGGTTGCTCAGCTTAAGGCTAGGAGTGCCCCTGCCCAGCACCTGGAGGCCGCTGAAAAGGTCCTTGACCCCGAAGCGCTCACGATATGTTTCGGCAGACGTTTTGCAACATACAAGAGGGCGACTCTTTTGTTCAGGGAGCCCCATAGGCTCGCGAGAATTCTCGCACAACCCGAGCGTAGCGTACAACTCATCTTTGCCGGCAAGGCTCACCCTGCGGACGACGAAGGTAAAGAGATGATCAGGACGATTGTAGATTTGATTGAAGAAGAGCCTTTCCGGAGCAGGATTGTATTTCTGGAAGATTATGACATCAATGTCGCCAGGTACATGGTTCAGGGCGCGGACGTCTGGTTGAACACCCCGCGCCGTCCCATGGAGGCATGCGGAACCTCCGGCATGAAGGCTTCTGCCAACGGAGCGCTGAATCTGAGTATTCTTGACGGATGGTGGGACGAAGGCTATCTGGGTGACAATGGATGGGCCATCGGCTCGGGAGAGGAATACGATAACCCTGCATATCAGGATGACATCGAGAGCCGGTTGCTATACGACCTTCTGGAAGAGAGTGTCAGACCCGTCTTTTATGAAAGGGGTGTAGACGACCTTCCAAGAGAGTGGCTCAGGATGATGAAGCGATCGATACAGACTATTTGTCCTGTTTTCAATTCCCACAGGATGGTTTCTGAATACATCGAAACCGCTTACGTACCGGCTGCCCGTTCGTCTGCACACCTCCAGGCCGACAATTATGCCCTTCTGAGGGAAATGGTTGCTTGGAAACGAAACATCGGCCAGGACTGGGACAAGATCGCGGTCAAGAATGTCGAGGTCCTCAACCGCACAGAAGCTGTTAAGGGAAAGGCTGTTGGAGTTGAAGTAATCGTTAATACTGGGGGCCACAATCCACAAGAATTAAAGGTGGAGTTGCTTCACGGCCCGATAGATCTTTGGGAGAATTTTAAGGTCCGTCATATAACGCGTCTGAACGCGGATACGGCTCGTACTATGACGGATGGGGACGTGCTCTTTGCCGGCTCGGTTCCGTTGAGCCATACCGGACTCTATGGTTATGTGGTCCGAATAACTCCGGACCATCCGAACCTGCCCTTTTCGCAGAGCTTTGATTTGGTCCACAGAGGGTAGGAGGGCCTAATGGGCAGGGCCTGACACCTTTCTTACCCTTGGGTCCGGCGGCGGCATCATCGGGCCGTTTGCAGGATAAATCAGACCGATAGGCAACTGGCACATGGCCGGATCTGGAGAAGGGACGTTGGGACCACAATAATAACCATTTACATCCCAGCCCCACAGCGGATGAGACCAGCAACCAATGTGCGACGGTGAGGTCCTGAAGCCGTGAAGACCCTTTTGATTGGCACAGAGCGTGTTGTCAACGGTCATGTTACCGCCGTACCC
>JBKQMK010000570.1:0-10663 GCA_052146735.1 Desulfomonilaceae bacterium | reverse complement strand
AACTTCGGCGTAGGGGAAAATATTTCGCAAAAGGTTCGGTTCTCCTACCTCACGGAGGGACCTCTCCTTATGGAACTTGTTGAACTCGTGATATAGCACGCCTCTTTTGGGGTCCCAACTCGCCATCGTCCGTCTCCTCTGTAACTATCCAATTAGGCGAGGAAAATCCCCCCTTCCCCCCTTTACAAAGGGCGAAATTATACTTGACAACCCCAGAGGGGAAGGGGGAACTTTGCCTATTGTCAAAATACCATCAGCATTTGAAGTTCGCAACGGCGGGGGGGACTGCTTAGTCCAACAAGCATTAATTTACCTTGAGCCGTATATCTGTGCCCTGTCTGAGGGGTCCTTTCTGGTAGAAACAGAGAACCTTGTTCATAAAATGTACGCAGGTGAGGTGGTCGAAAGGACAGTCCAACGTATTATAGAAATCTTGAAAGTCAAAGGCTGGAACGCCCGGACGTATGAAGAGAATGGAAAGTTCTGGCTTGAAATCAGTCAGACAACATTATGAGATGTTAAGGGATTTCGAGTGCGCCCTTGCTAATAGTAACACCTAAGCAATGAAACTCGTAGTAGAGATACTCTTTGTATGTCTTTTGGGCTTGGTGGCCAATATAGTATTCATAAAATGCGACTTTGGTTCTGTTCTCAACTGTCGGCAATTTGTGAATATTCACTCGGGGGTTGCTTTCATCGTTCGTTTTGCCCCGCACTTCATTCCACCAAACAAGCATGAGGGCCTTATCAAAACCAAGAAACCATCTCTTAGAGGATTCGGAAGTTTTCAAATAGACTGGGAATTTAGGGTTAGGCCCCTAATTGTCTACCTCCAGCGAGAACCTTGTGTAGATAAGTCCTTGATGCCAAATTCCGCCGGGTTTCAAGGAAAGATCAAAGCGTAGCAACCCAGTCCATAGCCAGAACCAATATTTGCGTTCCTCGGGAAGAAGGTTCCAGCAAAGAGCCGACAAAGCTGCTATCGCGACCAGAACCGGTGCCCATTGAGGTAACCAAGCTGGCAACAACATATTTCACCGTCACCCAAAGTGAAAGATAGGACATCATGACCAACTTAGCTTTTGAGTTGCAAAAAGACAAGGATTGGCGCGAAGATGAACTGTTTCAACCCTTCAAGATAGTGAGTCTATGGAAAGTGCTCCGATTTTATTCAAAAATCTTCTTTACTGGTTTCGACTTAATGAGCCGTATAAGTACTGGTATTCGTTTAATGGCTCAATTAGATCGTTCTCTACGAGACTGTGGCGTTACAGATGCCGATTTCGGGTTGCGAGATCTCGAAGAACTGCTTCCGGATGCTTTTGAAGAACTCCTTGAGGCTTTCAAGGCCACTGATTTAGGCTATGCAGTGATGCACGTTAAACGACTATTAGATTATGTCAAAAGTCCTCTCGATGAGAGAAATAATAATGAGTTCAAGCAAAAATTAGATAGCTTAATGCAGATGATTGTAGACGAATTTGAGCAACGCGTTGTTTTAGTGGTCCCGCCCTCTGCGGTCAACTTCTATGAAGATAAAAATACTTTTCTTGGCAAGGACACAATAGAAGAAGTTAGATTTTCGTTACTTATAAGAGACGCATCAGAAGCTGGAAACTGCTTTGCTCTAGGAAGATATACAGCTTGTGTGTTCCATTTGATGCGGATAGCAGAGTTTATGAATCAGTCTTTTGCCAAAGAGTTAGGGATAAAAGCAATTCAAACGAAGAAAGGGCCGGTTGCTATTGAAGATGCTGGTTGGCGCATCATTTATGATCATATCAACAATCATATAAATGGGACAAAGACCAGTCCCCCTTTGCCAGACAAGGCTCTTCGAGAAAAATGTAACAACTTGTTGAGCTTAATTGGACCTTTGCGGGAGGTTAGGAATCCGCTCATGCATTCTCCTGGAGATTTCTACACAAAAGAGAATGCAGATACATACATGAAATGTATTACCTCTTTCATAAATCAATTTCGCACGGTTTTTTGAGAACAGAAGCAAAGATGCTCAGGACGTAATGCGCACCTTAGTCTTTTTTTGCTTTGCTGTCGCTATCCGCTTCATAACCTCTTCAAATCTTTCCTCTGCATCTTCGGCCTGGATCTGCTCGGCCAATTCTATGAACCGGGCAGACTGTTCCGGATCATCCCATTCAGGTTTCTTTTTTCTTCCCATTTTGCTTTACTCCTGACTGTTCTGCGTCCTCCCTTTCAGGCTTGCCCACTAGTCGTTTGATAAGTCAAACGCCTTCCCACTACGCCTCTGAGCAGTATTTCTGCTCTTTCAACGTCATTGAAGCCCTCACGAGCAGGTCTATTGTTTCTTTCGGGCCGACCGCAACGGTAATTATACCGGAAATCGAATTCAGCAAGATACCTATGAAGATGCTGTTTCTTGCAATGCTGATAGATACCCCTCATGCCTCTCTTGAAGATCGAAAAGAAGCCTTCGCAGCAATTGACATGGACAGTTCGATCTTCTCTTGAGACGTACTCGCCGTTGCTATGTTGAACCATCCCATGCTCTGCAAAGTTTTCGTCAATATGACGGTATTGTCCGGCGTCGTCAGTCATAACCCTGGCTTCACGGTCGATGTTTTCTTGAAGAATGGGAACGATAGTCTTTGCATCCACGGCATCTACTACCATACTGCGAGACCGACCGGATTCCCGATCAATCAAGGACAGGATTTTGCGCTTGTGCGCGTATCCCTTTTTCACCTCTGCGCCAGGTTCGTTCCACAGGAAAGTCTCGTCTGATTCGACAGCCCCTCCGTTTGCCCCGAATGGAGCAAGGTCGCCGCTCCTCATAGCTTCACGGATACGATGACCCAGGAACCACGCACTCTTGATAGTGATGCCGAGCGCCCTGGAAAGTTGATTACAGCTTACGCCCTTTTTGGAGGAAGCAACTAGATATAGGGCCTGGAGCCACTTGCCTAGCGGAATATGGCTATCCTCGAAAATAGTTCCGATCTTGACAGTGAACTGCTTTCGGCATACGTAGCACTTATAAAGACCAGCGCGGTAACTTTTGCCGTGAAGTTTGCCGATACGTTTAGTAGAACCGCAATGAGGGCAAACAGGGCCTTTAGGCCAGAGGCAGGATTCAACGTACGCGTACGCGGTCTCTTCATTGTGGAATCTATCGTGAGAAATAACTGACTTTTTCATGGCGGTCCCCCTTATCTGGACCTAATTTAACACTTATCCTTGGGGTTGTCAAGTATAATTTCGCCTTGCAAAGGGGGGTGTCAGGTCGGTTTTGTCCCCCTTTTCTAAAGGGGGATTTAGGGGGATTTTGTCTCCTCTTGTATTACTTCTTTACAATCACCTTTAGGCCCAACTCCTTGAGTTGTTCCGGAGTCACCGCGGTTGGTGCGCCGGTCATCGGGCAAGTCGCCTTCTGCGTCTTCGGGAAAGCAATCACGTCTCGAATCGACGCCGAGCCCGTCAGAATGGCCATGATCCGGTCCACTCCGAGTGCTATTCCTCCGTGAGGCGGCGCCCCGTAGCGAAGGGCCTCCAGAAGGAAGCCGAACTTCTCTTCCGCCTGCTCAGGATTGATTTGAAGGGCTGAAAAGACCTTTTGTTGAACCTCATTCCTGTGGATTCTCATGCTTCCGCCACCGATCTCAGCGCCATTGAGGACAAGATCGTAAGCCCGAGCGCGAACCTTCGCAGGATCTTTTTCGAGCAGGGCCAGGTCTTCCTCTCTCGGGGAGGTGAAGGGGTGATGCATGGCCTTATAACGCTTTTCTTCCTCATCATACTCGAACATTGGAAATTCGGTTATCCAGAGAAAATCAAATTTTCCCTGGGGGATCTCGCCCAGTTTTTCGGCCAGGCTGTTTCTCAAATTCCCCAACACATCGTTCACCACCCGGAACGAGTCCGCGGCAAAGAGTATGACGTCTCCGGGAACCGCCTGCACCTTATCGTTAATGGCGAAGCGCTCCTCGGGACTAAGAAACTTGGCTATGGGCGACTGCCATTCGCCGGCATCCTTGATGCGGGTGTAAGCCACTCCTTTCCCGCCGTAAATCGCGGCAAAATCACGGAGATCGTCAAGATCTTTCCTGGAAAGCCTCTCCCCTCGTTCCACCTTGAACGCCTTCACGATTCCACCGGCTTCCACGGCAGACCGGAAGACACCGAAGCCGGTATCCTTTACGATGTCCGTAATGTCCACAAGTTCCATCCTGAAGCGGATATCAGGCTTATCAACACCGAATCTGGCTATAGCTTCGTCATAGGTGAGAGCGGGGAACGGGGGTGTAAGAGAAATTTCAAGAACCTCCCTGAAGATCCTGGACATCATCCTCTCGATAATATCGAACAGGCGGTCTTCCTCTAAAAAGGATGTTTCGATATCCAATTGAGTGAACTCGGGCTGACGATCAGCTCGCAGATCTTCGTCGCGAAAGCAACGGACGATCTGATAGTAGCGCTCAAAACCGGATATCATAAGAATCTGCTTGAATATCTGCGGCGACTGCGGAAGCGCGTAGAAGCTTCCGGGAGCGATCCGGCTCGGAACGAGGTAGTCTCTGGCGCCTTCCGGTGTGCTGGTGGTCAGGAACGGCGTTTCAATGTCCGTGAAGTCTTCATTGTTCAGAAAATCCCGAACAATGGTCATGAACCGGTGTCGGATCAGCAGGTTGTTTCGGGCCCCACCGGCTCGCCGCAAATCAAGGTACCGATAGCGATAGCGCACCGCATCAGTCGGGTCGGTGTCGTCATCCAGAGGAAAAGGAGGCGGTTCTGACCGGTTCAGGATCTTCACTTCATTGACAAATACCTCTATGGTTCCGGTCGGCATATCCGGATTCAGGGATTCGTCAGGGCGACGACGCACCAGACCTTTCGCGGCCAAAACCCATTCGGGCCTCAGCACGTGAGCATTGGCGTGTGTGTCACGGGAATACTCCGGGTTAAACACGAGTTGGACGAGACCGCGGCGATCCCTGAGATCGACAAAAATGACTCCGCCGTGGTCCCGACGCCGCAGGACCCAACCCATGACAACGACCTGCGCGTCTATATCCTTCTCAGAGATTTCCGTCGACAGATGTGTCCGTTCCCATCCGTTCAACGCGTCGAGTTTCAAGATTTGTCTCCTTGGAGGTAACTTACTATTGCGTCGATCCTCACAGAGGTCTGCTCTCTGGTACTCATGTCTCGTACAGTGACTTCCTGTCGGCTCAACTCTTCTTCGCCGATCATTATGACCTTTCTTGCGCCTACCCTGTCCGCGACTTTCATCTGTCCCTTGAGACTCGTAGAAGAGTAGCGCGCCTCCACCGCAATCCCGGCTACCCTGAGGCTGTTGACCAGGCTGAAAGCTGTTTCTCGAGCACTTTCTCCGACAGTGGCAACGTAGATGTCTATGGACCTCGCAAAGCGTTCGTCGTCGTCAGCGATGCCCATGGAAAGTCGTTCCATACCGACGGCAAAGCCTATGCCCGACACATCCGGTCCGCCCAATTCCTTCAAGAGGCTGTCGTACCGACCTCCTCCCCCAACTGCTTTTGACCTTCCCAGTTCGCTGTGAACGATTTCAAACGCTGTACGGGTATAATAGTCGAGACCTCGCACCATTCTCGGTTCCAACTTGTAAGGGATTTCGAGAAGATCCAAAGCCCTCTGCACAGCCTGGAAATGCTCAAGACACGGGGCGTCCAGACTGTCCAGGATAACCGGCGCATCTTTGGCTAATTCCGAGCATCTCGGCACCTTGCAATCAAGGATCCTCAGAGGGTTTAAATCGAACCTGCGTCGGCAATCCCCGCATAGCTCATCGAGGTATTTCGCAAAGTATTCCCGCAGACGTTGCCTATATCCGGGCCTACAAGCCGGGCAGCCCACTGAATTGATCTCCATCATCAGTCCGGTCGCGCCGATGCCCGTCATGATCGCGTACGCTGCGGCAATGGTTTCGGCATCCGTATATGGGGAATCGTCCCCGAGGACCTCGGCGTTAATCTGAAAGAATTGGCGAAATCTCCCTTTGGACGGCCTTTCCCGGCGAAACATGGGTCCTATGGTATAGAGTTTCAAGAGCGAATCGCGGCGTAACAGGTAGTGTTCGGCAACAGCACGCAAGATGCCGGCGGTGGCTTCGGGCCTGAGGCTGAGGGACTCCCCGCCACGGTCCTCGAACGTGTACATCTCCTTCTCAACTATGTCGGTGACCTGACCGATACCTCTCTCGAAGAGTTCAGTACGCTCCATAATCGGCGGAATGATTTCCCTGAACCCGAACCGCTCCAGGCAAGCCCGAGCCGTCTCCACGAGGAAGGCCCACTTGGTTGTCTCGTCTGGAAGTATGTCGTGGAATCCCTTTACGAGCCTGATCATTCGAAACGTCCTTATTGCAACCGCGGGAGGAATTCTGCGATCAACCAAATTTTTTATATTAATTTTAGTCTGTGCCGCTCGTCAAGTGGCCGTGCAATTTTGAGGGGAACCACGACCAATTTTGCTGGACGGGTTCGTCAATCGTTGCACAAAGTGGGCAATGAAGGATGACGGTTCGCGACGAAAGAAATAGACGAAAGACTACTTGGAGACCGATTTAGTTCTGTCGAGGGTGGCCTTGGAGATCAGACCTTTGCGGTGCAATTTCGTCAACAGGCTCCGGAGCCCTTTGGGGGATAGCTTGTATTTGCGCATGAGGTCGGTATCAGATGATTCGTCACCGAGATCTTTCAGTACGTCTGTCGCACTTACTGTGACCTTACTGATTTTACCATTGAGATTAACAGTAACTTCGCAGGTTTCTATGCCCATCCGTGTCGCAAGGCTATCGCGAGAAACTAATCCTTTGCGCAACATTTTCCTGAACATACTCGCCAGTCCTTGAGCGGAAAGTCCGTGTTTTTTCATTAACTCTTCGTCAGACAGATTATTGGACAAGTCTTCAAGGAGCTCTCTTGCGCTAAGTACTGCCCTATCGGGAGGCACGTCTAGAACTACTGAAATATTAGCCCGTCTTACGTAGGGCTCTATGCCTGGATCCACATTGATGAAGCGTACTGGGAGCCCCTTGTCCCTTACATCCTGGTAGTACGTGCCGAGGTGGACTGCGAACTCTCTGCAGACAGACTTTACCCCTTTGAAATCAATCAAGATTCCCTTGTCGGGGTTCCTGCTCAGCCACTCAACGGTTCGATCAAGAAACTCCTCCACATGCTGTTCCTCAATCGCGGACCGCTCCACTCTTAGCCTATAGAAACGGGGCTCCTCGACAAAAGAAAATGCGGATTCCTCATCATCAAAGTAATATTTTTTTCTCGCCATATCCTTCAAGCCTACGGGAACCGCACCCCGATTTCCGAGTCAGTGGTCGCTTGCACCAAGTTGCTTTCGCACAGCGATCCTGCCCGCGCCTAATATCGGTTTGCGATCTAAGATATAACCACGCCTCGGGCGTGGCAGGCCCGGAACTCTGGCCCACTTTCAAAATCCCCCATTCCTTCTCGGGAAACGGGCCGCTTCCCCTCACTCCGTTAGTAAGGGGGGGCCTGGGGGATTACTGATGCCGGCAGCCGAGCCATCAATTCTTGATGTTGTAACCAATATGATCGCCCAGTAGTATCAGCACCCAACGGCCACCCGGCATCAAACCCGCGCCCGTAACGATGGGATTTCAAGCCATCAAAACTTCGGTATCGTTCGGCGCAGTATAATTTGTCCGAGTGCTGACATCAAGTCCAAAAAATCCGCACACGGCAATTGTTCCGTTGGGAATGCGCGGCCACAGGAATACCTCGTGCCAACGTGCCCATTTTTCGGTAAACCAGACGGAGTGCCTCCAGAACGAAGCTAGATCTCGCTGTCCATACCGGAGGAGGCATGCCGTCTGCTCCACTAGAATGCCTGGTTATCCGCAAAATCCTATGAAAATGCTTATCATCTACGGCCGACAGATTGATCTCATGGAGCCACGGATGCGTCCAGCGCGGCATGCGGGATTCATCCGTGCATGGACGAGCCGGACGGCACGCCCGTGTCATCAATGGTTCAAGCATTTTTACGATTCGTTATAACTTCTTAGCTTTGGCAGTCGGTAACAATGATTCGCGCGATCGGATCTCAAATTTCCGCAGGTTTCATTTATCGGTTCCGGTTGGCTCCCCTTTAAGCATCTGGAGTTCTAATTGCCCTTTGTCATCGCTCGACAAACGTAGCGTTTGTGTCGGCAAGGCAAACCGTATGCCTTCCGAATGAAATCTTTCCAGAATTTCCATACAAGTCTTTTGGAGCCACGCCTGGTAGGCCCACTGTTCGGGTGGATGATACCACGCCCATATGCTAATGTTCAGGCTCCAATCTTTGAAGGCGTCAAAAAAGATGCGTGGTGGCAGATCCTCCCTCATGCCCTCATGATCGCGGAGGATCTCTTCAATAATCTCAACCGCACGCCTCATTTTTTCCGGAGGAGTTTCGTAAGATATGCCGATAGTAGTAAACCATCGTATGTTGGGTCTTCGTCCCACATTTTGTAAAGGAGAATCAATCATCTTGCTGTTCGGCATGGACAAAAGATGGCCATCCGCGGTTCGGATTCGAGTGCTCCTGAATCCAACCGACTCCACTGTTCCCTCGTACCTGTCTATGGCGACTTGATCGCCAATCTGAAAAGGCTTGTCGAAGATTATGGTCAAAGTACCGAGGAAGTTTGCCACCGAGTCTTTAGCCGCCAGAGCAATCGCAAGACCGCCCAGACCCAAGGAAGCAATTAGAGGTCCCATCTGAATCCCCGTAAGGTTTTGAATGACCATGATGCTTCCTATCAAGACTATTACAATGCGCAGGGATTTGCCGACTATACCGACCAGCAATTGGTCTATTTTGCTGTGACTTGCGCCCGCCCATGTTTTGACCCTAATGTCGGACAGGACTGCCAGGCGGTAAATCAGCCAAATGATCGCAATGGCGCCACCTATGTCGGCGGCCTTTCCGGCCGTGCCGGGCAAAAATTCTAGGCCCGGCGTATAGCGCAACTGCACGAGCGATATGGATAGCGCACCGTAAATTCCGTAAACCCATATAAAGAGCGAAAGAGGCTTTGAAAGAGCATCAAGAACAAGCGCCATCCATGCAAGTGACTTCCTGGTGCTTGAAAGTGTGCGAACCCGTCTTTGTATCAACGTGCGAGCTAAGCGGTCCAGAATTCCCACCAGCAGTAAGACCAGCAGGCACACTATTAGGCTCAGCCACGTGACCCCCATGAAAACATTCAGACCAAGCCAGCGTCCTAATGTTTGTGAGGTCTTGCTGCCTATGTCCTGAACTTCGTGCTCAA
Organism: Desulfomonilaceae bacterium; assembly: GCA_052146735.1. GTDB lineage: Bacteria > Desulfobacterota > Desulfomonilia > Desulfomonilales > Desulfomonilaceae > CAWBBA01. Next base: position 1,347 of record JBKQMK010000570.1, on the reverse strand, counting down.
GCTTTTGGACCGCCCCTTCGATCATTTCGGGATGAATCGGGGAAACTTTTTCCGGCGAAGGCAGGATGCTGGTAGAGGGGGCTTTTTCTTGCTTCGTTTCCGTTCGCGGCGCCGGTACGGTGACCTGAGCCGGGCAGCCGCCTGGATACACCAGCACAAGAATCAGGCCGACCAAAAGGCACGCAGTAAAAGCCCGCTTTTTTCGTTGAATTACGCTTATCACGTCAATTGTGGTTGGTGAGGCTCGCACCGGCTTGGGAGGAATTCCTTCACTCTCACAGAGAGTATGCGATGTACGAAACAACGCTCACGACCAAAGAGCCCAGTAGGGCGGACCAAAATGATTGAACGTGGAAGCCCGCAAGCAGATTTCCAGCCAAAAGGAAAACCAACGCATTCACGATGAACAGGAAAAGCCCCAATGTTAGCAGCGTAATAGGCAGAGTGAGAACTACCAAGATCGGCTTCACCACGGCATTAAGAATACCCAGAATTGCCGCCCCAATCAAAGCGGCACCCAAGCTGTCAACCCTGATTCCGGGGATGATGTAAGCCGCGACGAGGATCGCGATGGTTGTGACGAGCCAATGGATAAGAATGGGAGACATAACATTTCCTCCTCGAGTTCGACTGTCAATACGTCAGGGAGAACCATCTCATGAATTCAAGTTTATCATAATTCTGCCGATCAAGGTGAACAACCCCCGTGAGCAATATCAGCGGCAAAGCCCGCTCAATTCAACGCGATTCATCTGCGACGCTGCTTCTGCAGCAAGTGGCAAAAGAAATTCTGGTGTGATCCTCAAATAACCGATAAAATTGCCTCTTCTGATACTGGAAGAAGGCTGCCATCTTGGTTGGCGGCAGAAAGGATTGGGCACGTCCCGCAAATGAATACCAGCACATACCCACCCATTGCCGATTACGGATTTATAGCTGACAGCCACTCATGCGCACTGGTATCGAAATCCGCATCGATAGATTGGTGCTGCATGCCGAGAATGGACTCTGCAAGTTGCTTCGGCCGCATTCTCGACTGGAGCGACGGGGGATACTGTCAGATTGTTCCGGTGAAGAAATACGAAACAACACGACAATATCTGGACTCCTCGATGATTCTGGAAACTACTTTTAGGACGGAGGAAGGTGAAGCCCGCGTCGTCGACTGCTTCACCATGCGCGCGGGAGGGGAACATGAGCCGCATAAGCAGATTCTCCGTTCCATCGAGGGGGTGAAAGGGAAGGTGGAACTTAAGATCGATGTCGAACCCCGTTTCGGCTATGGAGCGATCAAACCATGGATTCGGAAAGATTCTGAGGGGAATTTCCTCGCCATCGGCGGCAGCC
>JBKQMK010000569.1:0-21411 GCA_052146735.1 Desulfomonilaceae bacterium | reverse complement strand
TGCCCTTCGAAGGATTGTCTGGCGTGTAGTCAAGATTCCTATATATGTCGTATTCCTCGTCGCAGCGGTGGGGTTGATTTTTTTCTTGCTGGACAGGTTTTCAGGGTTTCTCTTGGGCAGGACTTATTTGGGAGAAGTTTACAAAAAGAACTTCTCGATGGTCCGCCGCGATTTTACCAGGCCCGTCTCACATTATGACTATGACTTTGTGCCAGGAGTCTGCCTCGAATACAATATCCTGAAGGGCAATCGTTACGAATATGCCAACAACGCAGGATTTCGTGAGCCAAGGGATATCCCCCTCGAAAAGCCTCACGACGAGTACAGGGTCTTTCTCACCGGCGGATCTACTGCATACGGCCTGGGGGCCATCGGCGAAGCGACGGAATCCATGGGATGGTATGGCCTCGAGTACCGAGAGACCATTTCCCACATGATGGAAATGATCCTCAATGCCTCCGCGCCAATGCCGGGCAAGACCATTCGAGTATATAATACTGCGGTCTGGGGTTATGCGTATCAGCACCTGCTTATGCGGTACCTGACGAAGCTCAGCCGATACGACCCCGACCTGATCGTCTCTTTTGACGGAGCCAATGAAATTCCCATGGTAAGCAAAATAGGGAGTCACTGGGATTACTTCGATGAGGGACAATTCAATAATATTCTTCAGGACATCTATGCTTACAATGGTCCAGGGCTCGCCTCGTACCTTACCCTGTGGCTCAAGAACAATACATTCCTCATGACCTGGTTCTGGTCAGGAAAAGACATCTTCCAGGAACTGAATACCGATGTTCGACCGCATCGGGGTTCCGGGGGCGATCGACAGGGGGTCGACCCTTCTTTGACAATGTCGGCGGAAGAAAAGTCACGCCTCTTGGATCAGAACATTTCCAGGGTCGTAAAGGTTGTTGAGAACTATCACACGGCCATTCAAAATGATGGCGTGCCCCACGTTCTGGCCTTGCAGCCGTGGTTCTACTCAAGCAAGAAGCCCCAACATGAAAAGGAGAAGGTTCTGGCGGGGCTTCAGGGGTACCGCCACTACTATGGTGTCCCTTCGGACAAGGTTTATAATCTTCTGATTGAAAAGATGAAAGAAAGTGCGAAGGAAAAAGGGTACTTTCTGGCGGACTTTTCCGATTACTTTGACGATGTGTCCGAATGGGTCTTTACTGATTGGTGCCACTTGACTTCGGGTGCAAATTACCTTGTTGCCAAAGAGCTATCCAACCTGGTAAAGGAACATGTCCTTCGGCGGAGCCTGACTCGTGGGGACGCAACGAACGATAAGGACAGCTTCTTTTGGGATTTGGCCGCGTCTGGATCCATCTTGTACGCTCCTCCGGCAGATTCCGCAAAGAACTCTCCCAAGAACATGCTCTCAGGGTATCCAGGGGATGCACTCTATTCTTCCCATGCAGTCTCTGGAGAAGAGAAACTGGAAGTGGTATTGGACCTGGGGCAGGAATTTCCTGTCAGTCGGTTGCGGCTAGTATGGGCTGACGAAGCAGCAGTCCCGGAACAATGGGCGATGGAATGCTCGACCAACCAAGATACCTGGGAAACGATGGTCCAGGGTACCAACAAGCAGACAGACAATTTTTCGCGGTGGCCCGGATTTGAGCATTTTGCGGCCGAGCCTGCGCAGGCCAGATACTTGAGATACAGGCCCCTTACGACGTCCCAGCGGTCGGTCAGACTAAGATCCTGGAGCGTATTTCGGTAGGAAACGATGAACATCCTAGGAATTTCTGCGTTTTATCACGACAGTGCCGCATGCCTGATCAAAGACGGCGTTATATTCGCTGCGGCCCAGCAAGAGCGCTTTTCTCGCGTCAAGCACGATCATGCCTTTCCGCACGATGCGATACAGTACTGCCTCAAAGAGGGCGGCCTCACCGCGAATGACATCGATTATGTGGCTTTTTACGACAAGCCCTTGATAAAGTTCGAGAGGCTCCTGGAGACGTACATATGCTATGCTCCGAGAGGCTGGGCGTCTTTTTTGATGGCCATGCCCCTTTGGCTCAAGCAGAAGCTGCACATTCCCAAACTCATCAGTAAGAGCCTCGGGTACGAAGGTAAAATAGTTTTTCCAGAGCACCATGAGTCTCATGCTGCCAGCGCTTTCTTCCCGTCCCCATATCGAAGAGCGGCGTTCCTCACCATGGACGGAGTGGGGGAATGGACCACGACGAGCTTCGGCGTGGGTGACGGAAACAAGATCCGGATCGATTACGAGATAAAGTTTCCTCATTCCCTGGGCTTACTTTATTCCGCTTTCACGTATTTTACAGGGTTCAAAGTCAATTCCGGCGAATACAAGGTTATGGGCCTCGCCCCGTATGGCGAACCCAAGTATGTGGATGCGATCCTTAACGAACTGATAGACATCAAGGAAGACGGCTCCTTCAAGCTGAACATGGATTACTTCACCTACCCCTACGGCTTGACCATGACGGGAAAGGCCTTTGAGAAGCTCTTTGGCGGCCCGGCACGTAAGCCGGAGAGCAAGCTCACGCAGAGAGAAATGGATCTTGCCAAGTCCGTGCAGGTGGTCACGGAGGAGGTGATGATCCGGACCGCTCGGCATATCCACAAGCTTACCGGAGAAAAATCCTTATGTCTGGCCGGTGGGGTCGCTTTAAATTGTGTCGGCAACGGGCGCATCCTTCGAGAAGGGCCCTTTGAAAATATTTGGATTCAGCCTGCCGCCGGAGACGCGGGGGGAGCCCTGGGAGCGGCCCTGTTCGTATGGCATCAGCTCCTGGGCAAGGAGAGAGTTGTTGACGAGGTTCACGATCTTCAAGTCGGTTCGTACCTCGGACCTGCCTATCAGGAAGGTGAAATCAGAACATTTCTTGATTCCAACGGATATCCTTACGAGTATCTGGCAGATGGAGCTCTTCCACGCACCGTCGCGGACCTAATCGCCCAGGGGAAAGTCGTAGGGTGGTTCCAGGGGAGAATGGAGTTCGGGCCTCGTGCGTTGGGATCACGTTCCATCATAGGCGATCCGCGCAATCCGCAGATGCAGTCTCAGATGAACTTGAAAATCAAGTACCGGGAGAGTTTCAGGCCGTTCGCTCCTTCGGTTCTCATGGAAGAGGTCGGACGGTATTTCGAATTGGACAGACCTTCGCCGTACATGCTTCTCGTGGCGTACGTGGATGAACAGATCAGGCGACGGATGACCGATGAAGAGGATAGCCTCTGGGGGATCGACAAGCTGAATGTTGCACGCTCTGAGATCCCCGCAATCACTCACGTGGACTATTCGGCCCGCATTCAGACGGTTCACAAGGAGACTAATCCACTGTATCATGAAGCGATCAGGGCATTTCAGGCAAAGACAGGTTGTCCGGTCATTGTGAACACGTCGTTCAATGTTCGGGGTGAGCCCATTGTCATGAGCCCGGAGCACGCGTATCTCTGTTTCATGCGCACGGAAATGGATTATCTGGTGTTGGGGCCGTTCCTCCTGGACAAAAAGAAGCAGGCGGCTTTAAAAGGCGATAAGGACTGGAGAAAGGAATTCAGTCTCGACTGATCGCGCAAAGCCGTGTAAGATGCCTTATTGGTTGAGAAAGTTGTTAAATCTTGATGAATATCATAGAAGACATAAGAAGTGAAATCAGAGCAGCACAGAGGGAACCATCAAGCCGTGATCTGACCATATTGGCCCTGCTCTTCCTTCTAATCGGAGCGGCCATGGGCGGATATCAGCTCTTCTGGAAAGGGGCAGCCGCGGGCTGGTATTGGATCATTGCCGGAGCCGTTCTGTGCCTTTTCAGGCTGATCACGCCGCTATATCGAGGGGTCTACAGCCTCTGGCTGGCATTCTCGGTAATTCTGGGCTATTTTGTGTCCAGAATTCTGTTGACGATCATTTTTTTCGTTGTAATAACCCCCATGGGACTTATCTTTCGCGTTACCGGAAAGGATCCCATGGAAAGGAAGCTGGATCGCAAAGCTGTTTCCTACTGGAGCCGAAAGGAGCAGGAGGCCGACGCCAGCATAGAAAGATACCAGAAGCAATTCTAATTAATAAGGTAAATCGGACTATTGAGGAGGAGCTAGTATGTCCTTGGTGAGAGAGTTCTGGGAGTTCATGAAGGTTCGCAAGAAGTTCTGGCTGGCCCCCATTTTGATTGTACTTGTTATATTGTCGGCTTTCATCATTTTGGCTGCCAGTTCGCCTGTTGCGGCGCCCTTCATTTACACGCTCTTCTAGGGGTTGCTCAAAAGAGATGCCAAGAGGTCGTGCGGGAGCCTTCGTGCAAAGGAGTCTTCCGCCGGCTTCCTCTTTCCAATCCCGTAGGCGAATTATCAGGCAACGCCGGTTCCTGTTGACCGGCGAATTGTCCCTGCCGAACGTGGCCGCGACTTGCGGTCTCCCTCAGAGTGGGCGTGTGAGACCGGGCTTCAAAATCTCCCCCATCATCACTTGTCCGACGCTTCGAGGTAATGCCGCCGCGCAGGGCACGTATTGAAACGGTCCCAGGAGGAGCGGATGACTGAGTCTGGTCAGCCCAAGGATTCGACTTCCTTGGACGAAAAGGTGGAAAGCTCAAAACAGATGGGAACTCCCAACATTGCCCGGACCAAAACGCGAGGGTGGGGTGGCAGGATTGGCCGGTTTTTACTGATCTGCCTTTACATAGGCTTTCTTACCGCCGTGGTTCTAGCAGCCTTCGCGGGGATCGAATACTACGCATACCTGCGGATAAAATCGTCTCCCGTAGGAGAGGCCTACAAGAACCGAGACATGGACGTGGCGCGCCAGAGTTCGCAAAAGGTGGCGCCCCAGTTCGGGTACGAACCAACCCCGGGCTTCGCGGCAATCCGGAACACGCGCCTCGGAAACTCATACGAGTACATCAATGAAGAGAGCTTCAAGGACTTTGAAGACGTCCCGCAAGAAAAACCCGCGGACGAATACCGCGTTCTGGTTACGGGTGCTTCCGTGGTTTACGGCCGCGGACCTGTACCTCCTGCGGACGCCGTGGCAGATTACTACGAGGTGACCTTCCGGTGGACCATTCCACACATTATGGAGGAAATCCTCAATGCCGATCCCCGGGTTCGCGAGAAGATCCAAGGCAAGAAGGTCCGCGTTATCAACGCGGGCGTACCGGGTTACGTATACCAGAACAACCTGATGCGGTACCTTGCCAAGCTGCGTCTGTTCCATCCCGATCTGGTGGTGGCCCTTGATGGGGCCAACGAGGTCCATACTGTGGCGCGGCCTTTGAAAGATTGGAATTACTTTACAGAAGGCCCATATTTTGAAGTGGTGACAGAAGTGATGGACATGAGCCCCAAGGGGCTCATGAATTACCTTACGCTTTGGCTGAAAAGGAATACCTATTTTTTCACCTGGCTGGCAATGAAAGAAGGGGAAGGCCCAGGCATTCTTATGGAAAATAGGGGATTTGCAGCGCATCCTCAAGATGCCACGCCGGAAATGATCGCATATCGTGACAGTAATATCGCCCAGGTAGCGGACGTTGCCGCCATATACCACAAAGTGTTGGAGACCGACCGCGTCCCTCACGTTTTCGCGTTGCAGCCGATGTTTCGCAACAGCAAGAAGAAACGGACTCCGATGGAAGAAAAGATAGAGCAGGTCACGGGTATGCAGAAGATTGGCTTTTATGACGCGGCCCAGACCTATCAGGCCATCGTGGACCGGCTAAAGAAGCGGGCCCGAGAGATAGGCTTTGAGGTGGTGGATCTTACAGGGATTTACGACGACGTGACGGAATGGGTTTTCACTGACTGGTGCCACCTCACCAACGGGGCCAATTACATACTGGCGAAAGAACTGGCGAACCGGGTGAAGACGCAGGTGTTCGGCTTGGCTCTCCTAGCGGACGATTCTATCAAGAACTCTAAAGATGCCTATTTCCAGGATTATGCAAAGAATGCGAAGGTACTGATCGATGATAAGCCTGTAGACAGCGGTCTGCACATACTCAAAGGCTATCCTGGAACTCAACTTTTGGAGGCCCGGCAGGATGGCAGTGGCGGCGCTCCAAGGCTGATGCTGGATCTGGGTGCCGTTATGCCGGTTTCCAGGCTAAGGATTGTCTGGGGGGACGACAAATCGGTCCCGGAAAATTGGCAGGCGGAACTTTCCGAGGACGGTCAGCATTGGAAGCCGTGGCTCACTGTCAACAAGACTCATACGGACAGCTACGACCAGTGGCCCGGCTTCGAGTACTATTCCTCCCAGGAGACGCCGGCCAGGTATGTAAGGTATGTTCCTTCGGGTGAAGGAGCAAGCGCGCCGATCCGTTTGCGCCAATTGAGCGTGTTCCGATAGGCGGATATGAAAATTTTTTTCTCGCGGATAACAAAGCATTTGTCTCCTTCTGATAAATGGAGTATAAAAAGAAGTTTAATGTAGTCATCTCGCGGCTTCGGGCCGTTCACACACTGCGGGATAGGGAGATTTGAAAATGCCCAAATTGAAGTCGTGCCGTGGCGCGGCCAAGCGGTTCACCATTCTTAAGAGTGGGAAGATCAAGAGAAAGAAGGCCTACCACAGCCATATTCTGACCAGCAAGACTACCAAGCAGAAGCGCAACCTGAGAGGGGAAGCGTACATCGACCCGAAGGATGCAAAACAGATCAGACGGTTGTTGCCATACGGGTGAACGCAGCGTCCCTCTGGTTCAGAACCTCACGCTATAAGCTTGCGACGCTGGGGGTTCTTGTAAGTTCTTAAAGGAGCGTGGCGGAACACCCTTTTGCAGGAAGGTTTTTCCACCCGGTCCCGACTGAAGAAATACTCTTGACGGCAGATGCCAGGCCGTCTGCCTAACCAAGGAGTCAATGATGCCCAGAGCACGATGTGCACCGGCCAGCAGGGCCAGACGAAACAAGATCATGAAGGCGGCCAAAGGATATGTTGGTGGCCGTAGCAGAACACTGAAACAAGCGAAAGAGACCGTGGAAAGGGCTCTTTGCTACGCGTACCGTGATCGCAGGACCAGAAAGCGGGATTTTCGCCGCCTCTGGATCACAAGGATCAGCGCTGGTTCGCGTATCAACGGACTTCCGTACAATCGTTTCATAGAAGGGCTGAAAAAGGCCGATATTGCTCTGGACAGGAAAATCCTTGCAGATTTGGCCGTAACAGACGCAGCGGCATTCACGAGTGTTGTTCAAGAGGCAAAGACTGCCCTGGGATCTTGAAACACGTCTACCGAAGGTGGGTCTCGTAGAGCAACGCATTGAGATGTGTGCCAAGAAACCCTATCTCCTGTTTCCACCCGCGAATGATGGGGCTTGAGGGGACCGCCGACCCTGGCTCTCGCGATGCGAAGAGAGCAGGCTGAGTGGGATTTACGCACATAGGCGCAAGCGATTCTCGGTGCATGGCGCTCGAAAATTTGTGCAATAAAGAACCCAGCCTTTGGAATGGCACTCTGGCGGATGGACAGCGGTCTTTTTGGACCGCTTTTTTTGTTTCGTGAGGAGACAATGAAAAAGCAACTCGATAGCCTCAGAGAAAAGACCATCGAAGTGATCGCCCGCCTTGAGGATGAAAAGGCCCTGGCCGATGCCAAGACTCTCGTCCTTGGTCGGAAAGGCGAACTCACCGCTTTGCTGAGAAGCCTGAGAGATCTACCTCCCGATGAGCGCTCGAAGATCGGGCAACTGGCCAATAGAATCAAGGTCGAATTGGAAGAGAAATTCGGCCAAAAGGAAGATGCCCTTCGCGAGAAAGCCGAGCAAAAGAAACTAGCGGCCGAGTTCATAGATGTCACCCTCCCTGGTAGGAGATTTATCCCGGGCCGCACGCACATTTTGAATAGGGTCGCGCACGAATTGATCGAGGTGTTTCGGGGATTGGGCTTCCAGTTGGCGGAAGGCCCCGAAGTGGAGCTGGATTACTACAACTTCGAAGCATTGAATATCCCTCGGGACCATCCGGCCAGAGACATGCAGGACACTTTTTACTTTTCGGATAACGTCGTGTTGAGGACACACACTTCACCCGTTCAGATCCGAACAATGGAGAAACAAAAGCCCCCGGTACGGGTAATTTGTCCGGGCAAGGTATATAGACGAGACGCTGACATCACCCACTCTCCAATGTTCATGCAGATTGAAGGGCTCTGGGTGGACAGAGGCATCTCGTTGGCAGACCTCAAAGGGGTGCTCACGGCTTTTGTACACGAGTATTTCGGGGAAAAGTACTCTCTGCGTTTTCGACCCAGTTTTTTTCCTTTTACCGAACCTTCGGCCGAGGTGGACATACAGTGCGTGATCTGCGGCGGCAGCGGCTGCAGAACGTGCTCCAACACCGGTTGGCTGGAAATCCTGGGTTCGGGGATGGTAGACCCGGAGCTTTATAGGTTTGTAAACTACGACCCGGAAATTTTCACAGGTTTTGCTTTCGGCATGGGGGTTGAAAGGGTGGCCATGCTGAAATATGGGATTCCGGACATACGAACCTTTTACGAGAACGACGTCCGCTTCTTGAATCAATTTTGAACCTGAACATGGTTCTCCTTCGGAGGCAAACTCGTGTCATTCGCGGGGGCCGCTTAAAAAACATACGAAAATGGTAGCGGGGGAAGCTTCCTGTCCGGGACTTCTCGGTGCAACCAAGAGGGGTAAGAAGAAATGCTCGTCAGCTTAAACTGGTTGAAGGAGTTCGTGGAAATCGATCGATCCGCTGAAGAGATTGCCGATCTCCTTACCATGGGAGGAATCGAGGTGGATAGCGTGGCCCATGTAGGGCACGAACTCGATACGGTACTTGCCGCAAAGATAGAAGAGATAACGCCTCATCCGAAATCCGAAAAGCTGACTCTGGCGCGTATCGACCTCGGCAATCGCGAGGTGACCGTAGTCTGCGGCGCCCCCAATATATGTGTGGGGCAACTAGTCCCCTATGCAGTTCCCGGCACAGTGCTGCCTTCCGGTCAGAAGATCGAAGAGACCCGAATCAAGGGTGTTCTCTCGCCCGGAATGCTCTGTTCGGAAAAGGAGTTGTGCCTGGGAGATGACGCGTCGGGAATCCTTGTTCTTGATGAATTCTGCAAGCCGGGACTGTCTATGCCTAAGGCTTTCCCGTTTGTGAAAGATACCATTTTGGAGACATCGGTGACCCCCAACCGGGGAGATTGCCTTTCGATCCTGGGAACCGCGCGAGAAGTTGCAGCTCTAACAGGAAAACCTTGGAAAGTTCCCGAAATACCTGTTGAGGAAAGATCTGTCAGTGTCGAGAAGCGGGTCCGGGTGGAAGTTCAGGACGCAGACCTGTGTCCGCGGTACGTAGTGACCATGGTCGAGGGCGTGAACATTGGGCCTTCTCCTTTAGAGATTCGTCTTAAGCTGACCAGGGCCGGGGTCCGTCCCATTTCCAATGTTGTGGACGCGACCAACCTTATTCTCATGGAATGCGGCCAACCTCTCCACGCATTTGATTACAACCTGTTAGAAGAACATAGGATCGTGGTGCGTCGCTCCGACCCCGGAGAAACATTCGTGACCCTGGACGGTGTCGAAAGGCGACTTCCTGAGAACGCCCTCATGATACGGGACGGCAAGAGATCGGTGGCCCTGGCCGGAATAATGGGAGGAATCAATTCGGAGATTAAGGAAAACACTTCCTGCGTGCTGATCGAGAGCGCTTGTTTCGAGAGGTTCGGAATAAGGAGAACGGCTAAAGCGCTTGGAATGGGTACCGAAGCCTCTTACAGGTTTGAACGTGGAGTAGATCCCGAAGGCACGTTCTGGGCTGCTCATCGGGTCGCACATCTCATCCGTCAGTTGGCGGGAGGAACTATTCTTTCCGGTCAGGTCGATGTCTACCCCACTCCTATTGCGAGGCCCGCGATTTCGGTCAGAACCGGCAAAGTAAACAGCCTATTGGGCCTCAACCTTAGCGAAGAAGAAATCTCTTCGCATCTGACGAAGCTGGGAATCAGTGTCAAACCAGTCGGCAATAAAGGCGAAGAGATGACGACCACGCCGCCATCCTGGCGTTGGGACTTGGACAGGGAAGAGGACATGATAGAAGAAGTGGCTCGTTTGCACGGTTTCCAAAATATACCCTTATCCATGCCCTGGTACAGATCGTCTCCAGATAAGAGCGGCGAGAACCTGAATCGCATACGAAGGGTGAACGCATCGATGAACGCCTCGGGCTTCTCCGAGGTGATTACCATGTCTTTCGTCTCCAGGGAGGCTGCGCGTGAATTCAGTCCCCAACCCGGGAGTAGTGACGAACTCGCTCTAATTAATCCGCTGACCGAGGATTACGCCGTTATGAGGACTTCACTCATAACCGGAATCCTGGCCGTGGCGAAGCGAAACATAAACTTCCGCTCAGGCAATTTGAAGCTCTATGAAGTAGGTAAGACTTTTACTCCGATACCGGGAGAGGAACTCCCGAGAGAGGATCTGAGGCTGGCAGGGGTGGCTACAGGGTCACGATACCCGGAACTCTGGAACCTTCCACAAGATCAGGAAGTCGATTTTTATGACATGAAAGGCGTGCTGGAGAGTCTCCTTGACGGCTTGGGAGTCCCGGACGTAACCTTTGTCCCGTCTGCATTTCCCTTTCTCCATCCCGGCAAATCCGCGGACGTGATTCTTGCGGGGGAGAACATAGGTTTTCTCGGAGAGGCGTCGCCTTCGAAAACTAGGGAACATGATTTGCCCGGAAGGGTCCTCATGTTTGAGATTCTGCTGGAGCCTCTGTTTGTTCAGATGCGCAAGGAGAGAGTTTTCACGCCGATTCCCCGCTACCCTTATATAGAGAGGGATTTATCATTCATCGTTGAAGAAAAAGTTTCAGGGGATATGATTAAACACTTGATTTCACGTTTGGGCCATGATATTATTGCGTCCGTGATCTTATTCGATTTATATCGAGGAAAATCCATTCCGGAGGGCTGCCAAAGTATGGCCTTTCGGATCCGATATCAGTCAGATGATCGTACTCTGACTGATGAGGAAGTCCAAGAGGTCCATTCTCATGTGGCGGACGCCCTTGCAAGGGAACTGGGCGCCACAATGAGGGAATGAGAACCGGAGCGGCCTAGGCATCAGAGTCACTGACTCGGCAGGCACAGTCGGTTCGTCTTACCAGGGACCGTTGGATCCGAATGGATTGGATTCTCATGTGAGGGGTGGTCGCGTTATGACTATCGCAATTCCGGAGAAGCAGTATTTCAAGATCGGTGAGGTAAGTGAGATCCTGGATGTCGAGCCGTATGTTCTTAGGTATTGGGAGTCGGAATTCAAGATTCTCAAACCGACCCGGACGCGAGCTCGACAGCGGCTTTATCACAAGAAGGACTTAGAACTCCTGCTTGAAATCAAACATCTCCTGTATGATGAAAAATTTACCATCGCTGGGGCTAAGAAACGCCTTCAGGAGATGAAGAAGCAGGTGTCCGCAGAGAAAAAAGCGAAAAGGCCTGCCAGGACGGCTAGACCCAGAGAGGAACTTGAGGCGCCGAACCTAAGGATGGAGAATCTGCCGCACTCAGGCAATGCAGATTACAGGGAAATCCTTCTCGAGATTAGGAAGGAACTGAAAGAACTCAGGTCCATTCTGGAAGGGTAACCCTACGACATACTTTGTGCCCCGTTTATGTGTGCCGGGCCTGGGGCAATTACCCGGTGTTATGTGAGGATTGTGCACTGCTCAATCCTTTTTTGTTTTTTGGGCCTACCAGGTGCATGGGGATTGCTTCGTCGTTTCCCTCCCCGCAATGACGGAAGAAGATTTACGAACACAATGTGGCTTCCGAACGCATGCCTCTGATTTCCCCAGCCTAACTTAACCGCATCGTTTCAGCCTGGTTTTTTGTTGCCTGAATCCGCTCACTGATCTATATTCTTTATCAGGCTGTACTTAAAAAGGCTTTTCAAATTACGGATGCCAACACCAAAGGAGTCGAAAAATGAACACCCCGATGCATTGTCCCGGTTTACAGGCCAACAAAAATCTGGCGTCTTTCACTTGCAAGTGCCCCAACTGCGGCAAAGAGAGGGAAATTTTCTCCGACGAATTCGACAGGCCGCACACCTGCAAGGGATGTGATCAGCCCATAGACTTTAGCCAATGCACCCTGGAATCCGGAAGCTTTCAGTTGAAGTAGCTGTCTGTGAGGAGCTCTATACTCCAACTCATTGAAATTGAGACAAAGAGGTTGCGAAACGTTTTGGCAGGCGCACAGTAAGGCGTGGCCCTATGTGACCACGGAGAATGTGATCCAATTACAAGATCCCATTTTCAATGCTCATCAGTAGAGTAAGAGAACTGGCGATCTGCTTTGCGCCACAGACTGGCGAGCTACCTACTATAGTTTTCTGCACAATGTCGTTGAAAGGGAAATCTGTGACCCACGGGGAAGAGTGTATCAGCCACTCTGCAAACCGGGCTAAGCGGTTAGTTCGTCGGTTGCTCTATGCGTGTTCACAGGGAGGAAGACGGTAAAGCGGGTCCCTTTCCCCAATTCGCTCTCCACATCAACGTTTCCGCCGTGCTCTTTTATGAAGCCATAGCAGACACTCAGCCCGAGGCCCACCCCTTTGAGGACTTCCTTTTTGGTCGTGAAAAAGGCGTCAAAAATGCGGTCCAGGTTTTCAGGACATATTCCCACTCCCGTGTCCTCTATCCGGATTACAATGTTCTCACCGCCGGGGTCCAAGCTGCTCGATACTCGAAGCTGACCTCCAGACTCCATAGCCGCATTGGCGTTTATGATCATGTTGATAAAGACCTGCTTCAACTGGCTCTCAACTGCCGTGATCGGAGGCAGGGCGGGGTCCAGATCTGTCCGCACCTTTATGTTCAGATTGATGAATTGCTTTTCGTAAAAGAGTAATGTCTCTTCCAAGAGTTTGTTTATGTTTGTGCTGGTTCTCTTTTCATCGTCTGGTTTGAAGAACTTGAGCATCTTCATGAGCAGGATCGACGTTCTCTTGCACTCGTTGTATGCCAGATCCACGAACTTCCGTTTGTAATTGTCTTCCGGCACTGCATCTTTAATGAGTTCCAAGCAATTCATGATTCCGAAAATCGGATTATTCAGTTCATGAGCCAATTGAGAAGCCATCTTCCCCATCGCCGAGAGCCTCTCGGCCTGAATAAGTTGCTTCTGGAGACGGTTTCGCTCGGTTGTATCCCTGATCAGGCCCTGATAGCTTATAATGCGACTCGAGCTGTCCAGTCCCGCGTATCCGCTCATAGACACATTGCGAATTGTTCCGTCTTTACGCCTTATTCGCAATTCATAGTCCTTGACCACTCCGTGCTTGATAAACTTTCTCCTAAAATCCAGCACTTCATCCGGACCTATGAACAGGTCTCGGTAGTAATTCATTGCGAGGAATTCCGCCTTGGTATAGCCGGTTATGTCGCACAAAGCCTGATTGCAGTCAGTGACCTTCCCTTCGGCGTCTGCTATGAACATGCCGTCCTGAATGTTTTCGAACAGGTCTCTATGCTTGGTTTCGGTGGCGGCCAATTGGTCGCACATGAGCTTTTTTTCCGTGCGATCTACAACGAATCCTCTATATCCCTCGACCCGGCCTTGTTTGTCTTTCCACACATGGCTTGACAGGCTCACATACAGAGACTGCCCGTCCTTGCGTTTGAAAATGGCCTCATAATCTTGGACGTATCCATCTTTCTCGATTATTTTCTGAAAAGTGATTCGGTGCTCAGGGTACATCCACAGGTCTTTGTTCAAATCCAGAGCCAGACCCTCCTCTAGGACACTATAGCCCAGCATCGTTACCAGAGCCGCGTTGCAATCCAAGAACCGTCCTTCACGAGTGCTGATGTAAAATCCGTCGCGCGCGTCTTTGAAGAAACCGATATAATTTCTCTGGATCTCCGTAATGCGGTCGTCGATTTCGTCAGGAGTCATATGGTGGACCGATTTCATGTGGCCTCCGTGACAATAAGGTTTAGTCGAAGAAAACCACCGCATGCGAGCCAATCCGTCGCGTTGCCTTATCCCATTCCCAGCATGCGGGCCACCTCTTTTTTTAGCATTTCCAAAGGCAACGGCTTCGAGAAGCACACATCGGCGCCGGCTTCCTTCATTCTCTCGTAATTCTCTTCGTTCATATAGGCAGAGAGTACCATGACCTTCATGTGACTCGTCGAAGGATCTTGCTTCACCTTACGACACACTTCGTGTCCGTCGATGTTCGGCATCATGATGTCAAGTATCAGCAAGTCGGGATTGAAATGGCTCACTTCAAATCTCGCCTCAATTCCATCAGCCGCAGAAACAATTTCATAGTCGTAAGACTCTTCTTCAAGGGATCGTACGATGGTCTCGATAATAAGTGGGTCATCTTCCACCACAAGTATCCTCTTGGGGACCCCTTCCACCGCATCGCAGGCGATAGGCATGCCTCGGCGCCTGAGAAACTCTTCGAGGTCTTCTCGCCTGACACGGCGATGCACTCCTCCGATTCTCAGAGCATTCAGCTCTCCCTCGTCGATCCAGTCGGAAATGGTGCGAGGTGAGACGCCGCTATACTTGCTTGCTTGATAAAGGGTTAGCGTTTCCATCAGGAGGATCTCCCATGAAGCCGCGTGATCGTCGTGATCCCGCTGATAATCTCCATCTTTTAAGGTTTGTCAGACCTTGTCAATGATTTCCTGTACGACCCTAATGAATGTCTCCCCCCGGTGGAATTCGTTCCGAAACATTCCGAACGATGCGCAGGCGGGGGATAGCAACAAAACGTCACCGCGTTCAGCTTCTTCCAGCAACCTTTCTACAGCGCTTTCGAGATTTCCGAAGCGCCCCACAACCTTGTGCTCTCCGCCGGCAGCCGCGATCTTTCTGTAAAGGTCGTCGGTGGCATCACCTTCAAGCAGGGCTATTTTGTGGGTTCGCGAAGCCGCGGCACTGGCAAAAGGCTGAAGATCCAGCTTTTTGTCGGAACCCCCGGCTATAAGGAATATGCGTTCTCCTTCGGTCGAGTCCAATGCCGCGCACCCGGCCACAGGAGTAGTGCTGGTGGAGTCGTTAACAAAACCTACTCCGTTCTTTTCCCCCAGCCACTGGAGCCGGTGTTCGACTCCCCTGAAGGCTTCCACCGTTGAGCGAATCGCCTGCTCCGGCACCCCCATCTTTCGAGCAAGGCATGTTGCGGCGGCAACATTTTCTCTGTTGTGCCGGCCCGGAAGCCGGATCTTCCAAGTTGCCGGCACGTCCTCGATACTGAAGAAGCTCTTTCCTGCCGGGGCCTCTTTGGCCAACTCTACGGTCTGGGCCTGATCGCCGTTAAAGATGCAGAAATCCGCGGCCTTCTGGTAGAGGAAAATCGCCTTCTTGTCATTAATGTAGTCGTCCATGTCTGCGTAGCGATTCAAGTGATCCGGATGGATGTTGGTAAACACCGCGGCTCTCGGCGATAGTTTGGCATCATGGAAACCCTGAAGTTGCCAGCTCGACAACTCAAGAACCACAGTGTCCTCTTGGCTGACGCGCTCCAGCAGCGGAAGCGTCGCCTGCCCCATGATGTTGCCGGCCAGGAATGCTCGTGACCCAGCCTCTAAGAGCATCTTGTGGATAAGGGTCGTTGTGGTGGTCTTGCCGCGGGTGCCGGTGATTCCAACAACCTCTCCCAGGAAGTTCTTGCAGAACAGACTTTCGTCCATTTCGATAGGAACGCCGTGATCTGCGGCAATTCTGAGAAATTTCGAGGAACGCGGAACGTCCGCATTACGGAGGATCATATCCGCGTTGACAAAATCAGCCTCATCATGGTCTCCCAAATGAAGCGTGACCGGAAGCCCTTCAAGTTTTTTCAGCGAGGGAGACAGTTGGTCGGCCGTTTTGAGGTCCGTCACCGTTACTCGGGCCCCGCAGCGGACAAGGAACAGGGTATCCCCCAGGCCCCGGCCCAATAGGCCGAGGCCCATTACCGTGACCTTTTTCCCCTTAAAGATTTTACGGGGATCGATCATGAATCTCACCTTAAGACGCCCCGTCCTCAATTTGGGGAAGGGTGGACGGGATTACTCCGCAGCGGGCGCAAACTTCTATGGGCGCACCATTGTCAAACCCGCAAAGTGGGCACACCGAAGGGTATGTCTGCACAGCGCCTTTCCCTTCAGTCAATTCCATTATTTCAACATCCAGAGAAATGACAAGGCTTGCCAGGTTCCTCACGACGATATGGAGCATCTTGAGCTGCAACAAGGGGTCCAACTCTTTGAATAACAAAGCGTTTATCTGAAGCAACTTGCAATCTTCTTTCGCGACCACGCCGGCAGATCTCCTCTGTCTGGCAAATGCTCCGATTTCTCCAAAACAAGCACCGGGAAGAAAATCTGAGAGAGTGCGCGCTTTCTTGACCACCTCCACGTTTCCTTCAAGAAGCACAAAAAAGTTCGAGTCACTTTCATTCTCGTTGATTATGTGTTCACCGGCCCGGCACGTTATGAACTCTCCAACCTTCACCAGTTGCCCGATCTCTTCATCCGAGAACAGAGAGAACATCTCGAACTTCTTTAAGCTTTGGACCAGCTCTTTGTCTGGAGAGATGGCGGTGCGCAAGCCCGATCTAAGGCATTCTCCGAGAGCTGCGGCTAGATCTCCGGCGCGTGGGAAGCGCTTGGCAGGGGACTTCTCCAGGCAGCGGAGCACAATTGCATCAATCTCCCGCGAAATCTCACGGTTGATCCGTCCAGGAGGGTGAGGCTCTTCAGTGCAGACTTTGGCCAAAGTCTCTTCGGAAGTCGCCGCCTTAAAAGGGGCCCGGCCTGTCAGCAACTCAAACAGAACGACTCCAAGTTGGTAGATGTCCACCCGGTGGTCCTGTTCCCGCCGCAGGACCTGTTCCGGAGCCATGAACCGCGCCGAACCAATAAGGGGTGGGCGGTGGCCTTTCAGGTGCTTGCGAAACCTGGCGATGCCGAAGTCGGTGATTTTGGGGACGCCTTGAGTTGAGACAATAATGTTCTCGGGCTTGATATCGCGATGAATGACGCCCTTTGTGTGAGCATAATCCAAAGCCAGAGCTAACTCATAAATAATCTCCATAGACTTCTTGATGCTGAAGGGAGAGATTCGCATATGGTCCAGGATAGTCTTGCCGTAAACGAACTCCATGACCATGTAGAGCAAGTCCCCTTTCTTGCCCACGTCGTAAATGACGACAATATTGGGATGAAGAAGTGCGCCCGCAGTCTGAGTCTCCAGGAAAAAATCCCGCATGACCTTTTCTTTGGTGATCTCACTTCCGGGCAAAGCTTCCAGGGAAAAGGTCTTGATGGCAACGGGTCTCCGGATAATCCTGTCCATTGCCAGGTATACTTGGCCCATTCCTCCTTCGCCCACTTGGCGGATGATATCGTAACGCTTGATTCTTTGCAGGCTTGTTGTTGTATCAGTTTGACTCATGGGACCAAGAATAGCCTCTCCTTCGGTTTTCGCCTCGTCGGAGGTTTCAGTGTTCAACTGCACCGGGTAGCCTCTTCAGACAAAGCCGAGGACTCAAATCTCAGAGAGAATCAGAGGGCCGTTATCTGTGATTGCAATTGAATGCTCAAAGTGAGCGGAAAGTTTGCCGTCCGCTGTCACCGCCGTCCACTCGTCGTCGAGAAGTTTGATTTTCCACGTTCCTTCGTTCACCATGGGCTCTAACGCGAGCGCCATTCCAACCTGCAGGCGCGGATTCCAGCCACCTCCCCTATAATTTGGGATCTGAGGAGGTTCGTGCATCCTTCTGCCTATGCCATGACCCACGAAATCGCGCACCACCGAGAACCCGTTTGATTCAACATGCTGCTGAATGGCCCCGGATATGTCTTGGAGGCGGTTGCCGGCCGCAGCCTTCTGGATCCCCTCATACAGAGATTCTCGGGTCACGGTCAACAGCTTCAGTGCCGTCGGAGACACCTCTCCCACAGGATAGGTTCTTGCGGCATCTCCCACAAAGCCTTTGTATACAACCCCAACGTCAACTCCAACGATATCCCCCTCCTTGAGAACACGCGTGCCGGGAATTCCGTGAACGATCTCTTCATTGACAGACGAACAGATGGCCGCAGGGTAGGGCTTGTTATTGCGCATCTGGTACCCCTTAAACGCCGCTTTCGCCTTGGCCTGAAAAATCATTGCCTCAGCAACCTTGTCAAGTTCACCTGTCGTGGCACCGGGCCTGATCATTTCCCCTAATCGTTCCAGGATTTCCGCCACGATTCGGTTCGCTTCTCTCATGGTCTCGATTTCACGGGAGGTTTTCAACACAATCATTGGAGCTTTCACAACTGTCGCCTCTGCTTCTTGAATCCTAATCGCACTGCGTTGGTCGGATATTACCATATCAGAAAATTAAGGCACATTAACCCACGAATTTCATAACTATCCGAGGACAGACCCTCATCACTCACGAATTATCGGCCGAACCTTCAGGGATTACGAGCCCTCTCAGCAGGCCCAAATTCAAAGTATCCATGTCCTCGCCTTCAAGGAATTTAGGCGTTTCGATTATTTTCGGAATGTGTCGAAAACGCGGATCATTCATGACGAGCCGAAAGAATTCAAGCCCCAGCATACCTTTCCCCAGGTGCTCGTGGCGATCGACCTTGAGCCCCAAGCCTTTCTTGCAATCGTTCAGGTGCAGGGCCTTAAGGCGATCAAGACCGATCAGCGTGTCGAATCGGTCCATTACTGTTTGATAATCCGAAGGGCCGCGAAGGTCGTAACCCGCGGCAAAGGCGTGGCAGGAATCCAGGCAGACTCCCATGCGTTCGGGTTCATTCGTTTCTTCTAGAATGCGCCGCAACTGCTCGAAGGAATGCCCCAGCGCAGTCCCCTGACCTGCCGTATTCTCTATGAGAATCTTTACTTGAAAACCGGCAGTCTTGCGGAATATGATGTTGAAAGATCTTGCCACGGACCGGATGCCCGCGTCTTCTCCTGATCCACTATGAGCGCCCGGATGCATGATGAGGTAAGGTACTCCAAGTTGCTCCGCCCGTTCCATCTCCTCCATAAATGCTCCCTGTGACTTCTTCAACAGAGCTGTGTTCGGCGAACCGAGGTTGATCAGGTACGCATCGTGGACAACTACCATGATCCCAGTTCGAGTGCGTTCCTGCCTGAATTTCTTCACGTCCTCTTCAGCAAGAGGATTGCTTTGCCACTGTGCAGCGTTTTTTGTGAATATCTGTATGGCAGTGCACCCCAGGCCCTCCCCGCGGCCTATGGCACGGTGAACACCTCCTGCAATGGAGACGTGGGCCCCAAGTAGAGGAACCTCCTTAGTTTCCTGGGAGAGAAGCGAGCCATCACAATGAGGTTTCAAAGCATTTGGCATTTGGACCTTCCGCATAATTCCGAAACTCCAGGCGGCGCAACTTGGATATGGGGGCCGGTAATACCAAATCCCATAGCTAGAATGCTACAACGACGCATGAGAATGCCCGAAACATTGGTGCCACGGACGAGTCCCGCGATACGCGGGACACATCCGTGACAACTTGAGCTCAATTTGCCGGCCATTGGGGATAGGCATTTTCACAGGAATGCGTCGTCGAATAAGTAACCTCGCCGTGATAGAGTCGCACCTGCGGTTCGCCCTGTAACAGTAGAGCATACACGCTGGTCTGTCCCTTCCGGCGGGCCGGGAAACAGATAACCATCGTATACAAGGCAGTAAAATCGGGGTCCCGCGGGTCAACGTTCATCGATCGGGCAAGATGCCGCCCAATTCTAGGGCTTGTAATACATCAAGTCGCGGGCAAAAGGCTCTATACGGCTTTCAAGGCTGAGCTTATCCTGATCGGACATGTGATAGAAAGACTTTGCGAAGTCAACGTTTTGGTCAAGCTGTTGCACCGAATCACATCCGATTACGACCGTTGTGATGGGCTGAGAAAGGGCATAATGGAGGAAAGGTTCCATTGAGGTGTACCACGGGAGCTTTGCTGCGAAGCCCCGAAAATAGACTTTCATCCCGATAATGCCCATTCCTTTGTCGTTTGCACGCGGTATGACAGTGTCCAGAAAGCCTTTGTATGAAGGCTCCGCGGGATTTACCGGAAGCAGAACCGTGTCAAAATCAAACATGTCGATGCATCGCAAGAGTATAGTGGGATCGTGATGGCCGGTGACCCCGATGAATCTTGTCAGGCCGATACGTTTTGCTTCGATGAATGTTTCAATGGCTCCTTCAGGGCGGAATATCTCTTCAATGTCCCTTTCGGTCCGGACGTCGTGGACCTGCCACAGATCCAGATGATCCGTTTTCATGTTCATCAGGGTCTCGGATAGATGCGCCAGAGCGCCTTTCTTATCACGGGCGTGGGACTTACTCGTAAGAAATACTTCGTTGCGCCTTTCTCTTAACGCCCTGCCGTAGCATGACTCACTGCCGGAATATGCCCGCGCGGACTCGCAATAATGGACACCGAGGTCTATGGCCCTATTTATCAGGTCATACGCCTGCTCATCGTGACCGAAGGTCCTGAGAATTCCTTCGCCGCCAAGCCCTAGTATGGTGACCTCTTCGCGAGTCTTACCGAGTTTCCTTTTCTCGATCATGACAACAGTATAGCAGCAGCCGTGCTTCTTGTCATACCAATTGGAGCTGGAAAAACGGATGCCGGTCCGTCGTAAGGAGGGTAACAGACCGGCATCCATGCTAGATGTTTGGCTTTGATTGCCCCGCCCGGGGCTCTCTTAGAAGCCTCAGGCCCGGCCGGGGGCGCATGCCTGTGCAGAGGAGGAGCCCCAGTTGTTGTAATAGCCCTGGTAATAATTGGGATTCGCCGAGTACTGTGTCTGATACGGGTTCGAGTAGTAACCTGTTTGCGGCTGTTCATAGTACCCCTGTTGGACAGGCCGCGGCTGAGCTGGATAGTTCGGCTGGTATTGCCTCGTCGTTGGTACTTGTTGCCTGTGATTTGCTGGTTGAGCCGCGATTAAGCGACTGGTGTTAGCCGCGCGGGCGTTCTGGACCGACTTCTTTTTTGAAACCGCTTTGGTTGATTGGCGGAGTTGCTGATTGCCCTGAGCTTGCGTAATCGGCTGCTGATAAGCCACCCGTGGCGCAACCGGCTGTTGGGTGACAACGGGCTGCCTAGCAGGGGCGGGGGCTGCCGTGTAAGCTCCGGTCCCTCCGTATTGAACGGCACCAGTGTATTGAGGCTGGCCTGAATTGGTCACACTATACGTATATGTCTGGGTATTTCCCGGGTTGTATCCTGAGCGATTGTCAAGCTGATTCGCTTGCCCGTAGCACAACGGAAGGAGCGGCGCCATGACGAAGGCAGCGATAAACCATACCACTTTTGTTTTCACAGAGATCCTCCTTTGAGCGGTATTTAATTCATTACTGAGGATATATGTATATAAGTATGTTAATATAATGTCAAGGATTATTTGCCGC
>JBKQMK010000568.1:0-3053 GCA_052146735.1 Desulfomonilaceae bacterium | reverse complement strand
TGAAGCACACGTTCCCCTTGTTGAGGTACATCTGGAAAATCAAGATCCGGTCCTGAACGGTAGGGAGTTTCAAGGACACTTCCGTTCCAAATCTACCTGTTGCCCTTAGAGCGGGAGGCATGTCTTCAGCTCGGTGCACAGTCGCCACTACGAGGACCGGTTTTTCGGTGGAGATGGCATTCATTTCCATGACGAGTTGGTTCACAACTCTGTCGATAACTTTCGCGTCGGACCAGCCGGAGGAAGTCATGGAGTCTACGTTATCCAGTATCACTGCCGTAGGGGCCATCTCTCTGGCTTGCCGGAAGAGCTCTCTCACATTCCGCTCACTTTCTCCCATGTACTTGGAGATGAGTTCCGGGCCTCGTATCTCGATCACGTTAAATGCGCTCTCTTTTGCCAGCGATCTCGCCATCAAGGTTTTGCCTACGCTCGGAGGGCCGGTAAGCAACAGACCTTCAGGATGCGTTACCCCCATGCCGGAGAGAAAGGGTATGTTCTGCAAGGGCCACAGAATAAACTCTTTCAAGAATTCAATCTCTGAGGCGTATCCAGCGATTCGGTCCCAGCCGGCATCTCTCAAATCGACTTCGAAATTGCGACTCGAAGCCGGGCGCATCTCTTTTAGCGCCTGCTCTAAATCCTCAGTCTCAACCTCGATGGCTTCCAGAAAATCGTCGGAAACAACCTGTTCGGTGTCTTCCAGTCCTGGAAGAATACGGCGCAGGGCTTTGTAGGCAGCCTCCTGACACAGAGCCATGATATCTGCTCCCACGAAGCCGTGAGTCCTTTCGGCCAACTCGTCGAGGTCCACGTTTCTCAGCGGCATGTGCCGCGTGTGGATCTCAAGGATCTCTTTTCTCCCCTGTTTGTCCGGTACGCCGATAAGGATTTCGCGATCGAATCGCCCGGGCCTACGCAGAGCATGATCCAGAGTGTTTGGAAGATTGGACGCGGCAAGTACGATCACTTGGCCTCTGTCTACCATCCCGTCCATTAGAGCCAACAGTTGAGCGGTCACTCGTCTTTCTACTTCACCTTCGGCTGTATCTCGCCTGGGCGCCAGAGCGTCTATCTCGTCGATGAAGATGATGGCCGGAGCGTTCTTGTAAGCATCTTCAAATGCAGAGCGAAGTTTCGCTTCACTCTCTCCGTAATGCTTGTCCATAATCTCCGCACCCACGATGCTCTTAAAATAGCAGCCGGTGTCCCCTGCTACTGCTCTGGCGATCAACGTTTTCCCGGTGCCCGAAGGACCGTGCAGGAGCACACCGCGGGGCGGATCTATGCCAAGCCGCTCAAAAATCTCAGGATGCCGAAGAGGGAGCTGCACTACCTCCTGAACTTTTCGGACAGCGTCGTCCAGACCACCAACATCTTCGAACGTCGTATCGTTGCGCGACAGGTAATCCTTTCCGTTCACATCCACAAGACTGATCCTCGTAGACCTAGAGACACGAGAAACCTCTTCCGGTTCAGTGCTCACAAGACGCAGTTGGATGTCTTCACTCCTCTCGGTCCTAACCGTGATGTAATCTCGTCCCAGCAAGACCGACCCCTGAATCTTTTCCAGCATGGAGCGTAGTCGCATGCGCGTGAGGGTAGCGCCAGGTGGCACTTCCAGAGTGATAGCTCCGGTCTCTGGACAAATAGCCTTCCTGAGTTTGACGCTAGCGAACAGCTGACAGTTCGCCTTTTCCATTGAGTGCTTGTCCAACGCTATCATTCGCGCATCCATCCACCTGTTGGGGTGAGTACGCGCTTGCACCACGAGAGATGCCGGAGCCAGGATCTCAACTGGGTCCCCTTCGCTTAGGGTGAGACTCTCCATAAACGCTGGCGAAATATAGACTGTGCCAGCGCCTGGATCTTCATCCATGACTTTGGTCACAACAAAAGAGTAGGTAGGATATTCGTGTTGCGCACAATCACATTCATCATGAGAGTGCCCCTCCCCCGGCAGGTGGTCCTTGCAGTGACAATCCATACATCACTCCTTCTGGAAGATTAAAGACAGAGATCATACGGCCGTTCTGTGATGCTGCTATCCCGAACCAGGGAGGCTCCGTTATAGCAAGCGTAATCTTCTGACGGCCTGATCGACGGTTTCCTGAGACGCCTCCAGTTCGCCAATGACTTGGCCATGGCTCGCATGGTCACAAACCCGTCTCCTGGCCCTGGCCGCAGCGTTTAGCTTCAGGCATGCCGTTGGTCTTCTCCTCAAGAGCCACGAAACACGATTCACCCCCAGGAGATCGCCTTATCGGTCCCTTCACAGCTTCAACAATCAGTTGTACCCCACCGCACAGTATGGAGTGGCTCTGTATTCCGGGGTGTTGCAGATTATGTTTCTGACCCTATCTTCGTGGGCTGATACCCACTCTGCAAATCCGTCATCCGGCCAAACTTCCATGAATGGTCGATCCCCTTCGTTTTTAACCCTGCGTCCCTCCCAATCTCTGATGTCATCCATCATGTCTTTCTTGAAGGACATATCTTGAACCTCCTTGGTTCACACCATAAAGATGCGAGACGGACATCTTGGATTCAAAATTAGTGATAAGAGGCTGAGATGTGGTTTCCTTCCGGCTTCTCGGTTTGTTGAGAACCCAAGCTTTACGGAGGTGTCTCACTAAAATAATTATTAACCTGGGGGAATTTAATATGACCGCGAACAAGAACATGCCTGGTAATAAAATGCCTGAAGCAACAAGGGATGCTTATGAGCGACGGAGACCCGAAAAAGAGCTTAATGGTATGGCAAGAGTGAGTGAAGAATTGCTCCTCAGTAATAAGGAGGTCTTTTCGGTGGGTTTCCCAAGCGATCAGTCTCTGAACGAGATTACCAGGGAACTAAAACGATTTTTCATCAATGCAGCACTACGGAGGTCTGGGGGCAGTAGGCAAGGCGCTGCTCGTTTGCTGGGGATTTCCCGTTATTCTCTGAAGCACTACATGAAGGCACTTGGTCACTACGGGGAGTAACCGCTGAAAGTGGTTTAAGCCTTTTGGGCGATGATCATACAGCCCCATAGGGTCCGGATCGTCTTCAT
>JBKQMK010000567.1:0-14444 GCA_052146735.1 Desulfomonilaceae bacterium | reverse complement strand
ACCATTCTAACGGAGTCAGGCACTCGCGAACGGTACGGTCCTTTTGCGGAAGCAACTACCAGATCTACTTGATGTCCCAAGCGGCAGAATTCTCGCGCCAGATTCAACATGACGCTTTCAGCCCCTCCTCCTCCTAGAGAAGCCATAAACAGGGCAATCTTCAAATCAACTCCAAGTCTTCTGGTCCACAGGGGATTTTAATCGCAGGACAGCGGCAGAGGTCTGGCGGGTTGCCTATTCTCAAAGGAATTGTAAGTAGTCAACGGTGTGGGGCGGGCTTTTGCCTCGTCAAGCTAAGTATGGTAAAAAAACTATAAAGGGGAAGCAACCAAAACCCACCGGCTATAACAATAGGACGCGCTCAAAAATGATTGCAGAGAATCTGGTTGCCTTCGCAAAGGCAGACAATGTGCACTATCCGCCCGCGCCGTTTTCTCCTGGTGAGCGCTATCCCGAGTATCCCTTTATGGATGTTGGACCTCAACCCAATCCGGTCTACGATCTTGTGCGGAAGTGTCTTATTCGGCTGGGTCTGGACAAAGACCGGGCCGGAACCTGCTTGTGGAATCCACTTGGCGAATTGATCCGGCCGGGGGAAAAGATCGTACTCAAACCCAATTGGGTGCTGCACGAGAATCGAGGTTCAGGCAGCCTGAATGCCCTGGTGACCCACCCCTCCGTCGTGCGGGCTCTGATTGATTTTGTTTACATAGCTTTGGGTAAAGAGGGGGCAGTAGTGGTGGGTGATGCGCCTCTTCAGTCTTGCAACATCGGCATGCTTTGGGAATCTCAGGACTGGTTGACTATCCCGAGATTCTACGAAGCCCACAGCAAATTCAAAGTTGTCTTAGAAGACTGGCGGCTGGAACTCTATCATCGCGATAGCAAGCTGACATTCCGTAAAGAAATGAGGCCGTCAGGTGACCGTTTCGTTCTGGTGGATCTTGGCCAGGACAGCTTGCTCGAGCCTGTAGCCCACGACTATGAAAACTTTCGCGTGACGAACTATGACCCTGCCGCGCTCCAAAAACATCATCGTCCGGGGAGGCACGAATATTGTGTTTCCAGCAGGATTCTCGAGGCCGACGTCGTCTTAGATGTGGCAAAATTGAAGGCGCATCGCAAAGCGGGAATGACCGGATGCCTGAAGAACCTTGTCGGAATCAACGGACACAAAAGCTTCTTGCCGCACCATCGACGTGGACCGGCCTCTCAAGGCCACGACGAATATCCGAGTCCCAATATCTTGAAGTCTGTGCGCACCTCAATAGAGGAGTTGCGTGACGTAGCCTCCAGCCGCGCCAGCCAAGTGCTTTTTTCGGTACTTCACAAGTTTCCGGATCTGGTTCTGGCATTCGGCGACCGTATCTCGGAAGGGTCCTGGTTTGGCAATGATACTCTCTGGCGAACTATATTGGATTTGAATCGAATCGCTCGGTATGCTGATAGAGAAGGAGGAATCAAGTCCTCACCTCAACGACGGATTGTCTGCGTGGTGGACGCTGTGACCGCGGGTGAAGGGGAGGGCCCCCTGGAGCCGTCCGATCGTGACTGTGGGGTTGTCTTCGCAGGCATGAATCCGCTGGTGGTCGATGCGGCCGCAGCCCGCTTCATGGGTCTCAAGATCGATGAGATAAAACAGCTCAAAAACGGTTTGGAATTGGCATCTTTGTCGCTATTCGGCGGAGGAATAAAAGAGATAGGCATTCAGGGGGATCATTTGGAAAAGCTTGAACGTTGGTCGCCAAACGTCCGCCCGTTTCGTATGCCTAGTGGCTGGCAAGAAAAGCAAGCCGTGTCAAACAGAGCGGTAGGTTTTGCCAGCTCCTCCTCCAAATGCGAGTAAGCGAGGAGTTGTTATTGAAGGAAATGCAGGAAGCCCCTTGATCATTGGGGTTCCAGTACCATGACGTAGTTGCGTTTTGCCTTGTCGTGCCACTGGATCTTGTAGCCCTCATCAAGAAGCAGGTCAATAGTGTTTCCTCCCGCTAGCTCTTTCACGAAGCTAATGTACTCCACGATTATGAATTCAGGGTGAAATTCCTTTCTTGTCTCGGAGAAATACGCTTTTAGGACCCTGTACTCGTAACCTTCGATATCAATTTTGGCGCCTCTAATCGCGCTGACATTGCACCGGCGGAGGATATCAGCCAGAGGATGACACTCAACGTTCATACCCGAAGATCCCTGCGGCTTGAGGTAATCAAACAGGAGAGAATTTGTGCCTGTCTGTCCGTCCTGGGTCAAGCCCATGGTACAGATCTCCTCTTTGTCGGATGCAGCCACATTCAAGGCTATGACGTTCTGAATCGAATTCAGCTCCAAATGGTGGCAGAGCCGCTGATAGCTTTGCGGATGCGGCTCAAGTGACACCACCCTGCCCGTCTTTCCCACCGCTCCGGAGGCAACCAAGGTGAACGTGCCAATGTGGGCACCCAAATCCAAGAAGACGTCTCCTTCTCGCAAGAACCGCTTCATAAAGCTCATTTCGTGGTAATTGTAGAGTTGACAGCCAAGTAGTAGCTGTTCTTCGCCACGGTCCATGGGGTTGACGATCACCTTGAAGCCGAAGAATGAGGTAGGCGCAGGCTGCCTTTTCTTACGGGTGTAGAATCTCCATGCTTGACGCAATACATAATCAGCTCCCCGAGCCCTTGGTAGCCGCGTGGTGAAGAACCTGAGGCACCGGAGTTCAATTTCACCCCAATCCATGCGACACTCCATTCCGCATATCTGAAATTCCGAAATCCATGGCACCTTTCAAATACGAAGTGTCCAGTGTCAGTAAACGATCACAAATCGCGGTAACAATTTCCGGATGCCGGCGTACGGTCTCCTCAGTTACTACTCCCTCTCGCAGCTTTAAAGGAAAATCGAAAGATTGATCTAGAATGGCGGCGATGTAGAGCAAGAGTCGCTCTTCATTGACCGGCTTTAGGTCCAGGGCTCGCTGAACAGCTTGAGGAAGACGTGACAGATCGGGACAATGGACAAAGCCCTCGTTCAAAGCTAGATAGTGCGGTTTACCAAAGACGATGACAGGTTTGCCAAGCTGTATAGCCTCCCAACCGGTAGTACCAGTTATCACACAGGTCAGCGCAGCCTTGTTGATGAGAGACAGGCTATTCTCAAACGGTGAAACGAGGATGACTCCAGGCAACTTCTTGAGCCTGGCGTAGAAGCCCGCAGGCCGTTCACCCAACATTGGAACATGCTCTTTCACCAGCAGGAACAGTCCTAGAGGAAGGCTCTTCACCAGAGCTTCGACCACCGCCAACTGATTCGTGAACATAGGCGCGCTTACACTCGTTGAAGCCTCTGGATCGACGTGAAGCGGGTAGTAGGCAAAAGGACCTGGCGGCAAAAATCCAGGAGCCTGAAAAGTTCCGTTGCGCAAAATCCAACGTGTTCGCACGGGAACGGAAACGCGAAGCTTAATCTCGTCCCATTTTGGAAGATCGCGCAGCGATGTTCGCGGGCCCCTGGTGAAAAAACGAACTGCCTTGCCGATGTGGACAGCCAGCCTTCGCGCCCCATCAGCGGCAGAAGAAGCCTTTCTGATGCTAATATCTTTGTAAGCATCGAAGAATGCCTCGTATGGTTGAAGCCCAGCCCTGAACCTGCCGAGGTAATCTCGGGCAGCCGGCAACTGATGAGCCAAGGACGAAGGATCGGCCAGTGCTCGTTCAAAAGTCCTTTGCACGGGTGCCAGACTCCCGTCTAGAGAGTCGTCCAGAACGTACCGGTATCCTGTCCGAGCGGGAATTATCTGGACAAAGGGGATTTGGAGGTGGTGACAAAATAGCCCTAAGGTGTAAGAGATTGCGCTGTCAACGTAGCCCACCATCACCAGATCCGGCCTGAAGCTTGTCAATCTGTTGAAAGCGTAATTCAGCAGGCCGAAAATGTAGCGGCACAGCCTCTCGTGATCCAACGTTGCGTCCGTGAGGCGACTTCGTCTGACTGATATCGCTCCAGTGATAAAACCCCCGCTGATGTTTCGATCCGAGGTGACGATTCTTTTGGTCGCTCCGGGACCTAGCATGGCTTCGAACTCAGCAAGACGTTTTTCATCCCACGGGGTGGCCAGCCACTTCCGTTCCAGCTCGTCGAGGGAATCAAGCGGGGATATTTGAGGATTTGAATGCCCTGCTACTCGGTCGAGCACCCCGTTTCGACGCCATGCTATACCGCCGATGCAGGCTTCGGGGATCCGGGCCTTCATTTCGCTGGCTATTCCGAGCGGCCACTCTATAAAGACATGGTTAAACTCAATAAAAATTCTCATATTGCATGCTATTCAGTCTGTAACTGAGCTGACATTCCGACCATGGCCTGAACAGCCCGCAAAGGCTCTCGGGTCAACGTCTGATGGTCCAAGCGGTAGACTTCATCCGCAGCGTTTACCAACGCGGGTTGATGGGAAATGGCGATTATCGTGATGTTGCCGCGCAACTGTTCTAAAGTCTTGCAGACCGTTGCTTCGGTCTTCGGATCCAGAGCGGTTGTGGCCTCGTCGAGAATAAGGAGCTGAGGACGGCGAATGAGAGCGCGCGCAATAGCGATGCGCTGGCGTTGGCCCCCGGAAAGTCTTGCCCCTTTCTCTCCGACGACCCAATCCATTCCCCCGGCAAGAGAGGAGACGAAATCCCAGCTCCCGGCGGCGCGAAGGGCTTCTTTGGCATCAGCGCGGCTTAGGGCCGAATCTCCGAGAGTCACGTTAGTAAAAATGGTGTCGTGGAACATGATTGTTTCTTGTGGCGCATAGCCGACCATGCTTCGCCATGTTTTCAAAGAAAGATCAGCCACCGGAACATCGTCTATGCAGACTTGGCCTGATTGAGGTCGGAACAAACCGATTATGAGATCCGCGATCGTTGTCTTACCCGCGCCGGAGGGACCGGTAAGCGCAATGAAGCTACCCGAAGGAATGGTCAGAAAAACGTTTGTCAGAACCGGCTTGTCGCCGTACGAGAAGCTCACATTCCGGAAAGTTATGGCGCGATTCAATGTCGGAGTTTTCGCGTTCAGTGCAGGTTCGTTAGCGGCTGTGGCCTGGTCTATTGCGCTCCGCAAAGACCAAAAGGAACTTTCCATGCGGCGCAACCACTGGTAATTCTGCTGCACTATTCGCATTTTGCCAAACGTTCGCCAAGCGAGAACGGCAAACAACATTACCGTTTCCAGTGGGGCCCCCCAAACTGTAAAAGCGACAAGGATACCCACCGCCACGAGGCAGATCAGTGCAAACTCACTAAGGGTATTCAAGCCTTCACCACTGAGCACCTCCTTACGCCTCGCGTCGTAAAGATTGTGCATGTCTTTTTCCAGAAGAGGGACCAGCCTTTCTTCGCAAGCCATAGCCTTAAGCGGCTTAATCCCTTGCACGCCATCGAGAAGCCTGGCCGAAACCTCCTTTAGCAGAGCAGTCTGCTGCTCGCCGGCACGACGCGCCATTGTGACAAATCCGTTCAAGAGACTCAGCGTCAAGGCGCCACCTATCAGAGCGCCCACGGTAACCTTCCACGAAACGAGGAGGGCTACGGCGATGTACATGACCGCCTGTAACCCCGCGGCTATAATTCGACATCCCAAAACATAAGTGTCCGAGGCGTTTCGAGCTTCAGTAGTTATTGAATTTGCAAGACTCCCCTGCCGCTGGGAGATGAAGTATTCCCATCGGGCCCTCATGAGGGCTCTAATGAAGTCCATGCGCAAATCAGTTTCGACTCGACCCGCGTACAAACCCCATTGTCGTGCTGCCAGCAGGAAGAGACCCGTTTTTGCAGTCATCAGGACAAGCATCAGTGCGATGAGCATACCGACTGTCGGTTGAACTCCGACTGTTTGCAACGCGTCGGCAATCATCCTCCCTAATTCGGAATTATTCCTGCTCTCTCCACCCGCTACCAGCCCCAGTAGCGGCAACAAAGTGGCTATGCCAAAGCCTTCCGCCAGACCTGCCAGGAACAAAGTCAACGTTACGACGGCTGATTCCCTGGGATACGCCCGCACCAAAGTTTTGAACAGGTACAATAATTTCCGATCTTTCCGCATTATTCCAGACTTTCCATTATCACCGTTCGGAGAGTTCCGATCCAGATCCCTTTGGCAATGTATGAGTCGGTTTTCGACACATCAGCTTCGTGTCAAAGGAGGACCTGTCTTATGCACATGAAGGCCTCTGCATGAGGAAGGTTTACGAATCCTCCCCGATAACGGCTCAAAGCCAGTATGGACTCCACTGAGCGCTCGTGAGGGGACTTTTTTAATTGGGAAGCATATGTCTTTGCAGCCTCAATTTTAAGGTCAATCGTCTCCGAGATGTCAACAAAACAATTTGGGGCAAAAGCCGGAAAAATTCCTGGAGAATTCCAGTTGGTTGAGGATACGGCCTCATAACAGTAAATGCCGCGGATTTTCACGCCTATCGGACGAGCCGCTACCATTGCACAGGCATGCACTATTTGGTGGTCGCGGTTGACATCCCCGGGAAAAGGCAAGAACAAAAGATCCGGTTGGATTTCTTGAAAGTAAGCCAGAAGCAGATCATTAATCTCATGTTGCGGCAAGGTATCCAATTTGACCGCCGGCAAGTCAGCGAAGTGCGTCTTGGTGACACCCAGCAATCGATGAGCCCTGAGAGCCTCTTCGCGTCCCCGCTTGATCAATTCCTGGTCAAACAGGTCGTCGCCTTTGGTCACCACGAGCACATGAACTTCGGCTCGGCCTCGGCTATACTTGGGCACCGTCCCTCCCGGACCAAAAACCTCGTCGTCCGGATGTGGCGCAACAAACAGCACTCGCATCTGCTATGTTCTCCTTCAATAAACGTCATTATCACCGAGGGCCACCCACGGGGCTGAGAATTTTGGAATCTTGGCCGCGCCAGCGGTTTTCATTACCACAGGGAAACGTTCAGCGCACGCGGTAAACCCGCGCGCGACAAAAAGTGGCTCAAAAGTGTTGCTCGTAGTCAGGACCACATTAAGCACCGAACTCTCCCGAGCATAATTTTCGGCTATGGAAATAAGTTGATCGGCCACATCATGAGTCAACGCCACAAAATCGACTATATGAACCTTGACCATGTCGGGCGCGGAAAGCTTTTTCAGAACTACCAGCCCTTTTACGTGGCCATCAACCGCGGCAAAGCAGTCATATCTGGTACCAGGTCTCTCAATGTACCGCCAATTTAAGAGACGGTGGTCCTTGATCTGAAAAAAATCAAACGACTTGGCAGCTTCGTGGATAAACTGGTCGAATTGTTGATCAAACCGCTCAATTCTGACCGTGGCGCCGGAACCTCTCCTGAACCTTCTTTTCTCGAGGAACCGATACTCGACAGGCACCTGCCAACCTGCTTTCATAAATGCAGGGAAAGATTGCCTGATGTATGGATTTGGAAAAGTCACACTGTATTGAACACCGATTCGGGACCCATGATCCACAATGACATTGGCGAGCTTTCCGAATACGCCCCTTCTACGGAAGTCCGGGTGTGTGCCGCCGCTTACCAACAGGTTGATTTCTTGGTTTTCGGATCCGATGCGATATGTGAACCTTTGGCTACATATTACGCCGGCTGGTCGCTCACTCATCTTTTCGAGGGCGAAGTAGATTCGGCTCATAGAATATGGATGCTTCCATTTGTACCATTCGAACTCGGCGTGATCGAAATCCATCTGAAACACTTGTGAAAGGAAGGTTAAGGTCTCTCTCTTGTTATCCACCGGATTGACAAGCCTGTAAATGAAGCGGTTGTCCTCGAAAAAGTTCTCCCCTGATGGCATCGGCCTACTAGGAGATTGTCGCTCAACCCCGCTCATTGAGCCATCGCGCTACGCGGAGGTTCCGCTGGCTGCCGGGCTACAACACTCAGATTCCCAGGAGTCTGACAGACTAAGTTTTTTCTTTGACAGCCCCTGAGATATGCCAACAAATCAGACTCCTTGGATACACGAATTAGGGAAAGTTCCGCTGAACGCAGGATTACGCAACAGCACTCCTAGTGCTTGGCTTGGTCGGTCCCACCGAATTTGCGGCAAGTGGCCTCGCCCTCTTCATTCACTGCCCCAAAATCGAAAACAGCCGGAATGGCCATGAAAATGATCTTGATGTCAAGCAGCAACGACCAGTTGTCCACGTAATAAATGTCCATTTCCAGCCGTTTCTCCCACGGGTTCTTTGCCCTTCCCTTGACTGCGGGTAATCCTACTATCCCCGGGAGTACATTTTGACGCCTACATTGATCCGGAGTGTAGTTCGGGATGTACTCCATGAGCAGGGGTCTGGGCCCCACGAAGCTCATATCTCCCTTGAGGACATTCCAAAGTTGCGGCAGCTCGTCTAGACTCGCCCTGCGAAGGAGCTTGCCTAGAGAAGTAAGACGTTCGGCGTCCGGCAACAAGCACCCGTTTGTGTCGCATTCTTCGGTCATAGTCCTGAATTTAAAAAAGTTAAAAGGCCGTCCATAGAGACCTGCACGCTCCTGACGGAACAAAATCGGCGACCCCATGAGCCAGCGAATCGCCAGCGCCGTCAATAACAGCACAGGAGAGAGCAGGATCATGCCTGCCGAGGCCAGTGCCAGATCCATTACCCTCTTGACAGTGCGGCTCAGGGTTGCCTCCCTGCTGCAGATTGGCTGTCCGCGGTTGTCCTCCACCCTGTGCCGAAGGCAGGAACCGCAAGCCCTTTCTTCTGGAGCTGACACGTGTATTCCTCGTAAAGCGCCTCCCATATCAGCACAGGCTTAAACTCACGTAGCATGCGTTCTCGTCCGGCCCGGCCGTGCGTCTGCCGCAATTCCGGATTCTCCAGATAGGTGTGCACAGCCGTGGTCAAGCTTTCAATATCTCTAGGCGCTACCAACGTACCGGTCACACCGTCCAGGACCGCATCAACACAGCCTGTCACTTCACTTGCCACGACCGGCAGCCCCATAGCAGAAGCCTCTAACACTACGGTGGGTAGCCCTTCTCGGTAGGTGGGGAGCACTACCATGTCCATGATAGCGTAATAGTGGGGCATCTCTTCTTTTGGGACAAAGTCGATCATCCGAACTCGGAGATCTTGTCTCAAGCCATTCAGTACGTCCGGTGGCACAGGGTTGTGGGACTCCGGTGGCCCGATCATGAGCAAGTAGGTGTCTTCAGATTGGTTTCTTAAACGTGTCCAAGCGGACGCCAATTCGACAATGCCCTTGTCGCGCACAAGACGACCAACATACCCGATGACGATTGCTCCAGACCCCAAATTCAGTTCTTGACGGTACAGATTTCGATCAGCCTCATCAATCCGCTTCGGATTATACTTCTTTTCCGCATCAACTCCGTTGGCACTGCCGTTCGCGAGAATTTTGATTTTGTGGGAGGGGCACAAACCTTCTGAAACCACCGTATCAGCCACGGACCGACTAACGGCCAGCACCTGCCCGGCACAGTGACAGGCGATCCACTCCATCCCTTTTAATAGTTTTCTTGCCACGCCCTCGCGAATCTCTATCATCAAGCCGTGGAGGGTATAGACCCTTATCGGAACCCCGGCGAGAGTGGCCGCTACCATGCTCAGCAAGCCGGCCTTTGCGGTTGATCCGTGCACAATATCCGGTTGGATCCTCCGGAAAAGACGCCAGAGTCGTATGAGGCTGATCAGATCCGCTGCAGGCGAAATACCTCGTGTCATTGGGACAGCATGAACCGGCACTCCTTCCGTGCGAGAAAACTCGTCAAGCTCCGCTCCCGGCGAGGACACCCCGATGAACTCAAACCCTCTGCGAGAGAGGAATGCTATCTGTCCGCTAAAAAACATGTACAAAGTTATCGGAACAGTCGTCACTTGCACCAACGTCAGTTTATTCTTTATAGAAATCGCCAACTGTTCTGTCATTTGAGGTAAACAAAACGCCCTGCGGCGAAGCGTTGTATCTGGACCTGCAACCTGTGTTGAAAGTCCTTTCGCTGCCAACGCGGCAAGACTACCAGTGCCAGCAGCGCCGGGACCGCCTGAACGCGCTGCCTGACAATCAATCCTTCGTTGGGAAGATAGCTAAAGAAGATACAGAATAGGATGGCAGCTAGAATCGCCATCTGCACTTCAGAAAGTTTCAAGGAGCACCGACCTTCAGGTTTTATCATCCAAATCAGCGAGCCCAGCAGTAGAGCCGTGGTAACGTAGGTGTCCACCAGGGCCAAGACCATACGCAAGCTACCGATTTGCCATGGGAAAGGCCTAAAAAAAAGCGACACGAACCCTGAAACAAAAAATATTGGCCCTGTCCCCCCATATTCAATGTTCGATCCGCCACCAGTGTCGCCGAGGAACCGTGCCTGTTGTTCGGCGAACGCCAACGGCGCTTGGACGGAAGTGTCTATTGCCCATCTCGATTGAAACGAATACATAACTAAGGGCAGCAACAACAATGCCAACAAAGCATAGAAGCGTTGCCCTCTCTGAAACAGGCCGATCGTCATCACCGCGGCTACCCATGGAATCATTATATGAGGTCGCAAAAGAGAGCCTATAGTAATTCCAAGCAGTACCATCGGAATGCCCACCAAAAAAGAACTGCCGCGATGGGGACTGCTGTTCGCGAAGACCTGGCAAATAGACCAGTACATCAGGGCTTCTTTGACGTTCATCGTGGTCCAGTAGATAACCGATGGGCAAAAAATGATGAGAAGCAGCCAGGGAGAATTCTTTCGGGTAAAGGGAAATACTTGATGAAAGTGGCGAATGAGCACCAATCCGCCCCAGAATCCAAACCATCCGTTAGAAGCCGTCACAAAAGCATCGGTGGTTCCGGTGAGGTACATTACGAGGCCTACATAACACTGATACATGCTGTTGCCGATAACCATGTGATCCCACACGAGATTCCACTTATCAGCGCGCATGTAGTCGGCTATGATTCCGCCCATATATGCGTGGTACCAGCCATCCGCCTTCCAGACTTCCAGGAGTTCCCCCGAGATGACGTCGCTGAACACCGCGTATGCCATCCATAGTAGTCCGCCCAGTATGACCCAGCCGCGAAAATCGTTGGAAAAGACCGGGGCCCGAAGATAATGCGTTGCCAGTAGCGGCACAGTAGCCGTCAGCAGCATCAAGAAAAACGCATCGTTTAAGTTCACTGTCGTCCTTTCCCCGAGCTTAGCCAGGAAAGATAGTAATCTTCCAAAATCTTGAGGTACGATGAAGCGCTGTAGTGTTCGGACACATACGCTCTTCCGGCCTCGCCGAGATTCTTAGCCAGGTTCGGCTGAGTCAAAATCTCGGTAACCTTGTTCGCCGCCTTGTCCAACTCCCCATGGTTAAAGAGATAGGGGTGAAAAGCCGGTGACAGCACCTCGCGATGTGCAGGAATGTCAGTCGCCACCACTGGCAACCCCGTTGCCTGAGCTTCGAGCAGAACGTTGGGAAGCCCCTCGGATTCTGAGCAATACAAGAAAACTCTCGCAGATCCCAGCAGGGCCGGAATCTCCGTTCTGTCTCTCGGCCCAAGAAAATCGACTGCGTCAGAGACCCCCAGGCTTCGGGCCAAGTCGCGGCATCCAGATTCATGAGTGCCCGTTCCGACAAAGACTAAACGAG
This sequence comes from Desulfomonilaceae bacterium, assembly GCA_052146735.1. GTDB lineage: Bacteria > Desulfobacterota > Desulfomonilia > Desulfomonilales > Desulfomonilaceae > CAWBBA01. The sequence goes on along the minus strand of JBKQMK010000567.1, from coordinate 2,849 downwards.
CCTCGGGAATTGCGTTGCGTACAGCTACTAGAACCCGCACTGCCATATCCTGTCGCTTGGATCTAAGGAAAAAGTTGCCCACGCAAATGATCACTGGCGGAGTGGCGCTACTTTTCCCGTTTGGGATCGCTGAAAACCTTTGAATGTCTACACCTCCAGTCCAGACGAAGAAGCGATCCGACCGAGTTGTCCACTCTGGCCATCGTTCGTTCAGCGCTGCTTGGGAAACAGCCACCACATGCGTCGCGTGACGGCGAACCCAGTACCGGCCCCAGCCGGTGACCACCACACGGGCCGCCTTTATCAGAGCGTTTTTGTCCGCTTCGGCTCCAACGTGCCCCATGTCTCTCATGTGCGCAATTCGCACCGGCACCCCGGCTTGTGCAGCCCCCCGCAGGGTCGCACCGCTCCATGCCTCGCCGTGAGAGTGCACAACATCATAAGCTTTGTTTTTGAGCAACTGGGAAAAAAGGCGAGAAAAAGAGAATAGATTCGGTGACTTGGGACAAAAAAGAATTTCAGCTCCGTAGCTCCTCGCCTCTTCGGCCAAGTATCCTGCCTCGGGGCCGATGACGCACGCATCCATACGGAAACGTCGGCGGTCATAGCAGCGCAAAATTCGCAAAACTTGTGTTTCGAGCCCGCCTTGCCGAAACCAATTGATTACATGCAGGACGCGAATCGGCTGGTGTGATCCCACACCGAGATGCGTCAAGTGCGACGGCTCGAACCGTCGGTCATCGACGAGGTTTCCCTGAGAATTGCGATGGATCTCCGGGTCAGCCCTTTCGTTTGTTGAGGTACGCTGCATGCGGTCGGTATTTCCGGAAAGCTCCACGGCCTCATTCTCTCACGACTTGTATCAGCTTGCCCTGCGAAGTCAGGGGTATTTTCTCAACCCACGAAATCGACACAGGAACATCACAAAGAAGGATTAGCAACCGCTGGCGGAGTTCCCGGTCTTTCTCGGGCGAAAAAGGGGTCCCTTTGAGGCGGAAAAGTATCTTCTGATCGCCTTGCAATACGATCTGGAACTGCTCAACCTCTGGATACTCCTTCAGGATATGGTTCCAGAATATACAATTGATGGTTTTCCCATTAGGTAGTCTTAGAAGCCCAGCGAAGCGGCCCTCCAACTGGTTTATGGCCCTGATACCTGATTCGTCGCAATCTCCGGAACTATAACTCCCTACGTCACCCACGTCGAAACGGATAAAAGGAGTGCCCCGACAGGCTGTGTTAGTCCAAATCAATCGTCCGGTTTCTCCCGGACCTACAGGTTTGCCTTTCTCGTCAACAATCTCCAGAAAAAGTAACGGGCGTAATACCAAGAGGGAGGACCCAACTTTCGGCTGATAGGCCATAGAAGAAAGCTCTCTCGCTCCGTAATAATTAAGGATCGGAATTCCAAAGGCGTTGCGAAAACTCTCACACTGGGTTTCATAGAGCATTTCTCCGGCGTTCCACGCAGCAACCACGCGGCCCGGCGGTGGCAGATCACCTCTGGCCAAGATTGCACGTGCTATGAAATCGAGCATGCTGCTGAATCCGTAGATGCCCACGGCCGGGTACTTTCTTACGAGCTCCAAAACCCTGTCCAGGGTTTTCGAAGTCAGCTCATATGCATCTATGAGCAGGAGATTTGCCAGACGCAAAAGAACTCGTCGGCTTAACGCTTGCTGCTTCCCTATGTCGCGCTCGGATCCCCATACAATTATCGTCGGCAAGCCCGGCCTCCAACCCACCTTCAATCGGCAGTAGACATTGGTGGCTTTGGTGGCTCGCTGCATGTTGGTATCATGGAGAAACCATGTGGGCTCTCCCGTGGAACCGCCTGTGGAGGTAATAATCCCCTTGATATTAAATCGACGCCTCATTTCGTGGGGAAGGAAACGCTTTTGCAAATCCTGTTTGGCCACGATAGGAAGATCCGGCCAGATGCGCCACAATTCATCTGGATTACGTATCTTGGCAGCCTCGCGCCACTCCGGTAAAGCATCGTCCCGCGTTCCAAAATAACGGATTTGACTAAGTAACCGACTTGCCAGTTCAGCTCGGGCCGTGTCCGGCGAAGTCACTTGGAAACTTTCCAAGTCGCTCCACCAACTGTTCATGCCCTGATGCCGGCAATAAGCGTTCCAAAGTGCAGCGCTAAACATTTCATAGGGCTGATATAACATCTTTTTGACAAGGTCGGGGATCAGGACCGGTTCAGACTTTTGAAAGAGAAGGGTCTATCAAGACAGGCTTCGCCTGCATGCACCATCAGGGATGATACTGATTTTGCGGCATTTTTGGGACAGCAGCCAATTCTAATTTTCTGACCTCCCGTTCTTCGAGCGATCCTAGAAAAAAACGCAAACACAATCAAATCGTACCAGCAAGGATATGCCAGTTCTCTATGTAACACATTGGAATCCATTGTAAACCTATGAACCCTCAAAAGCAAGTCCCATTCCGTCCCACAAGAACTCGAACGCTGTCTGCGTAATGGAGTAGAATTGGCGGAATAACTCATTGATATTGTTAACGGTAGTTTTAGGCAGAGGCAGTAATGTAATGCCTAAGAAGTGGATGGATACGAGACAATTGTCTTGACTCCGGAGCGCATCAATAAGGTTCTATGACGCTGCTCATTAAGTTTCGCTGTTAGAATATGATTGCAACTTGTCAACGTAGTGATCTGGGTTCGCAATGGGATTCTTTCCTCGGGACGATGAACTAGAAGTGGTTGCAAAACCTCCGAGGAGCGGTAACCGCGTGTAATAGCGGGCGAAATAACCCCTTGTACTTTCAATATATTTAGTGTAGCACACTTTTCGGAGGTAAACCGATGAGTGTGCGCAAAC
>JBKQMK010000566.1:0-3962 GCA_052146735.1 Desulfomonilaceae bacterium | reverse complement strand
AAGATACTATGCGTCCAGGACACGCAGCGTGCCCTGGCTGCGGAATAGCCATGGGTATGCGCATGGTGCTTCGGGCCGTAGGCCCGCGGGTGATAGTAGTTGTTGTGCCCTCTTGCGTAGCGGTGATCTCCGGTCCTTTTCCCTATGCGGCGCTGAAAGTGCCTACTTTTCATTCTGCCTTTGAAATTGCCGCTCCCACCGCGGCGGGAATATCAAATGCCCTAAAGGTCCAGGGTATCAATGACGTGCCGGTACTGAGCTTCGCGGGAGATGGCGGAACATTCGATATCGGGCTTCAGTCGCTGTCGGGAGCTGCTGCACGCAATGACGACTTCATCTACGTGTGCATGGACAACGAAGCCTACATGAACACCGGGATTCAGGTGAGTTCTTCCACGCCACAGTTCGCGTGGACGGGAACGTCACCGCGGGGCAACCCTCACCGCAAAAAGCAAATAATGGAAATTATGGCTGCACATCGGATCCCTTACGCAGCTACAGCATCCATAGGGTTTCCTGACGACCTCATGGCGAAGGTCAGGCGAGCTGCTGGGATTCGTGGGACCAGGTTCATCCATGTCCTGTGTCCATGTCCAACCGGCTGGAAAATGGCAGATCATATGTCTCCTAAAGTGGCCGTTGCGGCAGTGGAGACGAACATATTTCCTCTTTACGAGATCGTTGACGGTCTGGATTTCACCATCACCCATTTCTCGAGGAATCTACCGGTCAAAGCTTATTTAAGCCTCCAGGGTAGATATAAGCACCTTGCTGACGAAGAGGAAAAAGAGATTCAAAAAGAGACTGACCGCGCGTGGTCAGGACTTCAAGAAAAGGCAGCCAAGAAGCCGTCCTGATATCATCAGATCTATTATTGGGGGCATCCCACCTTACAGCAAACCGATAAGGAGGTCCTATGTCACTCAAGAAGTTCCAGCGAATCGCTCTGATTGCCGGAGTGGTCCTAGCCCTTGTTGGATCACTTTCCCCGTCTCCCGCTTCAGCGGGGAAGATCACCATAAAGGCCGTCAGCGCCTGGCCCAAGACCACGTATGAAACGGAAAATTTCCTGAAACTGCTGGAGATCGTTAAGGCCAAAGTAGACGCAGAGGCGCCGGGCCAATTTGAAATTCAATTCTTGGGCGGCCCGGAAGTGATTCCAAACATGGAGCAAGTGGAGGCGGCCCGCAAGGGGCTGGTGGATCTGGTTTCCACCACCGCAGGCTATTATCTGTCCGTGGTGCCTGAGGCCGATGCCATGACCCTAACACGGATCCGTTCGTGGGAAGAGCGTGCCAAAGGTGTCAATGACATCATGAACGAGATTCACCAGAAAAAGGTCAACTGTTTCTACCTGGGGCGGATCGGCACCGACATTCCTTTCACCCTGTATCTTACCAAACCCGTAGAGAAAGCGGACTTGGACGGCCTGTCCATCCGGTGTGCCCCGACTCATGTGGCCGCCCTCAAGAAGCTGAATGCCAAACCTGTGGTTATCCCCCCGATGGAGGTTTACACTGCCCTGGAGAGAGGGGTTTGTCAGGGCCTCGTTTGGCCTGCCGGGCTCATTCGAGACTGGGGTTGGGATAAGGTAGTCAAGTACGCTGTGGAACCGGGCTTTTATCAAGGAGCAATGTTAATCCTGCTGAACCTCGACACGTGGAAGAAGCTGCCTCCAAACATCCAGAAGATTTTGCTAGAATCAGAGGACCAGGCTGAACATTTAGCGGCCGAACGTGCTGCCAAGACCACGAAAGAAGCAGCGGAAGCAATGGCAAAGGAAGGGATGAAAACCATTAAACTGCCCGATGCCGAGGCGAAGAAGTTGGTGGACACTGCCTACTCAACCCTCTGGGAGGTCGTGATCGGCAAATCGCCCGAGAACGGACCAAAATTGAGAGAATTGGTCTCAAAGTAGACTGTGCACAGAGAAAACCGATACCGTCGGAACTCCGGCTAACAAATAGGCATTGGGAATTGTGCCGAGGTCGGTAGTCATAAACGGTAATTCGAGGGTTGCCTTGTAGACAGTGATCCGGGTGAGCCTTGCGAAATCTAGAGGTCGGTGCCATGGGAAAGTTGATTGATTACGTGTCTAAGTTGTTTGCTCTTGTGGCAGGGGTTCTGCTGGTCCTCGTCACTGTATCCATCGGATATGTAATTTTCGCCCGCATCGTGAACATTTCGTCCCCTGCCTGGATCGTGCAGTTCACGGAATATGCGCTGCTCTGGATGACTTTTCTCGGCACAGCCTGGGTCCTGGGCAGGAATCGTCACGTAGCCATAGACCTCATTACGAGCCGCTTGTCACCACGGGGGAACGTCGTCGTTGACATTGCCCACGGCTTGGTCGGGTGCGGGGTCTGCGCTGTGCTCTGCTGGTTCGGTTTTCTGACTACATGGAGCATGTTTCAACGGGGGGTCACGGATGTCCAGGTTGTCGATGTGGCAAAGTATCAAGTTGTTCTCATTATTCCACTGGGGTTTTTCTTGTTGGCCCTGCAGTTCTTGCGAAAAATGTTGATCGGGTTTCGCTCGATCAAGCATTCGAACTCGATTCACGGAAACATGCAAGAGGAAAACTCAGATGCTCTTAAGCAAGGCTGATGAAATGAGTCGGGAAAAGGATTGATTCTCATGGAATGGTGGGCTGTGCTGAGTCTGTTTTTGGTGGGCGTCATCGCTGCGCTCGTGTCGGGGCTTCCGATCGCGTTTGCTTTCTTCCTGGTGGATATTGTAGGCGTTCTCTTCTTCATGGGACCGCAAGGTCTTACCCAGATAACCCTCCAGATTTTCAGTTCTCTTTCGACGTTCTCACTCACCCCTATACCTCTTTTCATCCTCATGGGTGAACTGCTGTTTCATTCAGGGATGGCCTACAAGACCCTCGATGTACTGGATACGTGGCTTGGCCGCATCCCAGGCCGGCTCAGCGTGCTAGCCGCTGCTAGTGGAACCATGTTTGCGGCTATGAGTGGCTCGACTATTGCCAATACGGCCATGCTGGGTACTGTGCTCCTTCCCGAAATGAGAAGGAGAAACTATTCCACAAGCATGGCAGTTGGCCCCATCGTCGCTGCGGGACCGCTGGCCGCTCTCATCCCGCCATCTTCCTTGGCAGTGGTACTGGCCAGCATCGGTCGTATACCCGTGGGTGATATGCTCCTGGGAGGCGTCGGTCCCGGGGTATTACTCGGCCTATTTTTCTGCGCGTACATAATGGTACGCTGCTGGTTGAATCCGTCTTTGGCACCATACTACGAGCGGACTGGCATATCCTTTCGCGAGCGGTTCGTCGGTCTCATCATATATGTGCTGCCGCTGGGATCTATCATTTTCAGCGTCCTGAGCCTGATGATTCTCGGAGTTGCCACCCCGACGGAAGCGGCTGCTTCCGGGGCGTTGGTGACTTTGGCGGTCGCCGCCTGTTACCGCCGCTTGACCAAAAAGATGGTGGTGGACGCGCTCATTGGGACCTTGGAAATCACGATAATGGTTTTCATGATCATTGCGGCCTCGAACACATTCAGCAGCCTCCTCGCCTACACGGGGGCAACTTCTGGTCTGGTCGCCGTTGTGCAAGGATTGCAAGTATCGCCCCTGATGATTTTGGTGGGTATGAACATCGTGGTTCTCATTATGGGTTGTTTCATGGAGACCATCGCAATAATGATGATTACGTTGCCTATTTTTATGCCAATCATTACGGTCTTGGGTTTCAACCCGGTTTGGTTCGGTGTGATCATGTTGGTCAATTGCGAGACCGGTATGCTAACTCCGCCCTTCGGAATGCTCTTGTTCGTAATGAAAGGAGTTGCGCCGCCGGACATTACCATGCAGGATATTATCCGCGCGGCTTTTCCCTACATTGTTATTTATATTGCATCGCTGGCGGTCCTGATTGCCTTTCCTCCTCTCATCCTGTGGCTGCCAAGTGTCGTCCGGTAGCCTGAGGCGCGGCC
>JBKQMK010000565.1:0-4880 GCA_052146735.1 Desulfomonilaceae bacterium | reverse complement strand
CGATCAGCAAAGATCCACTTTATGCTGAAGCTTATTACTTCAAGGGAAGGACTCTTCTCGGGCTCGGACGGAACGCTGAAGCGCGCGAAAACTTCGTCAAGGCGAGAGATCTCGATGTATGCCCTCTCAGGGCCATTTCAGCCATAGAGGACCAGTTTGATCGGGTGGCCCGGGAGGAGAAAGCGGCGCTGGTCCCCTTCCGGCAGATGCTTGAGCAAAGACTGTCCGAGACAGGGGACAAGACGGGGATTCCCGGCAACGAGAGCCTATTGGATCATGTTCACCTAACGATCGGATTGCACCAGTGGGTTGCGGAGATGCTTTTGGACAAAATGACCGAACTGGGGCTGGTTCATCCTTCTCGAAAGTTGACTGCGGAGGACCGGCGGGGCTTGTACGAGAAAGTGATGGGCTCTTTTGATTCAAAGTTCCTTGTCACCAAAGACATGAATCTGGCCAAGACTCTCAAATGGGCCGGCAAAAAAGAAGAGGCTCGAGCGGCTCTGGAAAGGGCGGCCGGAGCGATGGACGACAACCCCGAGGTTCACAAACTCCTGGGGAGCTATCTGTTGGATGATGGAACATATGACAAAGCCATCGCGGAATATCGGCGAGCCGTTGAGCTTTCGGGCAATGATCCCGAAATGGTGTTCGCTTTGGCTGCTGCGTGTTTTCGCGCGGGCCATAAGGGCGAGGCCGTGGCAACGTATCGCAAGCTGATAGATGGAAATGACAACCTACCGGAAGCACATGGCAATCTGGCGGGGATTTACCTCGGAGAAGGCAAAATCGAAGAGGCCCTGAAAGTCCTCAAGTCCGGCATGAAAAAGAATCCGGATTGGCCGTCGCTGATGGGCTACTACGGACTGGCTTTGGCCATGTCCGGAAAAGTCTCCGAGGCGATTCCCTGGACACTCAAGGCTATTCAGGCTGAACCGGGAGATCCGAATCATTATTACAATCTTGCAGGAATGTATGCTCTTTCCGGGAACGCATCGGATTCGCTGCGCTATCTCGATCTGGCAGTTCAAAAGGGATGTGCCAACCCGGACAAAATGGCCCGGGACGAGGTCTTTCAGTCGGTTCGGGATCTGCCCGGGTTCAGGAAAATCCTCGAACGGCTAAGGTAACGAGTTCGCTGCGGGATTGCTTGCTCAAATGCGATAGTTCAATTTATCTCCGTCATTCCTGCGTAGGCAGGAATCCAGCAGGACCGGCCTACAATTCCGGGGGACTCCTTCCTTAGTTGACGCTTTGTAGAAATGGGTGACCCCATTGATGTCCACGCGTCCTGGAGAAGCTCGATGAGCATCCGACCTCTCAAATGGATACTGTTGGGGCCTGTCTCGGCCCTGCTGCTCCTGGCTAACGGCTTTGCAGAGGAAGGTGCAGTACCTTTGGGTGCGGATCCTCTGCTCCCCAGTCATGAACCTGTCCCATGGCGTCAGAGCCTTGGCCGATGTACGGATCCTCCTCCGGGACAACCTGCGCAAATCAAGTCTCAGGTCAATTACGATCCCAAGTTGTCTGATCCGTTTTTCGAGACCGGGAAGTGGAGCGATGAGATGGATGAGGAATGTGGGACAGAGGATCATTTGAAGCATAAAGCCAGATGTCTTAGCTCCCTCGACTTCGAACACGTGATACATTTTTGCAACGCGAAACTGCTCTATGACGGCAGCATTTTAATCTGCATTCATGAAACGGGACCGTCGGCCGATGAACATTTCGGAATAGTCGTTGAAAATAAGGTTTTCTGGAGCCAATACTGGTATGTTTCTATAGTCCACCTTGACGGTGATCGCCGAACATGGACAACCAAGAATCAGAAGCTAACTCTGGACAAGCAGGTCTACCATAAAGGGGACGTGATCAAGGGCAAGATTTATTTTAAATGCCTGGAGGATGAGACCAACCCGAAGTTAGTTGAAAAATTCGGTCTCTGGCCTTATCCGATCACGATCAAAGGAGTCTTCAAAACGATTCTGGAGTGACCGCAAAGCGCACGGTTGCGGAGCAGCATCGGTTGAAACGTTGAAATTCCGGGGACGCCACATTTAATTGGCGCTTTGTGAAAGGGGAGGGGGCACGTCTGCCCTTGACTCACATCAGATATGCGTCGGACGCTGGCGGTGCCAGGGATGTGTTTACAGTAGCGTGAGCGGCGTGGTTTCTCGCGTGAAGCAAAGGATCGGAAACGACAGGAGCTTGAGGCGGAAAGTGGAGGAGATCGAGCGAGACCTAGCATGAGTCAAGAGCATACCTTACCCATTGCCGTTTCCCCTGGCTCGACATTGCTGGGCCGTGTTCGGGGTCAGAGTCGCCGGCATTCTTGTTGACGGAGGGGGGGCGGTGAGGTACGCTGAATATAGAGGGCAGGAAACGCTTCCAATGTAACGTGATCATGGAAGGGCGAAGTCTATGAAAATAAATATTGTTTATAGAGAGGAAAAAGGATGGTTTGTGGGACACATCCAAGAATACCCCGACTATGAAAGCCAGGGAAAGACTTTGCAGGAATTGAAAGACAATTTAATAGAAATCTACGAAGATATCAGGAACGGTTTGGTGCCCGACGCACAACCTTTTCAGATATTGGAAGTAGCAATTTGAAAAGGGAAGAACTGGTTAGGATCATAAATTCAATGGGTTGTGTTTTTGTGCGTCATGGTGCCAACCACGATTGGTACAGAAATCCTCAAACGGGTAAGAATCAACCTGTTCCGAGGCACAAAGAAATTGAAGATGGCTTAGCGAAAAGAATTATTAAGAGATTGTCCTAGAGGTTTGAATTCCGTGAATTCCGGGGACACTATACTCAATTGATGCTTTGTATCAGGATTTGAGTTATTCTCAACCCACGGCCAGGCTAGAGTGAATCGTAGCTTTGCGAGTTTCTCACCGCATTACTAGCCTGGTAAGCATTCGCACATTGCCTTTATTTGCGAGGCAGATTCTTTTCGATAAGCATCACGGCCATAGGGCGTCGAAAGCAAGCTTACAGATGACTCACCAAAACTCAGCATGTCATTTGCACGGCCGTAATCGGCAAAGATCGACCCACATCCAATAACCCCACGGCGAAATTTGGTTGATCCGGAGTCTGCTATTTGATAAAGTGTGTGGTTACGATTCTTCAAATCGTGCCCATTACAACTGACCGATTTTACAGAAGAGTCACCAGTTGAATATCCGAGGAGGTTCGGTAGATGTTTGAGATCCTTCACAAAGAGCGGATCGGTCCGGGTGTGAACCGGGCTGTGATTTCGGCTCCAGACATTGCCCGGGCACATAAGCCCGGCCAGTTCATCATCCTCAGGACACATGACGAGGGAGAAAGAATACCGCTGACCGTAGCGGATAAGGACGCGGAGAAGGGGACAATAACCCTTATCTGGCAGGAAGTGGGTGTCACCACTTATTACTTCGGGACAATGTGCGTGGGAGACTGCTTGCACGACCTTTGTGGGCCCCTTGGCAAGCCGACGCACATCGAGAAATTCGGCAATGTGGTAGGCGTTGGCGGCGGCATCGGTGTCGCACCGCTATTCCCGATAACAAAGGGGATGTACGGCGCGGGGAATCACGTCACAACTATTATCGGCGCCAGAACTGAAGGTCTGCTCATCATGACCGAAGACATGAAAAAGGTCAGCCATGAAACTCTGATCGCCACTGACGACGGCTCTTTCGGCATTCATGGTTTCGTTACACAGGTCTTGCAAGGCCTCATCGACAAGGGCGACAAGATTGACCTCTGCGTAGCCATCGGGCCGGTCCCTATGATGAAAGCGGTCGTCAATGTCACTCGCAAGGCGAACCTGCCGACTGTTTGCAGCCTGAACCCGATAATGGTTGACGGCACCGGGATGTGTGGGGCATGCCGCGTCGAAGTCGGCGGAAAGACCATGTTCGGCTGCGTGGACGGCCCCGAATTCGACGCCTTTCAGGTGGATTTCGATCTGCTCATGAAAAGGCTGGCGATGTACAAAGGGCCGGAACTGATCGCGCTCAACAAATTCAGAGAGACAGATAGAGGTTGTCAGTGCACTTTTCCCGGGGGTGCAGCATGAGCGAACAAGAAAAAAAGGAAAAGAAACCCAAGGTTCCGCGACAAAAGATGCCCGAACAAGACCCCATCGAGCGGGCACAGAACTTCTACGAAGTGGCTCTCGGGTACGACAACGATCTGGCTCTTCTAGAAGCCAGCCGCTGCCTCCACTGCAAGAAGCCGTATTGTATGTCCGGCTGCCCGGTTGAAGTGGACATCCCTGATTTCGTAGAGATGGTAAAGGCCGGTGATTTTATTGGCGCTGCCTGGAAGTTAAAGGAAAAAAACAGCTTGCCTAGAATCGCAGGCCGAGTCTGCCCGCAGGAAAGCCAGTGCGAATCAAAGTGCGTACTCAACAAGAAGGGAAAAGGTGAGCCTTGCGCTATCGGTCGGCTGGAGAGGTTCGTTGCCGACTATGCCGCAGTTCATGGAGGGGGTAAGCTTCCGGAATTGCCAAAGCCCACAGGGCTGAAGGTTGGAGTAGTGGGTTCGGGTCCGGCAGGTTTGACTCTTGCAGGCGCTCTGATCAAGAGAGGCGTCGCAGTGACAGTCTTTGAGGCGCTTCATGAACTTGGCGGCGTCCTGGTTTACGGCATCCCGGAGTTTCGTCTCCCTAAAGCCATTGTCCGTGCCGAGGTCGATGAACTGAGGAAGCTGGGGGTTGAATTCAAGACCAATTGGGTCATCGGGCGCATTGAGACTGTGGACGATCTGCTGGAAAAGCGAAAGTTCGATGGCGTTTTCATCGGCTCAGGCGCAGGCGCACCGCTATTCCTGAAGATACCGGGCGAGAATCTCAACGGCGTATATTCGGCTAATGAATTCTTGA
>JBKQMK010000564.1:0-5245 GCA_052146735.1 Desulfomonilaceae bacterium | reverse complement strand
CGTATTTGACCTCAAGATCCGAGCCTACGTAGACGAGCAGGAATGTAATCCCGCGAGCACGACAGAGTTCTCTGGAAGCTTTGACTCTTTCCAAAGTGCGCGACCACGCGGTCTCGATCCTAGGGATCTCCTGTGCCGACCACTGGAGCAGCTCCGGCGATATGGCGATCCTGTTCCTGCGAAGGTCATCTATACGACGTAAGGCAAAGGCAAGGGCCAAGTAGCCGTGAGTCGCAAGATGGCGGAAGCCCGGCGAGATTCCTCCGGCTGACAGTATTAATTCCTCTTTCAGTACCGGATCGTCACGACAAAAGTCACTACTGTAAAGAGTGACGACCACTGTGTCAGGGTCATAGCGCATGGCTTCGGTGCGCAACACCTCAAGGTGTTTAACTTGTCCAGTGCCGGAATTGCCAAGAGCAATCACCTCGAATCTCGGGCGCGATCCCGAATACGAAGATTTATTGAGAGCGGTTTCCCAAAGTTTGTGAAACGTCCTGGACAAAGGCACCTGCACGGCCTCCACGTACGAGTCGCCTATCACGACGATGCGATGCACTCGTTTGGGCTTCGCCACGTTATAGTCGTGATCAAAGTATCCTTGCGAGTTCCAGTGGAACACGTTCACATACTTTGCCTTAGAATTTGGATCGTACCCGTAGTAAGCAAATTCCTTGCCCGGAGCGTGCCAAACCTTGAATCGGCTTCTCCGGTTTTCAGATCGGTTTGTCGTATTAAGTCTTTTCTGTTCTGAATTGTCGAACACTACCGAACCGGCCGGGCGATCTTTCAATTGCGCATTCATAAAGGATTTCGCCAAATCTCTGGTCCGGGCATAGTCAGACGGGAGAAGCCATGGGAATGAGATTTCAAGCGCCAAGAGTGATAGTAAGGCAACAGTCAGACAGAGAGAAGCGCGCTTCGCTGGTTCCACAATCGCACCAAGGTTCAGCTTCTTTGCCGGGATCAATACAATACAAAGATTCGAGAGAATCAATATCAGGTAAATCAACCATCCACAGTAAAGATTGTTATAAAGCACCGCAAAGAGGGAAATTGTCCCGAATAACGGAAACAATGCACCCACAGTCCTCGCGAGGATCGCGCTCCCCTGCAATTCAAATGACTCCTGGACCATAGAAATTCCCCTAAATTATCAACTGGTATGAAAGGGACGGATGTCTTTTTGCTCACTACTAAGTTCTTGTCAAGAAAAATTAGTCCCTTTTAGCATGAAAATTTCTGGAAGTTATGTTCATAATTTCTACCAGAGTCTCTAATCAAATTAACAGCCCTAGCAAGGAGTTTTAATCTTTTCGCTATAATAGCACCCACAGGGGAAAACGCACCAATGAGCGAACCTCAGCGATTTCTTCCGGTTTCGGGTTCAGTAACTTAAGAGTTATGACTATCTCATACCAACGCGCTTTTTTCGAGTGGTGCTTCGCCACAGCAATTCGCGACCGGTGGTGCTAATTATCAGACAGCGCGCTATCATTATCGCAAGGTTTTGCTGCCCGGTCAAGCAAGTCCATGCAAGTCAGGAGCCGCGTTGCCTTGGGTACATTTAAAGATGCAGATTAGGTTTACATAATATTTATTCTAGGAAAAAGTTGCAACTATATAAAACTGGCGAAAAAAGGCTTGACAAAACTCAGGAACTGATATTTAAGTCATGACCGGAGGTCGGGTATGGGATAGCCAATATTGGCGGCCGATGACGAAGAAGGCGCGGTTCCTTCGATGTCGGCCGTATGATCGAGAAGCAACATTTGCTGAGGGGGCACGAGATTTAGGCTCAATAAACACGAAAACGGCATCTAAATGGCCGTTTTGCGTGTGTTCCACTGGGATGGAAAAGTATGTTGAGAAGTGCTCCCCTCATATCACAGGAAACGCGGGTGTCAATCAAAATATCCGCGTTTGGCAAGAAATCTCCTGTTCTCTGTACCTGCCTGAAATAAATACAAAAAACCGACGTTTAGAAACCCGGAACGCGCTGAGTAGATTGGGAGCAGTCCATTAGTCTGCTTGGGTACAGAGGTTCTCGATGCGGCCCCGACGGTGCGAAGTCTTGTGGCCTGTCAAAAATCGAGGATTTCCGACAGCTCCACTCCGAATCGTCGCCTCAGATAAAGGTTGATAAACTCCATGATGGTAGGCTTGAAAGGCTGGCGCACAAGGTGCATACCGGCTTGTCGAGGGGTTCTCCCGCCCTTTCTGATGTTGCAGGCGCGACAACAGGCCACTACGTTGGTCCATTCATTTGCCCCTCCCTGAACCTTTGGAATGATGTGGTCTATGGTGAGGTCGCCCGAAGAAAACTCTCGTCCGCAGTATTGGCACTCATGACCATCGCGGATCAGGATGTTTTTCCTCGAAAAAGGGACCTCGCGCCTGTAGATCTGGCGTATGAACTTGATGAGACGGATCACTGACGGAATCCGAAAAGTTCGACTCACCGTTCGAACAATCCTATCGGATTCTTTCACTACTTCCACCTTGCCGTTAAAGAGGAGTAGCATGGCGCGTTGCCATGAAACCAGTCCCATAAACTCGTAGCCCGAATTCAGGACGATAACCGCCTCCATGGATGACATCTGTTACAAGCCTCTGTACCCTGGAAATCACGGGAGTTATCCATTTGGCAATGTCTATCGTTTAACAAAGCTCTGGAAGGTGTGTCAAGCGGAAAGGAAGCGCCCGGCATGGCGAAAACACCGTGTTAGTAGCGGTCAGCTTCATGTGGATTCCAGAACAATTCGATGGCCGGTGAGGTCCATTTCTCGAAGGCGAGCTTCGACTGTGGTCTGCTCCCCGAAAATGCTTTTGAGCAGTATCTTGTTTCCTTCCGGCTTCAAGAAATCCACACTTTCCATCAGCAACTCCTCTTTGCCATCCTTTATCAGGTACGCGCTGGATTCACACATGGCATCACCTCGCGAAAAAAGTCGGTCTCGACTCTTCTTTATTTAAGCATCCCGTACGAAAGAAGAAAGACGATGAACCGGTCGGCCTTGGCTTTCAGAGTGCGCCGAAAGCGGCATCGTGGTCACCGGGAACTGAAACCGTTTATGCCTCATGATATGGAGCTATCAGGTTTGTAGCTTTTTTCCCGGGAGCACTTCGGCTATAATAATAGCCGAAGTCACTCCCAATGAAAACCAGTGCTGTGGAACAATCCAACGAAACACTGCGCAAGACCGTAAGAGAGTCCCCAAGCGTTCCGACCATAGGCAGGTACGAGATACTGAGTACCTTGGGCCGCGGGAACATGGGGGAAGTCTTCCGGGCCCGAGATCCTATGATAGGACGCTTGGTCGCGCTGAAAACCCGCCGCTTTGATCTTGTCTACGAGCAGAAAGACCTTAAGTTCGTCACTGACAGGTTTTTCGAGGAAGCGCGGATTGCCGGCAATCTGGTTCACCCGAACATTGTTACGATCTTTGACGTGGGGCGCGACGGGGATTATTGCTTCATTGCGATGGAACTGTTGGAGGGGGAGAACCTCACCTCGTTCAACAAAGAGCAAGTGTTGCTCTCACCCGCCAAGACTGTGGACATGGTCAAGAGAGTTTGTCTCGCCTTGGATTTTGCCCATTCCCACAATGTTATCCACAGGGACATCAAACCGGCCAATCTTATGTTCACGCGAGACGGAAGGATTAAAATAACGGACTTCGGAATTGCGATGCTGGCTCGGGCAGATCACTCAAACGAATTCCAAGTCATGGGCACGCCCAGCTACATGTCCCCGGAACAGACCAAGGGTCTGAACCTGACGAAGCAAACAGATTTTTTTTCCTTGGGGATAGTTCTCTTCGAGTTGTTGGTTGGTAGGCGGCCGTTTCAAGGCCGCACGCTTTACGAACTCATGGACAACATACGGTACGCGCCTGCTCCATCCCTACTGAGCTTCAATCCGAAACTGCCCGCCGGTCTGGATCAGGTGATTCAGAGGGTTTTGGAGAAGGAACCGGAACTTAGATACAGAGCGGGAAAAGAATTCGCCGAGGAACTCGATCGGGCAATGAAAGGGATGCAAATCCCCGTCAAGGACCTTAAAGCGACCAAAAAAGCGTATCTACTCAAGGCCATTGACTTTTTCAGGCCCTTCAGCCGCTTGGAGATAGAGGAGGTCACTCAGTTCGGGACCTTCATCCGCTACGAACCGGGCCAGGTGATTGTTCGGGAGGGGGATGTTGACACCACATTTTTTGTGCTTCTTAACGGCACGGTGCGCGTCATCAAGAACAATAGGAAAATTGCGGATTTGCCGAAAGGCTCGTGCTTCGGAGAGATGGGCGCGTTCACGAAGACTCCGCGTACTGCGCATGTGATTGCCCGAGAACCCTGCATAGTGCTGAAGCTCGACCTCAAGGTACTCGAACGAGAAAGCCCGGATCTCAAATTAAAGTTTTACCAGGTCTTTATTGAGACTCTAATTTCCCGGCTTGAAACGACCACGAAACGGCTGAGCGGTGAACAGGGGACCTCTCCCGCGAAAAGCGAGCCGATCGTGCCCGCCTGAGTTGCGTGCGGCCCACGGCTCTCCTCTAAAGTAGTTACTAAAAATGATGTCCATTCGGCCATCCGAGATGGAGAATCGGGAAGGTCCGGCGCTACTGGCACTTTCTCCTTCATTCCTGCTAACCGCCGGATCGGCGTCCTGTGCAGGCCCCGGAATCCTAGTAGAGGCGAAGGGCCTTCGCCCCCATTTGGGCGACCCACCGGTCCCCCCTACACCGCAGATCAAGTGCGGGGCAATGGTGTCATTCCCGCAAATCGTACAAACGTTTGGTGATTGCTATGGTAAACGGGACTGCGGAGACGGCTTTCTCCGCCCCCTTTCTAAAGGGAGAATTGAGGAGATTTTGAATGGAGCAGAAAAGGGCCACAAGAAAGACTCGCTTTTCCCCAGCGTAACTGAATGCTTACTCACAGGCCAAATTTTCGGCTTGCCTCAGAGGGACCCTCATGCTATATATTAAAGGTTCACTGATCGACGTCCTGCCGAGTGTCTCGGCCGAAAATTTCTTGGTAAGGGAGATGCCCCATGACAATCCAATACTTCAAGAATATACGTGACCTCAATAGGTTCTTGAAGACAGCCCCCGTCGACCTACCCGCAGCCCGCCTGAACGAAATCAAGACGAGAGCCAAGAAAAGGAAACCTTCCAGCTTTATGGTTTGGATTAACCCATCCGGCCACGTTATCGACCTGTCTATGAGGGTTTAAGAACCT
>JBKQMK010000563.1:0-18029 GCA_052146735.1 Desulfomonilaceae bacterium | reverse complement strand
TCGTTAACTTTAGGTGCGTAACTGACTGATATGATTTAACCACACAAACTGTCATAGGTCACAGTGGAAAATGCAATGCCCTAACATACCGATATCACATCAAAGTAAACCGGACAGTAGTGATATCCTTGATGTCATCGAGAAGTCTCCAGGCAATACCGAAAGAACCATAGGCAATCTCAATGTCCCTTGTGAAATCCGAGATTCCGGTCAATTTCATGGATAGGAGAATCGGAGCGATCATGCCGATGGCCATCTGCCTTCTGAAAAGATCGCAATAACTATCGAGGGATTTTAGTCCTTTTGAATCTTGGATGCTCGAATAGTAATCGTCAATGAAACTTCGAACAGTTCTCTCACCTGCGGGCTCACCTTCAGCCAGATTGCAGCAGGCGAGGTTCATGATCGTCCAGGCTTGGCTTCTCAAAAGCAGGGTCAGAGGGGAAACAGGAATCTGCCTATCGGTGAGATGATCATCCAGGGAATGAAGAAACATCGCCATGGATTGGGCTGCCACTGCATTCGTCACATCCCCTTCCTTCAATCGTTCAGTGGGGAGAGTGTGATCGTGGCTGAGCCAGTAAAGGATGGACCATGTAGGTGGATAGTAATTGGCAAAGAAATCCAGCGCGTCGCCCAGATTTACACCTGCATACTGCATAAGGAAAAGTATCGAGTCGGTCTGAACGGACTTAGGCAGGGATCTGCAAAGTGAGACGATTTCATTGCTGAACCGCCGGTAAAAGGTCCTTTCCATTTTCGAAAGCTTACACTTACCAAAGTCTATAGTATTACAATGAAGCAGAAAGTCTCTGATTCTACTTTTCATTTGATGACAATCTATTCTTCTTGTCTTTCCGTCAAAGGACTCCAGACCTCAGAAGGATCAAGACCCATTCGGTCAATCGCCGAATTCAGATCCTCCATATCGTGGTGGAGGCCCAAGGCACCGAACATCGTTTTCGCCTTTTGTAGAGGCTCTTTGGCCCTGCTGACATCCGGTGCCGGGGATTCACCATTGATTACGCAAAGACGCATACCCATTTCAGCATAGGTCCTAGATACCTGGGGGTGGGCCCCCAGGCATTCTCCTTCGCTAATCGCCTTGCGCCACCACTTGAAAGCGCCTTTTCGATCGTGGATCAACCATTTGTGGACACCCATGAGCCTATAGCCTTCCGTTCGATATAACGCCGCTTTTTGACAGGTCTTAATGAGCATCTTTCCTGCCTTGAAAGCATTCCTCCGACATTCAGAAGATTCTTCTCTGTGGCCGGCCCTGAGAGAGTCTTCGAGGCGACAGAGGTAGTATTCAAACTGACTTCGATAAAACGCTGACAACTGCATGGGAACCGCCTTAACTTCAGATCTGATCTGATTGGCTTGATCCAGCGATTTCCCGGCCTCCTCCGTTTCCTTGGCCAACAGGTGTACTGAGGCTTTTAGAGTATGCATGTCCAATGCGTGTAAACTCCAACCCTTTGGCTGGACAAGGTCAATTCCTCGATTCACTTCGGCAGTTGCTTCATTGACGTGGCGGCATTCGATGAGCAGATGAATATTCAGCAGATATTTCAAAAGGCGATAGATGTCGTTTTCATAGGCTTCCGCGATTTCATTCAGTTTTGTCACTATCACTTTGGCCGCGTCAAAATGCCCCTGGTAGATTTTCGGAAGTCCGTGCCAGTAATAGTGCATGGCGGCATCCCACATTTCTCCAATTCTCAGGATCCTGCTCACCAGATCCTCGTTGTACTCAGTGATCTCATTCCACTGCCCTTTGAGAAAAAGGTGAATCGTATCCAGGAGATCGTATGTGATCCATTGCTTGGCATCATCCGGGGCAAGCCTGGGCTTTGCATAATCCAGGATTCTTCTGCCAATACTGAGAGAAAGACCGGTGAAGGAGAACAGGGCACTAGCACCGGCAAAGATCACAATCCCTAATTTGAATTTTGTGAGATCGAAATGGACGATTTTGTCATAGAAGAAGAAGGATTCGACAAAGAACCGCTTAGGGTCGATCACCACCAAGGCCTCGGCTTTCTTGTAAAACAGGTCTACGGCTTCGGTGTCCTGCTGCATGGGGAGTCTCTTGAACCATAAGGACGGAAAGTGCAGGGCGATGAGGAATTTTGTGAAACTTGACAGGAACCTGAATCCCGCTGAAAAGGCATTTTGGGGCAACTCCCCCCAATAGTAGTTCAGGGCCTTGTCGAAATGCTCCACAGCCTCTGCGTAGTGCCCTCGGTTAAAGAGAGCCAACCCGATGTTCTTCTCAAGCATGGCAACCTTTTCAGGGTCGGCACTGTCGCCTCGCAGTATTCGATAAATGCTGAGCGCTTCCTGGTAATAGTGGAGCGCCTCATTGGATGCAGAAGATTTTAGGGCCTCCTCACCGGCCTTGATCAGGCACTCCTCGGCCTTCTCCAGACTCTCAGCTCTGCCGTAATGATAGGCAAGCATACCGTAGAATTCATGGAGTCTTTCGCCGAAAATCTTTTCGATGGATCGAGCTACGCTAAGGTGAAGCTCCTTTCGTATCAGAGGCATAATTGATTCGTAAGCAACCTCCTGGACAAGTGCGTGGTTGAAAAGGTACTCTGCCTCGCCCATGCGCAATCGTTGCCGGAGGAGTTGAATCTCCTGTAGGTAGGTGAGCCTGGCATCGATATCCTCAATTTTGGATGCAACCTCTGCTAGAATGCGATAAAAGAAGGATCTTCCTATAACCGATGCCTCCTTCAGTAAGTCGCGGGTCTGCTCCTCCAGCCGGTCGATCCTCGCCATCAGTAAGGCCTCGATAGTGTTGGGAATGGAGATTGTTGCCGCCTTATTCGTCAAGTGAAGTCTGCCTTCCTTCGGCAAAAGCGCTTGCTCGTCAATAAGGGAGCGAACGACCTCTTCAATAAAGAAGGGATTGCCTCCGGTTCTTTCTACTATGCTCGTGACAATGGCATGTTGAAGCTTGCTGATGTTCAACATGCTAGTAATGAGCGCTTCACTCATTTTTTCCGGCAGAGGCTCCAATACCATTTCGACATAGTAATTCACGTGGCGATCTTTGAGGAATTCGGCTAAGCGGTCTCCGGTTTCCTTGTAACCGGGCCGAAAAAGATTGATGAAAAGAATCTTCTGCGCCTCTGTCAGGCCAAAAAGGGATTCCATGAGCTCAGTGGAACTAGTGTCAGCCCAATGCACGTCTTCAATCACAATCACCAGAGGGGTCAGTTCCGCGGCCTTGACCAACAG
The DNA here is from genome assembly GCA_052146735.1 of Desulfomonilaceae bacterium. Classification (GTDB taxonomy): domain Bacteria; phylum Desulfobacterota; class Desulfomonilia; order Desulfomonilales; family Desulfomonilaceae; genus CAWBBA01. The sequence goes on along the minus strand of JBKQMK010000563.1, from coordinate 14,777 downwards.
ATCCCGTACGCTCTTCAGAGTCAGTCTCTTCAGGGCTTCGCCTTCTAGCCCTTTCGTCCTCTGGACATGGTTTCCCCACAGCTTCATCCCCATCAGGGTTGCCACAAAAGGAAGCACCTCACCATACTCTTCCGGAAACAACCTCTTTATGGCAGCTTCGAGCTTGTCAAATGCTTTTGCCTCACCATCATCTCCCCTGATGCCCACCCATTGTTTCAAGAGATCGATTATCGGATGAAAACTCAGATGTTTCCCTATCGAAATCGCCCTTCCCTCCAAGAGGGTTACCCCTTTCATCACCTCCCGTCTTTTCAACTCAGTCACGAGGCGTGATTTTCCGATGCCAGCCTCGCCGATGATATTAACGACCGATCCCTCCCCGTTGATCGCCTTCATCAGTTGAAGTTCAAGCCTATTGAGCTCACTGTCCCTCCCGACCATCCTGGAGTAGATCCGCCGCTCAGAACCCAAACGAGGGCGGTACACGTCATCTTTGGCCGATAAAACCTTGTAGACAGAAATCGGCTCGTCCTTGCCTTTAACTATCTTTTTCCCCAACGGCTTGAAATGAAAGAGGCCCTTGGCCAGTCCGTATGTCACTTCGGTCACGTAAGTGGTCCCGGGTTCTGCTAATCCTTCCATTCGGGATGCTAAATTCACCGTATCACCAACCGCCTTAAACTCCACTCGGAGATCATTGCCCAGCGTCCCCACAACCACTTGGCCTGTGTGTATGCCAATCCGCATCTTAATGGGCGGCATTCTATTGTCGCCCTTGGGTTCATAGCTGAATTTATTTATCTCACGATGGATAGCTATTGCGGATCGGATGGCTCGTTGGGGGGCGTCTTCCAATGCTATGGGAGCCCCAAACAAAGCCATAATTCCGTCTCCGGCCATCTCGTTGACGGTGCCTTCATATTCGTAGACCTTGTGGATGAGGATCTCGAAGACTTGATCCAGTTCAAATCCCTTCATCTCCACCACGGATTTAACCGAAAGGATCAAGATGTTGCCAAAACCGATAGCATCCTGATTTTCATGGTCTGACTCCCTGGTTTCACCCTAGTGGCCGTCAAGGGTCCTCACGCCATTCTTCACATGGTAAGGGCCAAAAGCCAACCACGAGGTCCAAATTCGCAATGACTATCTTATTGGCAGCGACGTGACGAAAGGAGAAAATAATGGAAGACGTCGAGAAGTTGTTTAAGAGTGCTATCGAAGAGATTGAACGGATGTTGAGCACCAAGAGGGTGGTTGGCGAACCAATAACCGTTGATGGAAACACGCTCATTCCCCTAGTGAGCGTCGGATTTGGTTTTGGCGCCGGGGGCGGCTCCGGCATGTGTCCCGCCAAGGCAGATAAGAGCGAGGGCCACGCTGGCGGCACTGGCGGGGGTGCGGGAATCAAACCGGTCGCTGTCATCATCATCAACAAGGACGGTGTTCGCTTGGAATCCATAAAGGGGGCCGCAGGATCACTTTTGGAAAAGGTCGCGGAGACCATTGGCAAGGTGGCGCAGAAGCGGGGAGAGGAATCCTCCGAAAAATAGGGGCTGTTCATGCTTACAGGGGCTGCCTTCTCTTTGGCTTTCCTCATTGCATTATTGGCTATCCCGGTGGATGTGAATTTCTCGGTCCAATCGCATGAAGTATTTAGGGGCCGAGTCATGATAGCCTGGATGTTCGGCCTTGTACGTCTGCCGACGCCTCCAAAGACCGGAAAGCCATCCCGGCCGGCGCCTTCACCAAAGACTCCCAAAGGTAAGTCCATGTACAAGGGAAGCCGTAGCTTGGTTATAATGCTTAGGAGTGAGGGCTTTGGGCTCCGGCTGGTCCGTTTCGCGGTGGACGCCCTGAGCGTGATGCAGGTAAAAATTCTTAGACTGCGAGTTCGTCTAGGACTAGAGGACCCGGCCGACACCGGGCAAATTTGGGGGGTTGTCGGCCCCCTAACATTGATATTGGCCGGCGCACGTGGCACGGACATCGAGATTGAGCCGGATTTTGAACGTGCTTCCTTATCTGTGGAGGGAAATGCAGAGCTACGAGTCATTCCCATTCGAGTACTCGTAGTCGTTATTCTATTCCTTGGTTCCCCGGCCACGTTACGAGCAGCGTGGGCCGTAATTGCATCGAGGCGAAAATGAGCGACCTACGCATGGGTAAGTCAATAAGCTTGAACGGGATTAATATCATACCCATCGAGAAGGTTTCCGTACGCAATTACGTGCTCAGGCGAGGTTATTGGGTGTACGCATCCAAAGAACCGGTGTCCATAGTTGTGTGTGACGCTCATGGAGTCAGAGCCTTCGATATCCAAGCCCCGGGGTTGTCGCTGAAAGAGCTTATTGTTAAAGTGCCGGGACTCGAAGCGCTTTTGGCCAAGTTTACAGCGGTTAGAGATTAGAGCGGGTTGCAAAACCTATGAGTTTCTTGAAGAGTGACCGGGGAGGCCCGTGTGGAAAGTATCATTGCCTTTGTCTCGGCGGCCCATCTTTTCGATCATTCGGAGACTCCGCTTTGGAGTTTGAGTTCGTCCGCTGGGTAAATGAGCCTGCCGACAGAGGGCGCGTGATACATGAACTGAACTGCTCCATTTACAAAGAATTCAACAAGGCCGGCATTGAGATCCCGGTGCCGCAGGGGGACGTTCCTATTCACAACGCCCGAGATTGAAGCGGGCTGGTTGCGAATCAAACCAGAGCAAGATTAAGAGGTAAGAATGCGTAAGAAAAAAATGATCCACGATTTCTACAAGATGAAGCAGACGGGAGAGAAGATCGCTTTCCTTACAGCCTACGATTATCCCACAGCTACCTTTGCGGAGGAAGCCGGATTGGACATGCTTCTGGTAGGCGACTCTCTGGGAATGTGCGTTTATGGATACTCGAGCACAGTCCCGGTCACAATGGATCAGATGATTTACCACGCTGACGCAGTGCATAGAGGCGCACCGAGCTGTTTTGTGATTGGGGATATGCCTTTTATGAGTTACCAAAGTTCTTGCGAAAAGGCCGTCGAAAACGCAGGCCGCTTTCTGAAAGAAGCTAGTTGCGACGCGATCAAACTTGAGGGTGGCGTCCGGGTTGCTCCGCAGATTAGAGCAATCGTCGATGCCGGCATCGTTGTCATGGGCCACATTGGGCTCACCCCTCAAAGTTCCGGCCAGTTAGGCGGGCACAAGGCTCAGGGACGGACTGCCGAAGCCGCAAAGCTAGTCGTGGAAGACGCGTTGGCCGTCCAGGAAGCCGGCGTACACATGCTGCTGCTTGAGGCTATCCCTCCGGAAGTTGGCTCCTACATAACGAAGCAACTATCCATCCCGGTCCTCTCCATTGGAGCAGGACCTGGCTGCGACGGCCAACTGCTCATCGTATCGGACATGATAGGCCAATTCCAGGCATTCACGCCCAAATTCGTCAAGAAGTACGGCGACGTGGCAGGAGTTGTTATCAAGGCTATGCGCGAGTATTGTGAGGAAATAAGACAGGGCAAATTTCCAACAGATGAGCATGTCTACAGGATGATTGAAGGGGAGGAGGAGAAGTTTATAGGACTGATGAAATAGCCTCTGGCATGCGAATTCCTCGGCAGCGGGCTAAAGTGGCGCCTCACAGCTCCTCGACCTTGATGGCTTGCTCGGGGCATACAACCACGCATGCTTCGCATTTCGTGCAATCACCGGGCCTGGTCACTCGTATGCCTTTATCGTCGAAATCAAACACGTCCTCAGGGCATATTTTGAAACATTCACCGTGATTCTTGCACTTGTTCATATCTATTCTCGGAAAGTACATTCTCAAACCTCTCGTTACCCCGAGACGCCAGGCTGCTATTGCGCTTCATAGGAGAGAACTCGGCCTTCATAGTCACGCAGGTGGCTCACCATCGAGCTTTTGCATTGACCGGAACCGAAACCGAATGAGCTAGAGTCATCCTTATCATTACACACGAGTCGGCGCTGAAGCGGCTCGAGACAGTCCCCGGAAGACGCCCACACTGACGGACCGTCTACCAGCGATCGCGATGCACGCGCTCTTGCCTGAATCGTGACGGCGGGGCCTTTTTTTCTCCAGGATGTCCAATAGAGACCATAGACAAAGGTACAACATGGTCGGGTATACCAAGAAGGCTCCTCATGCCCTTGATGCGTTCTTCCACGGGGTAGATCCCCACCCACACTGCCCCCAATCCCAAAGCATTGGCTGCAATCAGAATGTTCTCGGTGGCAGCCGCGCAATCCAACACCCAGCGACCTGGCAGCTTTTCAATCGTCGGGCTTCCGCAGACCAGAATAGCCACGGCCGCGCTTTTGAGCATTTCCGCGTGTGGATGGAATTTGGAAACCCCTTCCATAGTGGTTCGATCACGCACGATAACGAAGTCCCAGACTTCGCCCGCTGCGGTCGGCGCACTCATCCCAGCATTCAGAAGTTCCTTTACGATTTCGTCTGAAACAGTTTCCGGAGTGTATTTTCGAATGCTTCGCCTCGTCAAAATAGCCTGCATTGCGTCCATTAATGTCGCCTCCTAAGATCATATTCTGCTACGGGAGCATGCGTAGGGATTTGAATGTCAATCCCAGAATCATCGAGGATTTCCCGTTTCTGCCGCCATAACTCAACGATCAGCTTATCTGTCATTCTCGCGCACCCAATGTTCCGGACACGGGGAAATCCATTGGTTTTAGAATTGACTTTGCCGGCCCTTATGGTACCATTCATTCAGCGCTGTTTCACTCGTAATGTCAACTCTGACGCGAAGCCGTTTCAGAACCTCAAAAGCTCGCGAACGTAAGCTGGGTTCTCTCTTTTCGCAAAAAGAGGTTTGTGCCCCACCCAGCTCCTATCCAAAATCTCCTAAACCGTGGACCTACTCGCGGTCCAAAACAACTCTTTGGAGGGGAGACAATGACGCAGATCTACGACAGAGAAAAATTCTTGGCGGCAGCGCAAGCGGCTGAGGCGCAGAGGCTGGCTAAACTGGAGGAATGGAATCAGAAGAACGAAGCCTGGATTAAAGCGCACGGGCCCATTCCTTTCGAGGTGCCCAAACTGATTTTTAACGGTAAGTAAACTACTGCGATTCCCACCTCGTGAAGAGCCCGAGAAATTTTCCGGTTAGTCTTGGCGCTCCTGCCGAGATAAGAGGGTTTCTGGTGGCCATTTGTCTTATAAACCACGGTTTTTCAAATGTCGCAGAAGTTAAACTGCGGGATGGATCGGAACATAAGACCGGCCACCAGGAATCGTGAACTCGTGGGCTTCGTTTCCTGTGGTTCCTCCTGAGAGCAACATGTTCAAGAACGCCTCGTCGGCCCTCGAAAGCTTCCGCTCCCTGTGGAGGACGATATCTATATCCAGGATAAACGGCCCATCTCGCACGGGAATCGCTTTCAACAGTCCATTACCTATGTCCTGATCGACCCCCATTCTGGCAAGCATAGTGATTCCCTTTGCCATCACCACGAGTTCTTTGATGAAGTCCACGTTCCCGGTCTCAATAAAGGTTGAAGGGACAATCCCTCTGGCCCCGAATATTTTTTCAATGAGCATCCTGACCCCTGACCCCTTCTCTCTCAAGATCAGGTTTTCACCCCTCAGGTCTTCAACGGACACCCCGTCTTTTTCGCACAGCCGGTGCCCCGGCGCTGCCAAGAGAACCACCTCGTCTTGAATAAATGGGATGATCTTCAGTTTTTTGTCGTACGGAACACGACCTGCGATTACAAGATCATTGCGGTTTTCCAGGACGCTCTGGACCATCTCTTCAGAGCTGCCTTCGTCGATCTGTATCTGAATATTGGGGAAAGCTTCCTGAAACTTGGATATATACCTGGCCAACAGGTAGCGGACTAGGGTTTTCGTGCTACCGATTTTCAGGATGTGCGACGAGACCGTTAGGTTCGGGTGCAAAAGTTCGTCTGCCTCTTCGATCAGCCCGAAAATTCTTTCGCTGATCGCATAGAGCTTCTTGCCGAATTCGGTTAATTCACGATTCCTTCCCTTTCTAGCAAACAACGTGACATTGTATTGTTGTTCCAGGGCCTTGATTTGCATGCTGACCGCAGGTTGACTGATAAAGAGCCTCTCCGCGGCTTTCGAGATGCTTCCGCATTTGGTCGCAAAATAAAAAGCCCTCAACTGGTTCAGACTTATGTCGTATCCCATAGCCGAAGCTCTTCACGGCAAAATATAACTTTTTCTTATAAGATAATAAAATTAAGTGATTTGACATGTCAAGGAAAATGCTGTCATCCTTGTGTTCGGACCAGGCGGGTCTCCAAGAGGCTTTTCTCCTCCCGTTTTGACCGTGGCACAACACCGATCAGCTTCCTGTCAGAATCGACCGACTCGACCCTCACTCACCGTAAGGAGGAACCGCACATGGCTGAAGAATACGATGGAATAATCATCGGGGCCGGTCCGAACGGTTTGACCGTTGCCGCCTACCTCGCGAAGGCGGGTTTGAAGATACTCGTATTGGAGAAGAATTTTGAAGCAGGAGGGGGACTCGCCACTGAGCAGGTTACCCTGCCGGGCTTTCTCCATAACACCCACGCGGTTTACATGCCGATGGTCGATTATGCGCCTCCATTGAAGGACTTTGACGGATATTTAACCCGAGACTACGACCTGGAATTCGTGTTCCCATCGCTGGTCATGGCAATGCCATTCTCGGACGGTTCCTCCCTTTGTCTCTATCGGGACATCGACAAAACGTGCGAATCGATTGCCCGGTTCTCCCAAAAAGATGCAGAGACGTATCAGCAGATTGCCGATCGCTACAGGGTCCTCACGGAAGACTTCCTCGGACCTGCCACGTACGAGGAGGCCAAACCGGCCTTCGAGCAGATGGTGACGCTCCAGCAGACCGATGTAGGGCGAGAGATCACCGAATTGACCGAAAAGACCCCACGGCAAATCATCGACGGACTATTTGAGAACGACAAGGTAAGGTGCCTGTTTCTATATCTATCCTGCATGTGGGGCCTGAACTACGACTTGGAAGGAGTGAGCTACCTGGTGCCCTTGCTGATCAACCGGGCAGTAAACTATCGTTTGGTCGTGGGTGGCTCCCATCACCTTGGCCATCTCTTCACGAAGGTGCTCTATCGGAATGGCGGGATGATCATCTCTCCGGTCACCGTGAAGAGAATCGTAGTGGAAAACGGCGCAGCCACCGGCGTCGAGTTGCAAGATGGAACCCTTTACAAGGCGAGAAAATTTGTAGCCAGCAGCCTCGACCCCTATCAGACCTTTCTGAAGTATGTGGGTAAGGACCACTTGGAAGAGCGTTTCGTCACACGTATTAACGACTGGCAGTGGGAGTCTTCCAGTTTCTTCCACATCCATCTGGCACTAAACGGGCGTCCGAGTTTCAAGGCTGCCGCAGCCAACCCCGATTTGAACGATGCCTTGATTACAGTGGTAGGATACGAGACCGAGGAAAACCTTATCCGCCACTACGACGCCATACACAGCGGCGAGCTTTTCTCCGCAGGTTTCAACTGCTGTTTCCCTTCAATCCATGATCCCAAGCAGGCTCCTCCAGGCAAGCATACTGCGTTGATCTCGTTGCACGCTCCGCACGATCTCAAGGACGGCGGTGCAGCGCGTTGGTACCGAATCAGACAGCAGGAAGCCGCCCGCTGCATCGACCTTCTCCGTCAGTACGTGGACGGTGTAGGAGCGGACGACATTCTCTGGCACTATGTAACGACACCGCTGGACATCGGAAACAAGTTCGCTGACATGGTCAAAGGATCGTACAAACAGGGGGCCTATCTGCCGCTGCAGATGGGCTACCTGCGTCCGAACGAAGAATGTTCTCAACACGCCACCCCAATCAAAAAGCTGTACGCATGCGGTGCAAGTACCTTCCCGGGTGGGCTTATTACCTTTGGGCCTGGATACAACGCGGCCAACAGGATAGCCGCCGACCTGGGTATGGAACGTTGGTGGGGTGAACCTGAATGCGTTGCCAAGGCGAAGGCCAAGGGAACTCTGTAGGAGAGAAGAAATGAAGGTCAATTCTACAGGGCTGGGAAAGACCACAATGGTGGCCCACTTTGAAGATTTGGTCAAGGTGAATGACGGAAGCGGCGGTGCCATGAGACTTAACATCGAAGCAACCGAGCCGGTCCACTGGTCCATCAAGGCCACAGTCGGTGGGGCAGACCTGAGGAGGTTTGCCAAACTCCTTTTGAGACCGTCTATCCTGTTTTATGCCGTGTGGCTGGTCTGTTTCGGCAAGAGGCTGGAACCGCCAGCCACCAAATAGAGGGAAAATGCTCTCGAGAGGTTTCTTGCCTTAGAAAAAAGGAGGTTTCTCCATGGCTGATAAGACTTACGACGCCATAGTGGTGGGTGGTGGACATCACGGAACGATTATAGGCTGCTACCTTCAGCATGCCGGGATGCAGACGGTCATATTTGAAAGACAGCATGAATTGGGCGGCGGAGCCTGTGGTGAGGCTCTTCCTTTGCCGGGGTTCCTCCAGAATCCTTGCGCCCATTTCACCAGATTCTACGGCCACCCTGCGTACGAAGATTTCAAACTGAGGGGGAAAGGACTGGTTTATGTCTATCCCGACCACAGTGAAGGAATGATATACGACGACGGTGTAAGCTTCCTGGGCTACACGGCCTGGAAGGTTGTGGATATGGACACCGGCAGAGCCGAGTTCTGCGAAGAGAATGCACAGAAAACAATAGACCAGATCGCTCGCTTCTCCAAACCGGACGCGGACACTGCGTATGACCTCCTGGAAAAATACCGCAAAAAATGGCGAGCGGCCTTCGGCGAATGGAGATTCAATCCTCCCACCCCGTGGGATGTCCCGGACGCGTTCGAGCGGCTCATTAACGATCCCGAGGCTCCCATACCGCCTGAATACCAGTTCTACACTTCGCAACAGGTTGCCTACGATCTTTTTGAAAGCGATTACCTGCGGACGCTCTTTATGAGGTCTTGCATGACCTCAAGCGGGATTTTCCCTAACGACTCCATAGGGATCTACTGGACTCTACACACCCTTGGCTTGATCCTCTCCTGGGAGCCTGCTGCCATCGCGGTGGGAGGTACCCATGCCATAACCCACGCGCTTCAGAGAGCTTTCAGTTCTATGGGGGGAGAGTTTGTCGTTGAATCTCCGGTTGAGAAGGCGATCATCGAGAACGGGAAAGCGGTGGGCGTAAGGCTGGCTGACGGACGCGAGATTGCTGCAAGAAAAGTGGTGGTGAGCGATTTGAACACCCCTCAGACCATTCTGCAGCTCATAGGCGAGGAGCACGTTTCGCGGAAAATAGCCAACAGAGCTAAAAATGTCCTCTTCAACAGGGCTCAGCTTTTTTGGGGAAATGTTGCCTTACACGAGCTTCCCGCGTACACGGCCGCCAAAGACAATCCTGAGATCGGTATGTCCCCCAGGCTGAACTGGGGCCCCAAGGATGCCGATTACTTCGCGACAAGACATCAGGCTGAGATTTTCGTCAAGGGCATCCCTGAAAAACTCGTCTGCATTGTGGCACCGGATAGCATCTGGGACAGAACCAGGGCTCCCGAAGGGAAACATACAATCCTCATTGAGCAGTTCACTGCGCCCTATCGTTTTTTCAGCGATCGGGAATGGCTCAGAATGAAGAAGGACATCGTCAAGATCATGCTCGAGCAATGGTCATGGTATGCGCCGAACATGACCGAGGACAACCTTATTGAGGCCCACATCACTACCCCTATGGACGTTCAGATGCGTAACATCAACATGCCGCAAGGTGGGTGGAGTATGGAGGATACGATCGCTTCACAGTTCGGGCGCATGAGGCCCTTTCCAGAAATAGCCAATTACCGTCTTCCTGTGGAGAATCTCTACATCGCCTCCGCAGCGTCACATTCGGGGCCAGGGATCGGAAAGGGCAGCAGCTACAGCTGCTTCAAAGTTATTGCCGAAGATCACGGTCTTTCAAAGATCTGGGAACAAAAGGGAAGGCCCTACTAATCGGGAGGAAATTATGGGGCGACTTGACGGTCGTGTGGCCGTGGTCACAGGCGCCGGCAAGGGGCTGGGCAGGGCCTTTTGCATAAGGCTCGCCCAGGAAGGGGCCGATATAGTTGCCGTAACGAGGGCAGACACGGAGGGCCTCGAGAGCACGGGAAAGGAAGTGAGAACTCTCGGAAGACAAGTCCTGCTAAGCAAGATAGACGTTTCCAAAGAAGAAGATACGCTGAGGATGGCAAGAGAAGCCCGGGAATGTTTTGGGCGAATCGACATCCTGGTCAACAACGCTGCTTACTATTACGGTGTGGCCAGACAGCCCTTCACGGAGATAGCCGTAGGAGAGTGGGATCGGATGATGGCCGTCAACGTGCGGGGGCCATGGCTGTGTGCACGCGCGGTGTTTCCTGCCATGAAGGAGCAAGGCCGAGGAAAGATCATCAACCTGGCCTCCGAAGTCTTTTTCACAGGCTCACATGGGTTCGCGCATTATGTGTCATCAAAGGGGGGGGTGATAGGACTTACCAGGGCTCTGGCAGTCGAGCTCGGGCCACATGGGATCTGTGTGAACGCTGTGGCTCCCGGCTATACAGATACTGAGGCAAGCCGGACGATTGCCGATGTAAGCAAATATGACACAAGTCGCACCCCACTTAGGAGAATCGAAAAACCAGAAGATCTTGTCGGCATAGTGGCCTTCCTCGCATCTGATGACAGCGACTTCATGACGGGCCAGACCGTTCTGATCGACGGAGGGAGGGCCATGCACTAATCCACAGCATTGCTCACGTCGGACACAGGCCGTCTCCTCCGCCGACAGCTTCTTCTCGCGGTGTCTTCGGCGCCTGCTTCATTTAAAACTCCAAGCTCCTGTGTCCTTCCTCGAAATACGCTCAGACGTGAGATCATCGATATAAGTCAGGCCGTTTTTAAGCACTTAGCTCAACCACCACAACCATTGCAAAAGAGGAGACAAACCATGAAGGTGTACGATGTGGTTCCCGGCTTGGAGTTTGACCCGGAGAGGGATTTGGCCCAATCCCCTGCGTGGTTTCTGGATGCCACACACTCCGTCCCGCCCTGGACCCCAATGTTCGGCTGGTTCTGGATAAACTTCTGCCGCCATGGGATGCAGTACGGCGCAGAAAAACTATCACTTCCGACCGTCAAAGGCTGGGACTGGCGATTTATGAATGGTGGGGGTTATCTCACACTGCTGTTGGTAAAAAGCGAGGAGGAGAAGCAGAGAAGGGAAGTTGAGTTTCGGAAAGCCATCCTACCGTTTATCCAGGATTATGACGGCCTCTGGAACGGTTTTGTAAAGGAAATCTTGGGGCGGTACGAGGCCCTGAAAAAGCTGGATCTGGACAAGGCGACAAACATCCTGCTGCTGGATAACTTCGAAGAGACTATAAACACCTGCCGCCGCATGTGGGAAATCCACATGTACATGATGTACGGCACGTACACAGCCTACATCCTCTTCGAAAACATGTGCCGCGAGTTGGCGGCAATTGACGATACATCTCCGCTTTTCCACAGTGTGGTTTCAGGATTCGACAATAAAGTCTTTCAGGTGGATCGCCGCCTGTGGGAGTTTTCCAAGCGTGCCAAGGATGAAGGGATCGCAGACCTATTCGCTCAAAACGAAGCCCCGGATATACGGGGAAAATTGCAAGATTCTGAGACAGGCAAAACTTTCCTTAAAGATTTCATGGAACTGATGAACGAAGACGGATGGCGGATGCAACGCATGTCCGAGATCAACCTGCCCACCTGGGTTGAGGACCCGACACCTGCTCTTGGCATGGTCAAACAGTTCATCCTCAAGAGTGGGTCGTTTAACCTTGAAGACGAGCGCAAGAGACTTGTTCAAAATCGAGAAGAAGCTGAAAAGCAGGTGCTGAGCAAGGTCCCGACCGCGCAAAGAGGATGGTTCGAGCAATTGATGCGCCTCGCCCAAAAGAGCGGCATATTCAGCGAAGAGCATGACCATTACCTGGACCTCTATACTCATGCGATGATGCGGCGGAGCGCTCTGGGCCTAGGCAGGCGCTTTGTTCGCGCCGGTGCGATCGACGACCCCGAAGATGTCTTCTTTCTAATTCCGGACGAAATCCGGCGCGCGGGCATAAATCCCGATCAGTTTGACCTGCGTTACATAGTTGACCGAAGAAAAGCCGACTGGCAAGAGTGGCAGAAAAAACCCAATCCGCCCGCTATGCTGCGGGAAGGGTTCGACCTTAACCAGGCTATGGGCGTGCTCGTTCAGTCCAACGATCCGATTGCCTTGAAAGTTGTGGTTGGTTCGATGCCACAGGTCAGACCCGAACTCAAAGCAGATCTGTACGGGACTTGCGGCTCACCGGGGGTGGCCGAAGGGTTCGCTAGGGTGATCATGAACGAGGATGAACTCCATCTCGTGAAAGAAGGGGACATCCTGGTGGCAGCGAGCACATCCCCCAGTTGGACACCCGTATTTTCAATGATCAAGGGCGTTGTGGTTGACCGCGGGGCCAGCCTTTCTCACGCCGCTATCGTGGGCAGAGAATACGGAATTCCCGTTGTCATGAATGTCTTTGAGGGTACAGCCAAGCTCAAGTCGGGCCAGAGGATCAAAGTGGATGCCAATTTGGGCACCGTGTACATCCTTGACAAATAAGCTGACCTCAGAAGGAGCAGGTTTCCGCCACCTTTTCCGGATACGGCGTTGGATGCCTGCTCCCAGCCGAAAAGGGATGGGAATCCGATGGCGCAGAAATGGATCTACTGGTTTGAGGAATTAAGCAGCGATCACAATGACCTGGTGGGAAAGAAATGCGCAAACCTAGGGGAGATGACCCGACTCGGAATGCGGGTCCCTCCCGGATTTGCCATATCTGTAGCGGGGTACGAGAGGTTCATGTTGGAGAGTGGCGCAGGAGAAGAGATCAGGCGCTACGTGCGCGACAACAAAAACCTCCTCGGGAGCGTGGACAAACAAATAGAAGCGAGCCGTAAGATCCGATACTTTATCCATTCTAAAGGTATGCCCTCGGAAATGCTGGATGAATTGTACTATCACTACGACTTGCTTTGTGAACGGGTGGAACAGCCGGAATTGTCGGTCGCGGTCCGTTCCAGCGGTGCTGTGAGCATGCCGGGTCAGATGGAAACGTTCCTGAATGTCAGGGGTCACGCCGATCTTGAAAAAAAGGTCATTCAGGTCTGGGGGAGCGCCTTTACCACTAGGGCCATTGCCTTCCGTCTCGAAAAAAACATGGAGATGGAAAAAGCACCCATTGGAGTGGGGGTGCTCAAAATGGTCAATGCCAAGTGTGCCGGAGTGGTGCTCACGGTTCTCCCGACCACCGGAGATAAGGCCAAAGTAGTCGTCGAGGGAAATTGGGGACTTGGGGAGAGCGTGGTGAGCGGAGAAATCACGCCGGACCAGTTCATCGTGGACAAACACTGTGGAGAATTTGAGTGTACTATAAGCGATAAGGCCAAGATGGTCTGCTACCACACATCCGGGATCCGCTTCACGGAAGTGCCGAAAAACATGCGGTGTGAGCCTTGCCTGAAGTCCGACGAACTGAACGAGATCGTGCGGGTGGCAAAGCAGGTGGAATCCCATTTCAACATGCCTCAAGACATGGAATGGGTGGTAGATCAAGACCTTCCCTTTCCTGAAAACGTTTTCTGGGTCCAGGCACGGCCTGCCAAATATACTGAGAAGAAAACGGACGATTCCGAGTACCTGGCGGAACTCATGTCTCGCGTCTTTAAGATGTAGGAAGCGGGGCAATCGGTCTGAGGAGGAAGCGCATGACAGTTCTTTTTACCCAGTACTGGGACGTTATTCCCGGGAAATTTGACGAGTATTCCGCCTTTGTGATGAACGAATACAATCCCACCCTGGAGCGATTGGGCATCAACCTGGTCGGCGGCTTCTATGTCATTGTGGGGCAGGGGCCCAGGATAATTGCGGTAGCCACCGTCAATGAACAGAACTATCTGCGGAAAATACTGGCCACTGAGGATTACCGGCTCATCTCAGCAAAACTGCAATGCCTGGTGTGGCAATACTCGAGCAAGCTTTACGTGTCGAGTGGCCGGGTCATTGAAGGACCCTATCGGATCCAAACGGGCGCGTGGAAGTTCAATCAGTACTACAATGTGCTGCCGGGGTTGGAGGACGAGCACTATCGCTTCGTCAAGGAAGAGTGCATACCCGGAATGAAAGAATTGAAAGTGCCTATTACCGGAGGGTGGCGCCTTGTTGTCGGCGACGGCCCCACAATTCTCGCTGAATGCACAGGGCGTAACATGGCGGATATTGCCAAGGCCATAGATACCTCGGAGTTCAGGCGCCTGGTCCGTGCCTTGAAGAATAGTTACGCCACTGATTACAGCAGCCGTATCCTTGCACCAACCGGACGAATAGAAGTGCCCTATATCATGAGAGAAATGATGAAGAGTTTCTAAATGTGGCTGCGAAGAGGCAAGTTTTGGCAGGATATGTCGCGGGATGCGCGGAGCGACCGGCCTGGCACACACAAAAATCGCCCGTGGTTTAGCGCCGTTGCGGGTTGGATCGTTCGCCCAGCTTTTGCGTCCGCGTTTGAGTCTTAACGCTTAGTGCTCTCGTACGCTGTTAAAGCGGTCTGAGTCCGGCATCGGGCTGAAAAATGCAAGGTGCCGCAGGAAAGGAGTCTGTACATGTATGTGCGCCTGACTTTTTTCAAGGTCAAAGACGGAAATATGAACGCTCTGCGGGAACTCTACAACAAGGACG
>JBKQMK010000562.1:0-10899 GCA_052146735.1 Desulfomonilaceae bacterium | reverse complement strand
GTCCTTTATTCTGCAAAGGGAAGGAAATGAGGCCGGCGTAAAGACTCCGCTCCAAGGAGTAGTCACCGCAGTCAATCAGAAGCTCATGGACCAGCCCCAGTGCGCAAATGCCGATCCGTACAGCGCTGGCTGGGTGTTGCTGATCGATCCTTTCGAACTGAAATCCGATCTAAAAGAACTTTGCTTCGGAGTTGACAGCGTAAAATTCATAGAAGCGGAAGCTGAACGCCTGCTCTCAATGATCACCGACGACCCGACAGCCGCGGCTGCCACAGGTGGTGAGCCCATCGCAGACGTGTATGGCGCATTTAGGGAGATGGGCTGGAACACATTAGTGAAGAGTTTTATCTGACCGCCGGGCCTGGCTTGGATGGAGCGCGGTCTCCCTTCCTTGGGCAGAATGGACCATGCAAAGAGGGGACGGGGAGAAAGAAACTGTTTCAAAACTCTTGAAGCAGTTGAGATCGTAGCACGAACGGCCCTCACCCTAGCCCTCTCCCAAAGGGCGAGGGGACTCCAATGGCTCCCTCTCCTTCCGGGAGAGGGTTGGGGTGAGGGTAACAAAATACATGCCAGCCTCAATCGTGGCACGACTTGGATCTCATCCGGAGTTTTGAGAGAGTTTCTGAATCACGAGGCTACTCTCCTCGGTCCCTACAGGACCGCATGACTTTGATTATGGAGATACGAAGCGCGCTCCAGCGCAGCAAAAGAAAATGTTCACTCTGTTTTGCAGATCAGTCGTCCTGTTCGGGGTCTTCATCGTCAAAATACGTCATGCTGACCTTCTTGAGTTCCCGTTGACTGAATAGTATTTCGTATTCCTTGACCCCCGCCTTCTCGGATATCAACCGGACGATCTGCAGACATCCGATTTCCGAGGAGGCGTGGACCATGGTGAATAATGTCCCGCCCTTTTCCCCGAAGGGCGGTCTTTCGTAGCAGTGGGTAACTTCAGGAAACTCCGCCATGAGCCCGCCTACCTTTTCGATCCTGTCGGGTTCGACCTTCCAGACGATCATGCCGTTGAAGCCGATACCAGCTTCGATGTGCCGGATCATAGCTCCAATCCGACGGATGATACCTTCCGCTTGCATTCGCTTGATGCGTCGAATCACGTTCGTTTCAGAAATATTAACATCCGCTGCTATTCCGGCATACGGTTCCGGTGAATCATCAAGGTCCCCTTGTAGGGCAACCAAAATCCTTCTGTCGACTGCGTCCAGGTCTACGGGAGACATAGGTATAGCTTCCGGTTTGTAATTGATTTACTATATAACGCCGTGTTTGCTGCGAACAAGGAAAATAGTCCTCTGTGCTTTGTCTTTCCCATGGGGATCGAGGCTCACCAGTTCATCCATAGGCTAGAGGTGCGCCGTCGGTGGAAAAGGGGAAAGGCAACTTACAGAGAAGGACTTTTCGAGGGGACGCGGCTATTGGTCGTGCGATGTGGAATCGGCCCGGACAGGGCAGCCGCCGCTGTGAGAAACCTGGACGCCACCCCCTCTAAGATTCTTTGCGTGGGAACCGCCGGTGGGCTTGTGCCTCACCTAAAGATCGGTGATATGGTTGTCTCCTCCCATACGCTCTTTGCTCATGATCCAGATAATGTGTACAGATGTCCGCAACCCATGATCGAAGCTCTTACCTCGGCTTGTCAAGGCGAAAGCCTAACCTGCAAGGTCTCACGCATCGTTACTGCCCGCGAGGCAATTTTCGCACGTGAGGCGCGGCAGAATCTCCACAAAATCACGGGGGCTGAGGCTGTGGATATGGAAAGTCATGCGATTAGTCTGGAAGCTACGCGACTCAGCGTGCCCTTCGCCTCCCTCCGTGTGATTTCCGACGCCCTCGATTCTCCGCCCCTGCCTGATTGGCGAGGCATCAAGCAACTATCGCGCAAACCCCTTGAATTACGCTACAATATCGCTGCAATGCTGCGATGGTGGGCATTTATGAAGACTTTCAGGCGCGTAGTCGGACTCCTTCACCCCGTGCTGGTCAGAATGATCCGCAATTCCGGGAGGCTTGTCCCTTGACCGGGTGGATAGCGCCCATTCCGTTACAAGAGGGAGGTTGCAAAACACCTACGCGTTTAGCAGGCAAGCAGTCCCGCGATCCGCGCGGGATCACCGCAGAGTGCATGCAGAACGCGGAGAGAAGAAACGGCTTGCACACCGCAGCATAAGATAAGGGGGTAAGGGGTCAGGCCAGCTTGTCTTCACTGCCACCGCCCGAATGCGCTATCTCTCTACAGGGAAGAATGGAGAAAAGAACAAAATCCTCTGCTTCTCTGCGATCTCCGCGGTGAGAAATCTCTTTCTTTCCTGTGCAAAGCCTCCCCGTGTAAGCGAACGGACGCCCGGACGTTCAATTCGTTCTTGACATACTTTTTTGCAACGTTTATGATGAAAGCGCTAGCCTTGCAATTCGCCCGGCGGGACGACCGTATCCTCCTTGTTTGGAGCCATACCCTTTTGTCACATCCGTCGGGCTTCTTTTTGGACATTGCTGATTTCTAAAAGTCCCGCTGCGTCATTCAATCCGAGAGCAATTCCCCCAGTGAAACGCTTGCCGATTGTTCCGGTTTCGGTGCGGCATCAAAGTAGGCAGTGCAACTCTTGGACCTGCAGTGGCCCTGGAGCACACACCCGACGTCCAGCGGTCATTCAAGGCCGAGAGAGCACTTGCTCGATCTCGAACGCGGTGCGTGCCTATTGTTGATTCCTCACAGCGTCTCTGATCTAATGACTCGTGAAAGACTCGACCCACTCTTCGGGGTATACAGAAATGAAGGAAGACAAGAGGGTTGATCCCTCATCCGACGACCATGGGCTCAGTTCCGCACCTGCACCAATTGATTCGTCGCCCGTAAGCGTAGGTCACGGCCCACACATCGAAACGCCTCCGAACTTGCAGAGCAACCATGCAGATCTGGTGCTGTTGCTAGGAATTGTGTCGCTGTTTATGTGTGGACCTTTGGGGGTAATCGCCTGGATCACCGGGAGTTCGGACCTGAAGAAGATTCGCAAAGGCCTTATGTCACCTCGGAAAATCGGAACCTTGAAAGTCGGCAAAGCGCTGGGGATCATCGGAACGTGCCTGTTCGCGGCGTCGTTTGTCATCGTGGGCCTGATTGTTCAACGCGGGGTCACAGATCTTGGGTTCAATTGGAAGAGCAGTCCACTCCCCCCGGATCAGCTTGTCTTTGCAGGAGAATGGTCAGGCAAAAAAGGGACCCTCATAAGAATTCAGCCCAACGGAAGAGGCGATTTCAGGAGTCACCACAGCTCCCTCACTGGAGGAAATGTGCGCATCGAGGAAAGGTCCCTATCTATCGGCACCATGGGGTTGTCAAGGACCTGGAGAATCGACAAGCACCCCCATCTTGAGGATGGCAACTGGATAATGGAATTGGATAATGAGGTATTTGTGAGAGGAGGAGAAGGCCACATGGTGTGATGTCGGGCGCTCACACCAGTTCGCTGTCAAACAATGAATGATCCTCACGAGCAATTGCCACAATTTTTGTCCGATATTGGGTGACACGCCCGTCATTCCCGCAAGTCGGACAAACTTTTTCGGCAATCGATACAAATCATACACGGATCTGGGCGCCAGGTCAGTGCTGGTTTGTTACCAACTGAATCCTCTATTTGCCGAGCAGTTTTCGGAAATGGTATCCGAAAATAGCACTGGAGACAGCCTCGCCGAAGGATTCTCTGTGGAAGAGGAACGCCTTGATCAAGAACTTCCAGTAGTAGATTTTGTTCTTGCCCTTGTCCAGTATCCCAAGGTACAGAATGGAGTTAAAGAAAGCCATTATCTCAGTTCTGTCCACGCGCTTACGGCGTGTCGGCTTATAGTCTTTAAGGAATTCCATAACGCGATTGTAGTATTGCTTGGGTGAATAGACGTAGTTCAGAACCGCCTGGTATCCGTCTCTTACTGTCTGCGCGTCCATCTTCGGTATAAAGTTCAATGATCCGTCACAGTTGTCGCCGGTGCAACCTTCTAGGAGCCGTCCCTCATCTTTGAGACGCTGGTACAGCCTGGTTCCAGGGATAGCGTTCAGGAGACCGATCATGGCCTTTACAACGCCGCTGTTTTGTATGAACTTGATTTGGCGGTCGAAGATATTTGGCGGATCATTGTCAAAACCAATGATAAAGCCGCCCATGACCTCCATGCCATGTCGTTGAATAGTCTTGACTGCCTCCAGAAGGTCAACGGAACGGTTCTGGTGCTTCCCGCATTCTGCCAAACATTCTTCCGCAGGTGTCTCCAGCCCAAGAAAGACCGAATCGAAGCCCGCGGACGTCATCAAATTCATTAGATCTTCATCCTGAGCAAGATTGACCGAGGCCTCCGTATAAAGCGAAAAGGGATATTTTCGGGATTCCTGCCAAGGAATGAGGCCCCTGAGCAACGATTTTACTTTCACATGATTTCCGATGAAATTGTCATCAACTATGAAGAGGCGACCCCGCCATCCAAGATCGTAGAGCCGGTCGAACTCCCGAATCATCTGGTCGTTCGATTTTACCCGAGGCTTGCGTCCATTAAGATGAACGATATCGCAGAACTCGCAGTCAAACGGGCAGCCCCTTGAATACTGCACCGACATGGAAGCGTAATACTTCATATTGATAAGGTCCCACCTGGGCAACGGCGTGGTGGTGACATCAGGCTTTTTTTCCGTGGTATAAATATGGTGAGGGTTACCGGCCACGAGATCCTTGAGGAACATGGGAAATGTGATTTCCGCTTCATTGAGAACGAAATGATTGATCTCCGGGTAATTGTCTGCACAACTAGTGAAAAGCGGACCACCCGCTACCGTGGTTTTGCCCATACGCTGGCATCGCTCGACGACTTCGCTAACTGATTCCTTTTGAACCACCATGGCGCCTATAAAGACCATGTCAGCCCATCGGATCCATTCATCCGTCAGGGTTTCCACGTTCATGTCGATGAGGTGAAGTTCCCAGTCGCTGGGCATCATGGCTCCCACCGTCAACAATCCCAAGGGGACATGTGCTGCTCTTTTGTGGATGAACTTCAGTATGTGTTTGAAATTCCAAAAGGTATCCGGTATGGCCGGATAGACCAATAGTGCTTTCATTGCTTGTATTCCTCAATCCGGTACTTAAACTGTGGTAAAACGCGTTGAGGTTTGCGCCAAGGATCACCCTACGCTATCTCATCCCCCCGATGAAGGGGAATGAGAATTCTCTCCCACGTCGGGAGAGGCCAGGATGAGGTGCATCTTTAGGGCGGTGAATCACCCACGGATCCGAACGCAGCCTGTTATAAAAACCTGACTGAACAATAGACGATAATAGCGTCTCGGTCAAGTGTGATTCGGATGAGTAGGCACCTTGAATCGAGCTACACGGTCAAGATTGCTGCTACCAGCGGCACTTGGTTGAGCCGGAGGGCTAATCGCTGTTAAGCTCAAGCAGACCTTCATCGTACTCCACATCCACAGTTTTTGGATCTTGAGCGTGGACCGCTATCAGATGACGAAGATGCACGAGGCTATCGAGGTCTATTTTTGTGAACTTCACGGCCATACCCTCTTCGTCAACCCTGACAACTTCAGCCTCCACCTGAATCCTCAACAGACTGGCACGCCCAATGAGATCTATCTCCAAAACGCATGAAGTTCTCTCCGGCAAGGAGGTCTCCGATGTGAACACGAAGGCGCCGCCAAGGCTTATATCCCGCAGGCGATTAGACATTATGACGGTTTTACCCGCCGTGATCTTGATTGTTGTCTCGAACAGTACGCGCGTAAATCTTCTTTTTTCGTCGAAAGGCATTTGCGTAACCGCCCGCCTACACTGCTGTTGCTACGGAACCATATTCCAGCTTTGATCTCCGGAGTCAAAAAAAGAGGAAAAAAGCTCCGCCATTGGTTGCTTCCGAGCGTTCGGCCATCGCCTGAAACGTAGGCATCTGGACCGCAGGCCGACTAAAGGCGATGGACGTCCGTCAAGATGTTCGCAATCACAAGAGCAAGCCGCCAACAAATGGAGACACGAGTACCCGGCCTTACTTGGGGGCAAGGACGAGCGTCATGTTCCGGCCCTCAAATTTGGCCGACTGCTCCACCTGCACTTCATCGCCCACCAAATCGAGGACCCGATCAATCAACAGACGAGCTTGCTCTGGATGGGTTATTTCTCGTCCTCGAAACATGACCGTCACTTTGACCTTACAGTTGTCGGCGATAAAGCGCTTGAGTCTCTTCACCTTGTAGTCCAGGTCATGCTCTTCCGTCTTCGGCCTCAATTTGATCTCTTTCAAAATGACTGTGGCTTGCTTTTTCTTTCTCTCGTGTTCTTTCTTGCTCTCCTCATAGCGGAATTTCCCGTAGTCCATGATCTTGCACACGGGAGGATCCACGTTAGGAGCCACTTCAACGAGATCAAGACCGAACTCCTCAGATTTGGCAAGAGCTTCCGCAAGGTCCAAAATCCCGAGTTGTTCTCCCTCAGGCGATATTACCCGAAGTTTGGCAGCTCGAATCCTCTGGTTCACCCTGACCTTGGGTTCCACCACGACGGGACCTCTTGGTCTTCCTTTCATGAAAAAAGCCCCCTTGAAAAGAACCCTTTTGCGGTCAAACGCCGCATTCTTTTAGGCACGTTTATCAACCTCTTCACGATTCCTAGACATAAATTCTTCGGGAGACGATGCACCTATCGCGTCATCTCCCCGGTCGCGCACCGCAAGGGTCCGCCCCGAGATTTCCTTGGCCCCCCCGAGTCGCCGATGATTTTTTTGTTTGGCTTCTTCCCGAATGCGCAGACACTGCTCCAGGGCCTCATCAGAGGCACAAGCCGTACCACAGATGCGCTGGAGCATGGGATTGCGTTCATCGCCACGCCAGTATGTACCCGTCACCTTGATGAGCTTGAAGGCCCTAATAAAGCCCGAATTTGGAACATGAGGCCCGAGGCACAGGTCGGTGAATTCACCTTGAGAGTAAAGGCTGATGTCGTCCACATTGAAGCCTTTTATCAATTCGACTTTGTAGGTTTCTCCTTTGTGAAGAAAAAGCTGAATCGCTTCGTCCTTGGGCAGTACCATGCGGCGGAAAGGCACCCCACTCCGCACAATTTCGCTCATTCGGTTTTCTATTTTCTCCAGATCCTCGGGAGTGAACGGACGAGAAGTATCAAAATCATAACAGAAGCCCTCTTCCACCGGTGGGCCAAGAGTAACTTTTGCTTCCGGGAAGAGTTCCTTGACGGCCTGCGCCATAACGTGTGCGGCAGAATGACGGAGGATCTCAAGACCTTCGGGCGACCGGGCAATGATAAATTCGAGTCTACCGGACTCCGTCAAGGGAGCGGACAGATCGACAGCAGTGCCGTTCAAAGCTGCCGCGAGAACGTCACGGCTGCTATGGACGCGATTATCCCCTAGAATTTCTCCGGGAGTGGTACCAGGTGGGTAAGACTTGCTTGTGCCTTGGATCTGAATCTCGATGGAGGGCTTCATGCTCTCAAAAGATTCATTTCAAAGACGGTGGGTGCGTCCCACAACCCGTTGCATGCCATCGAATCGATATCCCTCCTCCTTTTTTTTGCGGGACCTTGCGGAGGAAAACTCCTTGCACTTTCGAATGGTAGGCGCGTGGGGATTTGAACCCCAGACCCTCACCGCGTCAAGGTGATGCTCTCCCCCTGAGCTACGCGCCTTCAATTCATGCCAAACGCTAGCAATCCGTCAAAAAAAAGTCAAGGGAAAACAAGGAGGATCAAGGTTCCCAGCGGGAGGCTGAAGAATATTGCTTTTGCTCGGTCATCCCGCTATTCGAGAAACAGGTTTTCCTTTCCTGAATCAGTGCTTGAAGAAGTCCGAGAGCGCCTTTATCATTCCACGTGGCGGCGCCGACGCTGTATCCGACTGCGCTGCCCCTGCAATCCACAATATAAGTAGTTGGAAACGCCGGGACTTCGAGGATGGCCTCCATCCCGGGATTCACCACGAAGGCGGTGGTCTTGCCGCTCAAGTTTACCATTTTCAAGCTGACTCCACGATCTCCGCCATAGAGGACCGGGAACAACAACCTGTTAGATGCGGCGTGCTCAGCTATAGCCTGCGGCGAATCCACCAGATTCACCCACAGGATTTCGAGGCCGGCCGGTCCGAAGCCCCTCTTGACCTCGTGGAGAAGAGGCTCTTCCACGCGGCAGGCTGGACATTGGATCGACCAGAAATGCAGTAGTACTACTTTGCCTTTGAAATCAGCCAGAGAGACCGTTTGCCCTGTGGGGCTCTGTAATCTTAAATCTCCAATTTTGAATGGCTTGGGATACATGAAAATGTTTGCGTTTGAGGCGAGATCGGAAGCAAATACGGTTCCGTGGAAGACGAACAGGAAAAGAGAGAACAGTAAGAGCTTGCGAGTTACACGGGCATATGCGGATCTCATATCACCTCCGGTCTAATTTGGGAAATATAAATATAGGAATTATAATATATATTAACGGATGTCAATATTTTTCTTGCACGACAATCACCGGGCCTATAATGGATGGATTCGGGAAGGCATGGTATGTAACGAAACAATGGGTCCTATGAAGACAACGGGCGTCCTGGTGATGGTCCACGGCGTGGGCGTGCTGATTCGCGGGCCTTCCGGAGCCGGGAAATCCCTTGCAGCACTTAATCTGATGCGTCGCGGTCATAGTCTGATCGCGGACGATCTCGTTGAGGTGACATCGGGCCCCGGAGGGGAACCAATAGGCAGGTCTGTAGAAGAAGAAGTGCGTATCGAGGTGAGAGGCCTGGGGGTCTTTGCGGCCCGAACCCTGTTCCTCCAGGCAGTGGTCCCGTCATCGCGCATAGACTTTGTCGTTGATTTGGATACCTATGACCATTTGAGAGACGCCGGGCGAATAGTACCTGAAACAGGGACGGTCCGTTTATGCGAACACGATCTCATGACAGTGCGGGTCCCATTGCCTACGAGAGTGGACCCAGCGCTTCTGATTGAGCTGTTGGCCTGGCGTTTCAAGCAAAGCGGAACGGTGTGACCTTCATGCAAAGAAAAGTCGTAGTAGTAACGGGGATGTCGGGGTCGGGTAAATCCACTGTCGCACATACACTTGAGGATGCCGGCTTCTTCTGTGTGGACAACCTTCCTGTTGACCTACTCCCCAAGCTGCTGGAACTGGTGAGCTCCCGTATTGGCGAACTGACCCGCTTGGCCCTGGTCATAGATTTGCGCCAGAGAAAATTCTTCCCCAGGTATTCGGCTATATTTAACTCGCTGGAGCTCTCAGGAACCTCTCTGGACATTCTCTTTCTGGATGCCAGAGACGAAGTGCTTGTCCGCCGCTACAGCGAGACGCGGCGTCAGCATCCATTGGCACCCACGGGAAACGCTATCGACGGAATCAAGAGGGAGCGCCTCGAACTGGGAGAAATAAAAGAGATGGCCGACTGGGTCATAGACACTTCGGACATGACAGTGCACCAGTTGCGAGAGGAGATAAAGAAGATTTTTGAGACTGTCCGCACCGACGTCCTGAAAATTGTGGTTACCTCATTCGGGTACGGGCGGGGTGTGCCCATGGAATCGGATCTTGTGCTGGATGTCCGGTTCCTCCCTAATCCTTATTTTGTCGAGGAACTCAAGAACTTGGACGGCAGGAATTTTGAGGTATCTTCCTGGGTCTTATCGAATGAAGTGACGACCAAGTTCTTGGAAAAGCTTGAGGACATGTTGATTTTTCTTTTACCTCTTTACATACGAGAGGGGAAACAGTACCTTACCATTTCGATAGGGTGCACAGGCGGACGCCACAGGTCTGTAGTAGTGGCCGAACATGTTGCCAAACTCTTGAAGAGAAACGGTTTCACCGGTGTAGAGGTCAGGCATAGGGAACTGGCCGCTTAGCTGGGTCTGAATCAGGTATTGTCGGGAAATTCAATCATGATCGGAATCCTTTTGTTGACTCACGGAGAACTCGGTCTCCAGTTCCTCACGACCGCCCGTCTGATAGGACTGAGTTCGGAAGAGTCGGTCTCGGCCCTTGGCATAGATCCGACGGACTCGCCGGATCTGTTGAGGGATCAGGTCGCCCAGTCCATCAAGAAAGTTGACCGCGGGAACGGAGTGCTCATTCTGACCGACCTCTTCGGTGGGACTCCTACTAACCTATCACTTTCGTTCCTGGAAGACGGGAAGGTCGAGGTGGTGACCGGTCTGAACCTACCAATGATCATCAAGGCCATTAACTCCAAAGGAGACCACGATCTGCGCAGTTTAGCGAAGATCGCTTCCGAAGCCGGAAAAGAGAACATTTACTTGGCCAGTGAATTCCTGAGACAAAGGCTCAAGAGGAGAGCCGACGGTGAAAAACAGGCATGAAACAATTTTCTAACCGATCGGACGAGTTTCGCGCATGCCCATAGTGTTGGTTAGGGTTGATGACAGATTGATCCACGGGCAAATTCTGGAAGGATGGCTTCCTTCCACCCGCGCCCAGGAAGTGCTGGTGGCCAATGATGCCTTGGCTTTCGACCAGACCCAGAAGATGATTATGGAGTCGGCTGTTCCGCACTCGATACGGCTGATAGTGGACAGTGTCGAACGGATCGCTCTTCTGCTCCAGGAGAGCACCGAAGGGGACCTACGGAGAATGGTGATTGTTGATAGCCCCATCGATGCGCTGAGGCTCAAAAGGGCCGGCGTCCAATTCGATCACTTGAACCTGGGAAACCTTGGGACGAATAAAGTTAGGACCTATTTGAGTCGGACGGTGGTGGTCGGAGATGATGGCATGCAGGCCCTGCTCAATATCGTAGACGAAGGCGTCCAGGTACACATACAGAGCGTCCCCTTTGACAAGCCGGTTGACCTGTCGGAACTATGCG
>JBKQMK010000561.1:0-7218 GCA_052146735.1 Desulfomonilaceae bacterium | reverse complement strand
ATCAAGGGGCTAACCTGGAAGGACGGCAAAGAAATCGTAGCGAACCCTGACATGCCCCGGCTGGATGATCTGGATTCGCTCCCCTGGGTGTCACGAATAATCCGACGAGATCTCCCACTTCTGCGTTACTGGATTCCTTATCTCAACTATCCATACATTTCCATTTTTTCAGGCCGCGGCTGCCCTGGTCGTTGCACATACTGTCTTTGGCCCCAGGCGTTTACCGGCCACCGGTATCGCAAGCGCAGCATCGGGGACGTTGCCGATGAAATGATCTGGATTCACGAAAACCTGCCACAAATCAAAGAGATCCAAATTGAGGACGACACATTCACATGTGACCGTGAGCGCGTTCTCGAACTTTGCGATGCCTTACGGGGCAAAGGGATCACGTGGTCCTGTTGCAGTCGCCACGACTTACCAGGCGACGTTCTGGCTAAAATGAAGGAAGCAGGGGTTCGCAATCTGGTGGTCGGCTTTGAATCGGGAAGTAACGACATACTGAAGCGAGTGCGCAAGGGTCTGAACACTAGGCAGGCGCAGGAATTCATGACGGAATGCCGACGCTTTGGATTACGGGTCCATGGATGCTTCGTTTTTGGGTTGCCCGGTGAAACTCGTGAAACCATGTCTCAGACGCTGGAATACGCCTTGAAGCTTAGGCCAGATACTGTCCAGTTTGCCATAGCCGCCGCCTATGAGGGGACCGCGTTCAACTCGTACCTCCGTGAGCACGGCTACCTGAGAGACGATGTAGGGATCACATCTTCGGGGCATTTAACCGCGAGATATGACTATCCCGATCTCTCGGGAGATGAGATAAATGTTTTCGCGCATAAGGCTTGGAGGTCTTATTACTTGAGACCTTCGACTATTCTCCGCCAGATTTGGGCGGCACTGACCGACCTCCAGGATGCTAAGCGGTTCGCACGTGGGATCACATACGTGGGCGATTATCTATTTATGAACCAACCCCACCAAAAGTGAATGCCGTAGGAGAAATGCGGACGCCGCCAAATGTTATAGCTCCACGCGGTTAGAATGGGCCTCACCCCTGAAGCTCTTTCAAACAAGTACGCTGGAGTGCGTACCCGTTCCCTTTTAGTTCCTGGTTAAGTTGGTATATGTTTCAGCCAACAGGGAGATAATCACTCAGAAGACTATTGCAGTGGGTCACGGGTCGGCATAGGTTCCCGATCAGGGGAGACGTCCAACTGCATAAAAAATCTCGTGTACAAAATTGTCCCTCTATATACTAAATAGTAATCGAGGTAGGACGGCCGTTTACCCGACCGCCCCCTCACAGATCCCGGCGTGCGGTATTACCGCA
This sequence comes from Desulfomonilaceae bacterium, assembly GCA_052146735.1. Classification (GTDB taxonomy): domain Bacteria; phylum Desulfobacterota; class Desulfomonilia; order Desulfomonilales; family Desulfomonilaceae; genus CAWBBA01. The sequence goes on along the minus strand of JBKQMK010000561.1, from coordinate 5,888 downwards.
CCGGGCTCTTCAGAGCTGCTCGCTTCCGCCCGTTTCGCTATTCCCTGCAGTGAGGTTGGCACGAGGTTCGCCGGCCTATCGTATCCGGGTCGTGTTTCCTGTGCAGGCTGAACAGCTCTGTCGCTCCCTTCCCCAGGTGGTCGGCTCTCCCGCCTCAGAGTACTATGGAGCGATCTGACTCCCCATCGCCCATCAGGTGTCCTTCGTTTTGTTGGAACACCTTACCCCGAGGGAGACGATAGGGTCTCCCAGGTTCCTGACATCTCTCTTCCTGAGTGCCACGCTCTTTGACCCCGGCAGGCCCTCTGGGATCTCACCTATAACGATCCCTTCGTGTTGCCTTCCGACTTTGTGACGCCGTCGCCACCTGCTGTAATGATGGTAACGAGGCTGAATCGCTTAAGGGAAGACGGTCTCCCTTGCGGCCCACAGGATTCTCTGTGTACGCTTCGGATATTTCGTTCGTTTGCACTACAATGCATCCTCCTCAATATCCGCAACACTCGATACGGGTGGTTGGTTAGACCTTACCCGGCGGGGACTTGCACCCCGCAAGAGACGCCAAGCTTCTCCTGGCGCACCACAAATTCATCTCTACCCGCATTTTTCTAGCGGCTTTAAAAGGGGGTTATTAGGTAATACGCTGAAATAACAAGGGTACTTTTCTTGTACTTCTCTCGTCCGAAGGGCCTGTCAGCCAAGCTCTCCCGACACATCGGGAGAGTTAAATGAGGAAAGAGTTTCTTCCCGACCACCGGTGCTGCCTGCCCGATACCTTAATCGCCTACATCCTGAATCAAGAAGGTTTTCCGTGGCAATCCTTGTCACCTACAAATCTGCTGCCACCTCATTCACACTAAACCTCCAGGTCAATAAAGGTCATTGTCGCATACCCATTGGTACCCGTCCCAAACGCAGTCATTGTAATAACTGCTGTAATACGGTGCAGCAACTGAACCGAAGATAAATGGTGTAACGAAACGGCGGTTCCTGAAGTTGAACCGGTTGAACCGATTGAAGCGAGCGACACGGAAAGACCGGAAGTTACCTGCACGGAAAGCACCTGCACGGAAACTACCCGCACGGATACTACCTGCACGGAAAGCACCGCCGCCACCGCCATGGCCTCGCATGACCAGTTGAGCCGGCACTGTCCTTTGAGCGCCGACAACCGTGTCCACGGCCGTCCCCGAATTGCTAACGGCTAGAGTCGACTGTGCCGCGTAAGCGGGACCGGCATGGGCCATTACCACCACCAAGGCCGCAAGAGCGACCGCTGTCAAAAGTGCTATATTTGTCATCGACCCTACCCCTTCCTCGTTCCGAAGTATCTGCCTACTGACGGCTCAAATCGTCACCGTCTCGGGTTTTTCACCATTATAGATGCGGATGGGAATTCTTGGATTCAAATCGAGCCAGAGATTTTGTTCCTCATTTGCCTGCTGGAGTTCGAAAAGGTCTTCTGGTGTTGTGATGAGCAACATGGCAGCTTGCTCCCAGCTTTACCAACGATCAGCATTTGGTGTCCAAATGGTGGCCATCGGGAGCGAACTTGAGGAGGTGCTGAAGGTTGGATGTTCAAGAAAGTGGTGGGGATATAAAAAGTTCAATGTACCCGTACCCCGTCTCCGGCCGATCAGGGACGATTCCAAAGGTGATCAGGTAGTCTGACGTAGAGGCTACTTCAGCGGCGGTTCGCAGGGCCTTTCGGAATTCATCTTCTCTGCCGATTAGATGATCGGCCGGGAGAACCGCCATAACTGCATCCGGGTCTTCTTTGGCAATTCTGTAAGCGGCCAGCGCAATGCAGGGGGCCGTGTTGCGCCCTTGAGGCTCGGCCACCACCATCTTTTCGCCCAATTCCGGAATCTCAGATCTAATCTCCTCAGCGTGCGAAGCCCCAGTGACTACCATGATTCGCTCACACGAGATCTCCGGCAGGACCCTTTCGATAGTCGCCCTTATCATGGTCTGATCGCCGGCTACTTTTAGTAATTGCTTCGGTCTTCTTTTCCTGCTTTGCGGCCAGAAGCGTGTACCGCTTCCGCCTGCCATGATCACCCCATAAAGCATGTCCCTATCCTTTCAACACGGACCCTCACTCTCCAAAATATACTACCAGAAATTGCCAGACGAGTCCTTCTCCGGAGAGAGAGCCGCGAAATGGCGAGCCGGTCGAACTATCTTGAGGTTCTTGCGGCATGGCGTTTGGACTTTGCCAGTGTGCTTGTCGCGATAGCCGGGCCATCTCGCACGGATTGTCCTGAAAAAAATCAAGATCAGCAGGCTGGTCTCGAATTGGTCAGGCAGAGCTTTACCAGGTCGTCTATACGAGCAGTTCCGACACACATTACCGTGTCCGCCCCTCCCCAATAAATTTTCACCGTGCCGTCGTCTTCCGGGATTGCTCCGCAGGAAAAGACGACATTATGGACATAGCCCGTAACCTCCCAGGGATCTTCGGGTTGCAGAATCCATTCGTCCGCGACTCCCGCTACCTTCGAGGGATCTTCCAGATCATGCAAAGCCGCTCCCAACCTGTAGATCGCCCCGTCCATAGTTTGAAAAACTCCATGATAGATATGGAGCCAACCTCTGTCGGTTCGGAACGGAGTGGCTCCCGGACCGATCTTCATCTGGTCCCAGTGGTACGGTGCAGGTTTCATGACCACCTTGGAATCGCCCCAGTGGATAAGGTCAGGGGAGTATGAAATCCAGATCGACCATGGGCTTATTTCCGAATGGGGACGGTCCAGACGAACAAAGCGGCCATGAAACTTCTGAGGAAAAATGACCACGTTCCTATAATCTGCTTGAGTGATCAGGGCAATCCGTTCCACTGATTTGAAATCCACTGTTTTGGCAAGGCCGATTCTGACGCCGTGTCTGGAGTAGGCACTATAGGTAATGAGGTGTTCCCCATCCATTGTGCAGATTCTAGGATCCTCAATTCCGAACTCTTCATATTCCCTGAACACTCCTTTAGTGCTCGGGAGCATGAACGGCCGGGAATCAACCTCGAAGTGGAACCCGTCCTCACTTCTCGCCAAGCCAAGTATGGAACGGCCGTTGCGAAGGTGCGACCTGAAAACCATAATGTACTGGCCATTGGCCTTGGTCATTCCCGCGTTGTGCACGGTTTCCACGGCATAGGGGACCTGGGCCTTGGTGAGAATGGGATTACCTTCAAACCGGTGGACAACAGATCTTTTGGCGGAGATTTCCATAGGTATTCCTCCATACCAACACGTATCATATCCATAATCTGGCAAGTATGCCCAATCACCGTAATCCGGCGCTACTTCCTCCGTGACAACGTAACACGGAATTATGCGGCGGTCTCCCCATTTTGAACCTATTGGCACCCCTCAGGGGCGGCGAAATAGCTCGGCTGACCCCAATGGGGTGTCTCTGGGGTGTCCCACGGGAGCGAACGTAGGCAAAATCGTCGTCACGTTGATGAAAAAGCCCCTTTTTCCTGTTTCTGAGCGTACCTCACTCTCCGTCACTCCGTCAACCGTTGTTTCCGTCGCTCTTGTCATCCAAACACAGCTCGGTAATACCGGGCCAAAGGGAAGGCTGAAGACACATCGACTTGCCACCTCCTACCGTGATGTGCGACCTTTGCTCCCACCTTGACCAGGCGTTTGATCAGCCATTCCATTGAGCGCTTGACTTCTTCGCACATGAGGTAGAATTGCCTGAGCATGTGGAGGAGGTTGTAAGCCAACACTCCCATGAGCAAGCGGGCCTGGTTGGCAGCGAAGCGACGGCAACTCGTCTTGTCCCAGCGCAGCGTGTTCTTCCCCTCTTTGATCCGGTTCTCGACATCCCTGCGTCCGTTGTACACCTTGACCACCTTCCCCGCAGGGAGCTTGGGATTGGTCACAATGAACCCGATCCTCGGGAAGAGTTCCCCATCGTGCCACTCGATCTTGGCGACCACTCTGCGGTCTTTGTCCAAAGTCTGTGCCTGATACCGGAGATCAACCAGCTTGATCTGAATGCCGTTTTTGGGAGGTCGTCCCACGGGACGGGTCAGGTACGAGTCGATGAGTCTGTTCAGCACCGCATTGGTGGGTAGCCGGATGAAATACGTGACCCGTTCACCCTCGCAATAATCATAAACCTGGGGTTGAGCAAATGCCGCATCGCCCCGAAGCCAGAAGAGGACGAATCGCGAGCGATACCGCTTCACAATCGGATCGAGAAAGGCCACAACACCATCCGCTGAATGAACGTTGCCGGGCCTGAGTTTCGCCCGGAGGCAGTCCCCGTCACTCGTGAAAGCGAACAGCGGATGAAAGCAATTCTTTCCGAAATGACCATTGAACGCCACATGCTCTTGCTTGCCGTAAGCCGGATCTTCCGTTGAATCAACGTCTACAATGACCCGCTGCTTATTCTTTCTGCCCATGAGAGTGTCATTCGACCTCATCAGCGCATTTTCGAGCGCCTTCAATCCGGCTTCAGTGCCCAAGATCTCATTCTCAATCCTCGATAGTCTGGACTGACCGGCTCCCGCCTCGTCACCCTTGCCAATGGCGAGTCGAAGAGCAGGATCTATCCGCAGATAGGTCCCATCATTGCAGTCCTCATACCCGGCAGCTATCTGATACACCCTCTGACGGACCATCTGAAGCTGGCTGCGGTTACTGTGAACCCAGGACCTGGTATCCTCCAATTCACTCTCGATTGGACCCAAGATCCCGAAACGCTCATCCACCTCTCTCAGCAAGAGGAAACCCGTGTCGGAGGTAATCTTGGCACCCTGAAAATCTATCATGATTGAACGATCAAATTCAGGGCGAATTGTCTCGCTTTGCTCTTCACCACTCCCGTGCATCCAATTACCCTCAATAACGATCTATTTCCTTCACCATATCATTTGGTTGCCCGGAAGAACACACATTTCTTTGTATGCTCGCCGAATAATCTGGGGTAATCTGATCAGCTGCTACGCCATTTGGCGCTCCGGTCCACACCTCTGATAAAACCGATTTCGGTGGAGGCATCGCTATCTCGGGAAGCATCGCTATAGCTGGCGATTTAGTGAGAAAAGGAGGGGAAGCGACTCATCACAGGTTGGTGAGCCTTTTGGTACCGTATCAAGTGGCATCCATTTGTATCATGACTCCCCCTGACAAACCATCAGCCCATTTCAGGTCTGCCAATGTGACCTGCTTCATCGCGACGCGGCCTCACTCGCGTACTAATTGGCCTCATCAGTGCCATATTCCATTGATATACTTCGCACGATTGGCAGTCCGGTCTGCAAGCTGTTTCACTGTCACCGAATATTGAACGAAGCTTGCCCCGGATCAGCCAACATGATCGCCCGTAATGCGGGAACACTTTGCAAGAATGTTCTTTCCCGCACGCCTTTATCTGCCAGCATTTCTCCAAGCCTTCCATGGTCCCTCCCTAATAATTGCGAGACCGTGCCGTATCAGGGCCTAGCGCTGACTTTGCTGTGTCCGCTCAGAACTCTCTCCCCCAACCCTTTTACACAAACATGTACTACTGACTTCATCCCAGGGGTCTTTGTTATCCAATTCTATGCAAGGCGGGGAATCCCCCTGGTCTCCATTTTATTACAATGGCACTAATAGGTCAAACTTAAAAAGCTTTTCGCACAGAGAGAAGGCAACGCACGAATGCACGTATTTGAGCATGCCCCGAACAAGGCCACTTTCAAATTTCCCTTTAGGCGGTATGTAAGGGTCGGTTGTTTTTGCCCGAGATCATCTCAGGGGCGTGTAGACGATTTGATGCAATCCGGGCGGCACTCGCGAACTTGGACTCAGCGGAAATCTTAGCGGACATCTGTCGGCGAATCAGCGAGAACTCTCTTAAATGCTTCTACCGCTTGAGCGTTCTTGCCCTCG
>JBKQMK010000560.1:0-8873 GCA_052146735.1 Desulfomonilaceae bacterium | reverse complement strand
TGGGAACTCGTCTACACCCGCCTAGCTCGGAAACATGCCAAGCAACTCGCTGCCGCGGAATTGAAGGAAAAGGCCACGGAGTTGTTAGAGCTTCTTGAGAGGAATCCTTTTAAGTCCCCACCACCTTACGAGAAGCTGCTGGGCGATTTGACCGGCGCCTATTCCCGAAGGATCAATATCCTACACCGGCTCGTCTACCAGGTAATTGAAGAAGCGCACGTAGTGAAGGTGATCCGCATGTGAGCTCACTACGAGTGATGGCACGATCCCACTCAATCCTCATTTTCCTTGTCCCGAACCACGCTGAAAACCTGGACCGGCTCGCTCACATTCTTGAAATTCATCAAGCCTCTGTCGAACAACTTAATATCTTCACCCACCCTTGAAGCTGTCTCCGGACCAACGAGAATATCTCCATGCTTTGCTGCGGATGCTATCCGTGCCGCGAGATTGGTTACCGGTCCGGTAGCCGAAAAGGTCATCCTGGTTCCTGAAGTGCCAGTGAATCGACTCATTCCGACGGCAGCCAAACCAGAGTTGATACCCATATTTACCTCGACCGGCTGAAATCGATTCTTCAATTCTTCGTTGATCTCCAACGTCTTGCCTCGAATTTCCAGCGCTGCTTGGACCGCGCTCAACGCGGTTTTCCCGGGCTCGCCCTGAAATATGACCATCAGACCGTCACCAGCCGTCTCGTTTATATCTCCCCCGTGAACAACGATGACGTCCAGGAAACTGGAGAAATACTTCTCGATGATGAAAGTTACCTTATCCCTGCTCTGAGTCTCGCTGATACGGGTATAGCCTGCAACATCCAGGAACAGGACTGTAACATCAATGTCCTTCTTTTCCAGGTCAGGGGCTTCCGGGTCCTTTTCCACTATCTTTTGCACGGTGGAAGGAACGAATGGCCGCAGATGATCCAGGATTCTATCCACGGTCAGCTTTTCCTGGGACATTTTCCAGTGGCTTCGAGCATTCTTGATTACGTTGTTAGCGAGCTGGACCAGGTCCTGCAAAAGCATGAAGTCTTTCTCGCCCAAACCGGCGCCGGGCCTCGCGATTGCATCCAGGACAGCCAGTAGTTGATCTCCCTCATAAATCGGAAACACGATTTCGGAAAATCCCTCCAGAGGAAAGCCATCCGCCATCAAACGGCTCCCCCGGTCGCCAGACAGAAAACACATGGCCGAAGAAGTCTGACCTAGTGCACTATTAACCGTTCCTCTACCCCTTTTGCAGAGCTGGCAATTGATCCTCTGTTTTGCCACGGCACAGTGAAGCGGGCGGGTGTAATACTGGGCTTCCGGGTCTGTAACCAGGAGACAGACCTCCTGCAATTGATCCAGGGTTGCTCTCGCTTCGTCCCGGATCATTTCCAGGACTTCGCCGATGTTCAACGACGATGTGAGCTTTTGGGCCACTCGAAAAACGTTTTCAAAGCGCTCCCTGTAGATATTCGTATCGCGAGCAAGGTCTTGTTGAGCGTGATCGCCCATTGTGAGCTTGTCGTGCTCAGAGTCTGAGCTCGAGGCCGAGACTTGTGGTTCAAAGACTTCCTTGCCGCACGAGCAAATGGGGCAGACCCAGGAATCCGGCAGATCTTCGAAGACCAATCCTGGACTGATTTCGGTTTCCGGATTTTCCCGGGCAGGATCGTAAATCCAGCCACAGGTGCAACATTTCCACTTCGTCATATCCGTTCTCCCAAGAAACTATGCCCGACCGGGTTCGGCAAGAATCAGTATACAGGTTCAGCCCGAAGACTGAAAGAAACGGCTTGCTCAAAGCAGATATCGAAGACTCGGAAAGAATCCGGTCGCCACATTAGAACTGGACAAGCAGACTGATGATTTCCACCGAACTCCAAGTTAGGGGAATGTTAAACCGCGGTGACTAATGCAACCTTTAGCATGTGTCGGCATCTTAATGAGAAAATATTCTGGACTCGGAGGAAACCATAATGAGAACAGATCGGAAATTGTGCATGGCAATGGTCGTCAGCTTGATAGTTGGATTTGGTTCCATAGGCGTTGGCGTACCCTTGTTTGACAGTTTGCTATCCACCGCTATTGCCGGGGAGGCGCCGACCACGATTTTGATCCTGCAACATGCGGAAAGAGGCGATTTTACGAAGACGGACAATGATCCGGAATTGACTCCTGAAGGCAAACAGCGAGCCCAGGAACTAGTACACGCTGTAGGTAATGCCGGAATTGCTGCAGTGTTCAGTCCGAGCGCGAAACGGATGGTGCAAACCGTTCAGCCACTTCAACAATCGCTTAAGTTGCCGGAATTGAACCACTATGAGCAAGGAAGCCTCAACACGATGCTTCAACAAATTAGAGACAAGTACAAGGGCAAGGTGGTTCTTATCGTCGGTGCGGGCGCTCACATGGGCAGCGGTGGAATTCACGAAATTATTAAGGAGTTGGGCTGTACCGGCCCTGAGTGCGCGGCCAAGGACGCGTACGACAATCTGTTTGTAGTAACCGTCTACGAACCAGGCAAGGCCACGGCAGCGAAACTTCGGTATGGCAAACCGGTAGCCCAATAGCCGCATAAGGAAGCGATGCAGTTGCACCTGCGAAAGGCCCGGAACCCTATCTTGAGAGGTCTGAAGAAAGATTCCCATGAACGAGGGAAAGAATCGTCAGATTAAGTGTCCGGAATCGCCTTATGAAAGGATTGCGCAAAGACCGTCGAAGATTGCGGCATCAAGATGACCGAATTGAATTTCGGGTGCCCGCATCCTTCTCAGATGGAAAAGACCAACGCCGGAATGCTGATCGGCCAAGACCCGGACATTGCCGCTGAAATAACATCCATCGTGGCGGGGAGCGTTCACATCCCGGTGGTGGCAAAGCTCATTCCGCAGGGCACCAACGTGGTCGAAGTCGCTAGGAGAGTGAAAGAAGCCGGCGCAGACGCGGTCACGGTAATCAATCGCTATGTCGGGTTCGCCGTGGACATAGAAACGGGCAAGCCCTACATAGGGGGAGCCGCGAGTGTGGGAGGTCCTTGGGCGAAGTATCTGGTCTTGCGCAGGGTTCATGAAATTCACTCAAGATTGGGCATACCCATAGCCGGAACCAATGGAATCTATGACTGGCGAGATGCTGTCGAGTTCTTTATGAGCGGGGCCACGCTCATAAAGGTGGGGTCGGTCTTGATGCTCAAGGGGCACAGCCACCTTGGCAAGATCATAAAGGGCATTAACGGCTTCCTGGACGGGCACGGGTACGCTGACATCCCGTCCATCGTGGGCCTGGCTTCCGGGCAGGCCATGTCGTACGAGGAGCTTTTTGCCGCCAAACCAATCCATGCGGTGATCGATTACGAAAAATGCACGGCGTGCGGGAATTGTGCCCGCTCTTGCGTCTATGATGCTATTGAGAAAGGTGATGACAAAAGAGTGATTACCCGCTCGGAAAATTGCATAGGTTGTGAATTGTGCTACAACGTTTGTCCTGTGGAGGCCATTTCATACGCCTTTACGATGTAAGCAAGGAACAGCCTGCTCTATATATAGGAATTCGTTCATGGGACTAACCCTTATGGATGGCAACGAAGTCGTCGCCTGGGCCGCTTATGAGGCTGGATGCCGTTTTTTCGCCGGTTATCCGATTACCCCGGCGACCACCATTTTCAATACCATGCTCCGACTGCTGCCGCCTGCAGGAGGGATTGTGCTCCAGGGCGAGGATGAGATAGCCTCAATGGGCTATTGCCTGGGAGCGTCCATGGCCGGTTGGAAGGCCATGACAGCCACTTCGGGACCGGGTATCAGCCTGTACAGCGAACAGGTCTCTTTTGCCATCGGCTCTGAGATACCGCTAGTGATTGTTGACGTCCAGCGGCTCGGGCCTTCTACCGGATCAGCCACGAGAGGGGCCGATGGTGACATCCAGTTCATGCGCTGGGGAAACTCCGGCGGTCTCCCGGTGATCGTCCTGGCGCCGGAAGGAGTGGCCGACTGTTATCCTATCACCATGCACGCCTTTAACCTGGCTGAACAGTATCGATGTCCGGTCTTTATAGCGTCTAACAAAGAGATCGGCCTGACCAGCGAGAGCGTGGATTTCGAGGCACTGGAGAGAGTTCCTGTAGTTAACCGGCTGCGCTCGCCGGATAGAGAACCCTTCGTGCCTTTTCGGCCCGCGCCGGGTTCGGACGTGCCTTATTTCCTGCCCATCGGTGACGAAACCCTGGTGCGGCAGACATCCTCGACCCACGGCGAAAATGGATATATAACCACGGACCCATCTGCCATCAGGGCAGCTAATGAGCGCCTGGAACGAAAGCTGACTGCAAACCTTGACTCATACAGCTATTACCGGGAAGAGCGGGTTGGGGATGCCGAGACTCTGGTAGTGACATACGGCGTGACTGCCGGAGCGGCCCGGCTAGCCTGCCGTGAGCTGAATGCTAGGGGCCGTCGCGTGAATCTGTTGGTGCTTAAGACCCTGTGGCCGGTGCCGGAAAGCGTGATCCGTGGAGCGGCTGCAAATCTGAAGAGAGTGCTGGTTGTGGAGATGAATCAGGGCCAGTATGCGCTCGAAGTAGATCGAGTTTTGAAGCACCACCAGGTCGAATTTACCGGAGGGATGGATGGAAAGCTCATCAGGCCGTCACAGATCGTGGAGGCGGTAAGTGGATAGTTTGCTAAACAAAAGTCGGCCGCCGGTCTTCTGTCCGGGTTGCGGACACGAAGTCGTGGCGCGGGCATTGGACCAGGCTTTCCGGAACCTGGGCTTCTCCGGGAACGATACTTGCCTGGTCAGCGATATCGGCTGCTCTGGTCTGTTCGACACTTTCTTCAACACACATGCGTTTCACGGCCTTCACGGTCGCGCCTTGACCTACGCCACCGGAATAAAGTTGTGCCGGCCTGAACTGAACGTGGTTGTGACCATGGGGGATGGCGGCCTTGGGATCGGCGGGGCCCATCTTTTGGCCGCGTGCAGACGAAACGTAAATGTGACTTTGCTGGTGCTCAACAACTTCAACTTCGGGATGACCGGCGGGCAATGTTCAGCCACCACTCCCGGCGACGCCGTGGTTGCGTCAGGTTTTCTCAACCGCCTGGATAAGCCGCTGGACCTTCATTCTGTTGCCGTGGCCGCAGGGGCGCCGTACACGGCTACGGTGTCTGCCTATCAAAAAGGTCTGGACAGAGCCATTGAAGATGCCATCCGTTTTGAAGGTTTTGCCATAATTGACATTCACGGCATCTGTCCAGGTAGGTATGCGAGAAGAAACAAGCTGACCCCCAAGGCGATTTCGGAAGCATTGGATCGAAAGGGTCACCACAATGGCCCGGTAGCGGCCAACGCCCGAACCGAGTACGGTCAAGCTTATCGGCAATTGGCGGGCAACCAAGACCGAGCAAAGCCACCCAGAGCAATGGAGGCCGTTTTCACTCCTCCCGAGACTGGCCGGCACGAGGTTATTCTGATGGGAGCTGCGGGTCAGCGAGTGATCACCGCCGGCGAACTACTCGGATTAGCCGGAATGTCAGCCGGCCTGCATGTGACCCAGAAGAACGATTACGACATTACCGTGCTGCGCGGCCCTTCTATCGCCGAGTTGATCTTGTCTCCCGACGAAATCGATTACCCCACCTTTGATCGGCCTTCAGTGATTCTTGTTTTGGCCCCGGAAGGTGTTGAGCGCCGCAAGGGCGTCTTTGGGCGCATTGACGAAAGGACCCTGGTCATTCAGGCGTCGGGGGTGGAAATCCCCGAAACGCAGGCCAGAGTTCGAGTCGTGGACTTCAAGGCCACGGGCTTGAAGCCCCAGGACGGCGCTTTGGCCGCCCTAGCCGTAATGGCAAAAATCAAAAAGGTGCTGGATCCGGCCATGCTTGACGCAGCGTTGGCGTACCGCTTTAGAGGCGCAGCCTTGGACGGAGCAAAGGCCGTAGTCGGCACAGTCATGGCGCAAGAGTGCTGATGCCATTTCCCTATTCAACACGGGACTCCAAATCGAGGAGAATCGGTTGCAAAGCGAAGTCGGTCCGGTCAAAGATAAAGGTTGACCGAGAGAACCTCGATGAAGTATTTTCCGAAAGATCTAAAGTCTTTACTGAAAGACGATTATACAATTTTGTCTCATCCAGTGTCTGGAACGGCACACCATGCGGGTCAGTTGCCTTTTCGAGAATCAAAGGCCATCCGCGAGTCGACGAAGATCTCGAAAACTGTGAAATAGTCTTGCAGAGGGACAATCCCGACTGGTGTTTCCAGGCCTGAATGCGGACCGCTAGGAGCCAGAATGCCAACCATCGATCTCAACTGCGACATGGGTGAAAGTTTTGGAGCTTATAAGCTGGGGAGAGATGAAGATGTAATTAAACACATCTCTTCGGCAAACATCGCCTGCGGCTGGCACGCGGGAGATGCTCTGGTCATGAACCGAAGCGTGCAACTGGCGGCTGCCCACGGTGTGGGAGTGGGAGCCCATCCAAGTTATCCGGATCTCATGGGATTCGGGCGGCGCAACATGGACTGCACCGCTGAGGAAATCCGCAACTACGTGATGTACCAGATCGGGGCACTGTCGGGCTTCTGCACTGCCAACGGCCTCAAGATGCGGCATGTCAAACCTCACGGGAACTTGTACCTGACCGCGGTAGAAGATGAAACCGTGGCGACGGCAGTTGCAGATGCCATTGTCAGCGTTGACCGGAGTCTCATGTACGTCGCTCTCGCCGGTGCCAAAGGCGCTCTCATGACGAGAATAGGCGAGAAATTGGGCCTCAAAGTACTGTACGAGGCGTTTCCGGACCGGGCATACACCCCGAATGGCACTCTCGCGTCACGCCGTGTCCCCGGAGCGGTGATTTCAGACCCGAACCAGGTTGCCGAACGGGCCCTGAAAATGGCGAAAGCAGGCAAGGTCGTTGCAACGGATGGCACGGAGATTGATCTCCACGTGGATACGCTCTGCGTTCACGGCGACAATCCCAGTGCCGTGGAGTTGGTTAAGAGCATTCGTGCGCTTCTGGAATCTGACGGAATCGCAGTGAAACCCATGGGCCTTTAGTGAAGTAATACGAAACAGTTCATAGGTGCACCGATGGGCGGTCTCTTTGACAAAGCAGTTTTTCGCCTCGTCGGCGATAGAGGCGTAATAGTAGAATACGGGGATGCGATCTCTCCCGAGATCAATATCAAGGTCCGTACTATGGCAATGGCCATAGATGAGGCGAAGCCGGTCGGCATCGTGGAGGTAATCCCAACCTATCGCTCGCTCTTGATAGTTTATGACCCCCTGGCAACGGATCTCAAAAGTCTCGAAGATGCCTTGGAGTTCATGGAAAGTCGATTGGACCAACTTGAAATCTCGCCACCAAGGACTGTCGAGATACCGGTTTCGTACGGGGGCAATCTCGGCCCTGACATTCAATTTGTAGCTCAGGCGCACAACTTGACGGTTGAGGATGTAATCAGAATACATTCCGGAGTCCTGTATCAGATATACATGATTGGTTTCACTCCGGGATTTCCCTTCCTGGGCGGGCTTCCGCGGGAACTCCACACGCCCAGACTGGGGACTCCCCGCCCATTGGTTCCCGCTGGTTCAGTCGGTATTGCCAATAATCAGACAGGCGTCTACCCGGTGGACAGCCCCGGGGGGTGGCGGTTGATTGGTCGCACGCCGCTGAGCCTGTTCAACCCGTCCAAAGAAAACCCATTTCTCTACCGTGCAGGGGACATGATCAAGTTCGTGCGAATCTCAGAAGAGGAATACCATCGCTTCCTATCGGAAGGGAGACCCTGATGGAGGTCTTCAAAGTACTGGAACCCGGCCCCTTCACAACCATTCAGGATAGTGGCCGGTACGGCTATCAACAATTTGGTATCCCGGTTTCAGGTGCGTTGGACACGTTTTCTCACCTTGCTGCGAATGCGCTTGTGGGGAATCCTGAGAACGCGGCAGGGCTGGAGGTCACCTTCATGGGGCCTCGACTGGAAGCCCTCTCTGATGCCCTACTGGCCGTGACGGGCGCCACCGTTCCTGTTTTCGTCAATGACCAGCCCCAGCTTATGTGGACATCATTTCGCGTCCGCCGGGGCGATGTCGTCAACATTAGAACCACAATAAACGGAGTGCGGGCTTACCTCGCTGTTGCCGGAGGATTGGTGGTTCCTAGGGTTATGGGGAGCTACTCCACGTACACCGGCGGCAAAATCGGCGGTCTGGACGGCAGGCCCCTTATCAAGGGTGACGTGCTGCACAGCGGGTCGACTGATGTCTTGAATCGGATTGTGTCGCTCCCCGTGGAATTCAGACCTCAGTTCCATGCTGAGATCACGCTGCGGTCTTTGCCGGGTCCTCAGGATGACCATTTCGACACCGGGCTGAATCTGTTCTTTAATTCCGAGTTCACGGTCACTTCCAAAGCCGACCGAATGGGTTACCGCCTTGAAGGGCCGACGATAGGGCCTAAGCAAGGAGTTGCTCTGAGTATCATCTCCGAACCCAGCCTTTCCGGCGCGGTCCAGATTCCCACGGACGGCCAGCCCATCATTCTCCTGGTTGAGCAGACCGCCAGCGGGTATGCGAAGATTGCAACAATCATTACACCTGATCTCGACATGGTGGCCCAAGCCAGGCCCGGTGACCGGGTCCGTTTCACCCGGGTGGACCTGAAAGAAGGTCACCAGCTTCACCGCGATTATCGGTCGAGACTCAATCGCCTCAGGCAAGTCATTCAGGGCTAAGATTTGGCATCATATTGTGAGACTTCTGCAAAATGGAAGGGATTCCGATTTTCAGATATTTTATGAGAGTCCAGCCCTAGTTTTTTCGCAACGATCGCCTGATGAATCGGGTCTTTGAACCCGATTTTGGCCTTGAAAGGC
>JBKQMK010000559.1:0-6695 GCA_052146735.1 Desulfomonilaceae bacterium | reverse complement strand
AACACCGGATTGAGTGAATTCTTGACCCACAAAAGCGTATCGTTTGAGGATCAACATAGAAAGGGGCTCAGACATGGAGGGGGAAACAAGCTTGCTGCAACGGGAAAGGATCAAAGCCAGACTTGATAAGATCCTTATAGCCCGAGCGATGGCCATGACGGTAAAGGCCATTTTGACGGCCGTTGAGGCCGAACATGATGACTATTGGGTTAATGTGGACCTGAACGTCCATATCCAAGGGGGAAAAGCCTTTGAAAAACGCGCCAGGATTAACGTGTACGGAGACCTGATTGACCCGTACAAAACAAATATTTTCCCAAGCGTGGAATTGAATGAAGTACCCCCTGAGATTTTGAAAGCCCTTTGTGAAACTTAGAATTGTGATCCCGGGCTTCGGTTTCGGCAACAAGGCAGGGCGCAAGTATATATATTGCTTTTTTTGTTGCCAGTGCGCCGTATGTCGCCGCTCTCAGCCGTTCAAAAATTCTCATATTGGTTGAGCAACCCCCTGATTATAGCCCTTCTCAAAAGTTTGGTCCGATTTGCTCCACGTGCCTTATAGAAATCATTCTCCGCAATCACCGGGGGCCTTCCATTGAAG
Source organism: Desulfomonilaceae bacterium (assembly GCA_052146735.1). GTDB lineage: Bacteria > Desulfobacterota > Desulfomonilia > Desulfomonilales > Desulfomonilaceae > CAWBBA01. The sequence goes on along the minus strand of JBKQMK010000559.1, from coordinate 6,094 downwards.
GGTAGAAGGTCACCGAAAGAACAACTGGGGTCCGCACGGGGTAGGAGGATGAAAAGGTGCGCATGGCGTCGTGGGATAAACAGGTCCACAGGGTGCCCACTGCCGGCTCTTTCCCGGTTTCGGCTGTTTTCCGGGTTTCTCTGTCTTGGGCGTAGTCGGTGCTTCTGAAAGCCCTGTCTTTGGCGGTACGGGTCTTGTGGCCGGTGTCTTTGAACCACCTAGTGTTGGCGGCACAGGAACTATGCCGGGCGTCTTTTTTAAGGTTTGCTCTCGGGGGAAAGTAGTGCGCTGCTCTTCGGGAGGCGTAGGCTGCTTGGGATGCTCAGGAACCGGCATAGGTTCGCTCGGTCCCGGCAATATCTCTGGGAGCTTCGGCCGGGCTGTGGGTGGTCCGGGGACCACTTCTCTCTGCGTCGGAATCTGCCTTTGAGTTATCGGCGGCGGGGCCGGGGCTGAGATCGGCGGGATCTCTTTCCGAGTTGTGACCGGTGGAGCGGAGGCCGGTGTGTGGCGCGGCAGCACAGGCGGTCTTTGAGATACACCTGGGGCAGGAACCTGCCCCTTCGGGGGCTTGGTCCGGCTCGGAACCTTTCGGATGGTGGTGCTGGTACGTGCGGGCCGGCACGGCTTCTTGACAGGCACGCAAGTCAACCTCTGCTTATGCGGATAGGTGCAAGGTGCTCCGCCATCCATGCCCAGACACATTGACAAAAGGCTGCATGGGGCTGTTATTATGTCGGCAAGGACATCAACCAACCCTTCGGAGGACTGTTGAGGCTGTGCTTGATATCCCCAACTGTATTGAAAAAACGCAAGAACGCATATCAGACTGATGATAACTACCCGCTTCATAACGCACCCTTCCCGTCTAATAAAGAGGAAACCACGGTAACGTTAGAAGCTATTTCCGGAAAAGTCAACCAGGGGCCTATAAACCGGCATTGTGCAAGGACGATGAACTACGAGAGCGAAGGGAGGGGGTTCTTCGCTCTCAGGACTCAAAGACCTTTGGGGCTAGCGGTTTCTTCTCCCAGTAACCGGGATCATGTGAGGGGACAACTTCAGCGCCCATAATCTTCATGGCTTTGAATATGTAGAGAGCCTGCGAGGCTTGAGGCAGATCCCAGAACAGACCGGGAGGGATCGCGTCCTGCATATTTTCCAGCGTGTACATGGCGTCTGCAGCCAGTACCATGTTTTTTCCACCAGCCAGTTTCACGAGCAAAGACTGGTGGCCTTCGGTATGGCCAGGCGTTGGAAAAGTAACCAGCGTTTGATCACCAAAAACATCAAAGACACCATTGACCGTCTTGATGTTCAAGTCTTTGATGACCTTGAAATCGTCCGGGATATAGGCCGTCTTATTACCGGAGTCCACGGCTTTCTTGATGATTTCGAGTTCCTTTGCTTGAAGATAGATAGGGACATCAGTGCCCTTGAAGTTGTCTATAGCTCCAGCGTGATCCAAGTGTCCGTGGCTTAGGATCACGGCCTTGAGATTCTTGGGCGCGATCCCCAGTTTCTTGATCTGAGCCTGGAATTCCTCATAGTCTTTCATGACCGGGTAATAGGCCTTTGTGACGGCCTCACCCCAGTACGCAACAGGGTCTTTCGCCACCATGGCGTTGTTACCCGTATCAAAGGCTACCCAATCTTCTCCATGTTTTATGAGGAAAAAAGTCACGGGAATATCAAAAGGTGTGCCCACACGCGTATCTTTCAACAAATATTGCGTCTGGGTTTTAAGAATTCCGCAGACGAAGGCGTAGGCCGACACCTTTGCTGCCGCTGCTGCGGCTTCCTTTTCAGCGGCTCGGCCGGTTACTTCCGAGCCCAAGGTGAGAGCGCTGACTGACACCGCAGCCACTCCTGCGTACTTGAAGAAGTTTCTCCTTGAAATCTCATTTGGCATTGTCTTCACCTTCTCCTTTCCTGACTTGGAAATCAGCTTGGCGAGTTTAGGACTACCCCTCCCTTCCAACTGACACGGCACCTTTTGCCACTTGAGCTCGCTCTTCCCGCAGAAGAGCTCTTCGAAATAGCTTTCCTGTCAACGTCCAGGGAATCTCAGACACGAACGGAGCACGCCTGGGACTTTTGTAAGCTCCCCACGATTTTTGCAGAACGAGAAAACCCGCATCCGACGTTATCTTGGTCCCCTGAAATCCACTAGAATCGTACGGTCGAATCGAGGTTGAATAGCGTCTCTTCCGTCTTCAGCACTGCTGAGCATCTGATGGGCCCCCATAGCATTCGATGTCGCCCTGTGGATCAGTTGGTTGACCCGAAGAATGCACATCTTATAGTCATCCTAGTGAATAATCTCTGATTAACGGCCTATCGTAGGACCAACCTTGCGGCCTCACTGGACCGTTCTCCGGTCGGCCTCATCTTTGTTTCTGCCGGCCCGCGCAGACAGAATTATAATGCTTGGTCCGAGGGCCGACCCTGTTCATCCCACCCTCTGACTGCGTAATAATCTTTCAGAAGGGCTTCCATCTGCTCCTCGCTGATAATCTTTCCTGTCTCCGGTAGCACTTCATTGCAGAAGCGTTTGGGCAGCTTGTCATCTTCGGGGGTGAGCCCTTCCCTGACGTTGAACCGCCTCGCATTGTCGGTGATTGCACCTGCGATGGAGCGCAGCTTAGTTCGGTCTAATTCAAGCCCTGTGACCCCTTTGAGCATCGCAGCCAAGTCTTCCCATTGGTAAAGATCGCGGTAGAAACGGCATAAGATAAGCGCATCGAAGATCGTCAGGCGGTCTTCCCATTCAGTGAACATCACAGCTTTGCCTTCTATCTGGTCGGGATCGATCATCTTGGCAAGTTCGGGTTTGTAAAAAGTGGCCCTGAGATGACATGCTCCCCGGTCACTTGTGCCATAAGCCAAGCCCATTCCTTTGAGCACTCGCGGATCATAGCCAGCGGGTTCAAGACCTTTGACATGGATGGCCTGGTCGGCCATTCCCATAGCCTCTGCCGCGGGTTTGATGCCGTCGGCCAGGGTGTTCCCGATTCCCCGGCGGTAAGCGATATCATTCAGTAGCGCAGCCACGTTATCAACCTGGCCGTAGTCGATCGGATAGTCTACCTTCCCTTGACGAACAGCCTCGATGGTCAAGGCCACCAGGTTACCGGCACTGATGGTATCGATTCCCAGCCGATCGCAAATGTCGTTCAGATACGCGATCTCCTCAACAGAGTCCACCTCACACAACCCCCCGAACGCGTAAATAGTCTCGTACTCCGGCCCCTCGATCTTGAGTCCCTTGTGCCTCCCCTCTTTTACGGTTGAAAGCCGCCCGCAGGCTATGAAGCACTTGAGGCAAGCATGCGGAGTGACGTCGCAACGTTCGTGGAGGGCAACAGCGTTGATTCGTTCGCGGTGCTCCGCGGTCCCCTTGTGCCAGTAATGAGTGGGGAAACTTCCAACGCGGCTCATAATGTCCACCATCATGGGTGTTCCCATGCTTTTGTACGCCTTGACCCCCGGATCATCTTTAGCCCGTTGTGACAGACCTTTGGCGAAGTCTTTCACAAGGACGGAATCTGCGAGCTCTTTAGTCTTATTGCCCCAAAAGGCTATGGCCTTGATTTTTTTTGAACCCATTACCGCGCCGACCCCTGTCCGGCCTGCGCTCCGCCAGCAGTCATTCTCTATAACGGAGAAAGTAACGCGGTTCTCTGCCGCCGGACCGATGACAACTACACCGCACTTGCTTGCCGCGGGGCGGTTCTCCTTGATCCATGCTTTGACGCGCTCTTCAGTGGCGTAGGTGTCGAGGCCCCATAAATCGCCGGCCGTGTGGAATTGCGCCGCTTCCGGGGAGATCTCGATCCAGGTCGGCTCATCGCTTGCCCCGTGTATCATCACCGCATCGAAACCCGTGCGCGCCATATACTCGGCGACGGTTCCTCCAGAGTAGGATTCGGAATAGTAACCGGTCTGGGGAGATTTCGTGTAAACGCCGTAGCGACACGAACCCCAGATAGGAGTTCCCGTGACCGGGCCGGTGGTGAAGACCAGATGGTTTTCCGGGCTCATGGGATCCACGCCGGCGGCATTGTGCAGGAGTAGTAGATGAGTGGCCAGCCCTTTGCCTCCCAGGGTCCTGGCGAGCACTTCGTCGGGGATCATCTTCAGGTCGAAGGACTGCTGCGTGGCATTGATCCTTAGAACCATATTGTAGAAACCGAACATGGGTTACATTCCTCTTTTGTCAGAGCACTCGGCGGTAGATCTCCTCTGCGTCTTCAAGCGTCAGCTCACGTGGATTGTTGGCCAACAGACGGGTCACTTTCATCACACCTTGAGCCAACGCGGGGATGTGCTCGTCCTTCACCCCGAATTCCGCTAGGCTTCCGGGGATCTTGAGATCTCCAGCGAGCGTGCGCAGCCCCTCCACTGCGGCCTGAGCTGCTTGGCGCTCGCTGAGTCCCACTATATTCTCTCCAAAGAGACCGGCCATATGTGCAAATTTGGACAAATTGCCCAGCATATTGAATTCCATGACCGCTGTGAGCATGATGCTGTTGGCTATTCCATGAGGTATGTGGAATTCCGCGCCGATAGGGTATGCAAACGCATGCACCGCGGTGACTCCTGCGTTAGCAAAAGCCATGCCCGCAAGCAGGCTCCCCTCCAACATGCCGCTTCTCGCCTCAAGGTTGGACCCATTGGCGAAAGCCGTACGTATGTGCCTAAAGATCAGCTTTATGGCCTCCAGAGCCAGCATGTCCGTGAAAGGAGTCGCATTTCTGGAGGTGTAAGCTTCAACAGCGTGTATGAGAGCATCCATACCTGTGGCCGCAGTGACAGGAGCCGGGAGCCCTACCGTGAGTTCAGCGTCCAGAATGGCCACGGCTGGGAAAAGGTACGGACTTACGATGCCCTTTTTCAGCTTTTCATCGTAGTCCGAAAGGATAGCGATGGGGGTGACTTCGCTCCCGGTGCCTGCTGTTGTAGGTACCAGAATCGTAGTCAAGCCGGGTTTCGGCACCATATCCACGCCAAAAAGCGAGCTTATCGGGTCGCTGTTGGTTGCAAGTATGGAAGCCACCTTCGCAATATCCAGAGACGAGCCCCCGCCGATGCCCACGACAAGGTCGGCTCCTGCCTCTCTCGTCCGATCCGCCGCCCGGGACGCGATTTCATAGCTAGGATCGGGCTCCACCGAGTCGAAACGGTGTACCGTGAAGCCTGCCCCGACCAAAAGCTCCTCCAAACGGCCAACGATCCCTGCCCGGACCAGCCCCTGGTCAGTAACGATCATAATTTTGTTTCTGCCCAGCCGCTTCACCTCGTCCGGTAGCCGGTTGAGGGAACCGGGTCCCATCAAGATGCGTGGCGTCGTCTGAAAGAAGTTCACGCTATTCATAGTCACTCACTTTCTTGAGTTGCTCACAATTGTTAGTCCACTAAACTGCAAGGTATTTCTTCTGCACGGTTTCTTCACTCTTGAATTCCTCGATGGCCCCCGTGTAGACCACCTGGCCCTTGTCAATGACTACCACCCGGTCAGAGACCCCCATGGCGAAACGTATATTCTGCTCGGACAGGAGTATTGTCGTTTTGGCCTGTTTCAAGCTCATAATGAGTTCCTTCAATACCCCCACAATTACCGGTGCGAGGCCTTCGGTGGGCTCGTCCAGGACCAGGACGTCAGGGTTGCTCATGAGAGCCCTGGCAATGGTCAGCATTTGCTGTTCGCCGCCGGAAAGAGTTCCCCCCATACGATTTTGCATGCGGGCCATAGTAGGAAATTGGTCCAGAACTGTTTCCATGGTCCAGCCTCCCTTACGGCCTCTTATCCTCCCTAATTCCAGGTTTTCCCAAACCGTGAGCGACGACAAAATTCGGCGGTCCTCGGGCACGAAGCCAAGCCCCATCCTTGCCATTTTGAAGGAGGGAAACCTTGTGCAGTCTTTCCCCTTGAAAATCACCTTTCCCTTGCGTGGCGGAGTGAGCCCCATGATGCTTCGAAACGTGGTGGTTTTGCCCGCTCCGTTTCGACCCATGAGGCAGACGGTCTCGCCCTGGTCCACAGAAAGGCCCACATCAAAGAGAATGTGGCTGCGGCCGTAGAAAGTATTCA
>JBKQMK010000558.1:0-11144 GCA_052146735.1 Desulfomonilaceae bacterium | reverse complement strand
AGACAATAGCCGGCATGTCACATTCGGTGAAAAACGTGCTCTCCGGTCTCGAAGGCGGCGTGTACGTAGTGGACTCCGGCTTGAGAAGCGGCAGAGATGACAGGGTTCGTATGGGCTGGGAGATGGTAAAGAAGAATGTCGAGAAGGTGTCTGACCTGGTCAAAGATATTCTCTATGCGTCCAAAGAAAGACAACCCGAGTATCAAGAATGTGACCCGGCTGCCATACTTCGGGACGTGTACGATCTTTACGAAGGGAAGGCCAGCGCCAAGGGGATCGAACTGATAAAAGACTTTGAGCCGTCGATGGATATCGGCCTTGTTGATCCCAAGGGTGTTCACAGCGCCGTCTCAAACCTCGTAGCCAACGCGATACAAGCTTGCAATACCGCCACCGGCCGAGATCGACATCACGTAACAATCAGCGGCAGGCTCGAAAACGCCAGACTTTTTATCCAGGTGGCCGACGACGGCATCGGGATTCCAGAGCACGTCAGGCAGAATCTGTTCACGAAGTTTTACTCTACGAAAGGATCCAAGGGGACAGGACTCGGTCTGGTGGTGACGAGAAAGATCGTTGAGGAGCACGGCGGAACCATAAAGGTCGAATCCACCCCTGGTAAGGGAACAACTTTCTTCATAGAGGTTCCGCTAAGACCGGCGGAACAGAATAAGGCGTTGGCGGTGGTTTGAACCATGTCTCAACATCCTGGAACAGTAGTAAGTTTTGCAAAATATCAGAAGCGAAAGTTAGGAGGTAGCATGAACGGAATTGGCTTATGCGCAGTTTTCTCCCGTCAAGGCGACTGGGCCTTTGATTACGCTCTCTCTTTGGCAAGGCATCACAAGACGAAATTGAACATTTTTCATTTCCTCGAATCGCCGTACGCGCTTCGAAGGGATGTGGTTTTTGTGGATGCCGAAAAGACCAAGACCGCACCGGTCACTCCAGACTTTATCGCGACAAAAGATAAAGAGATGCGCGAGATGTTTGAAGAGCGCCTGGGTGATTATGTGGAAGTAGGTTTTCGGCTCTGCGAGGGAAATGACGAATTTGAGTTGAGGAAGTGCTTCAAGAAGGGAGACTATGAAGTCTTGGTGATCGGCTACAAAGGAAAGGGCGCGGCTTTTGGTGGAACAACCACGATTGAGGAATTTGCGGCCAAGTTCAAGGGGCCTATCATTCTAATAGGCCCTGACAGTGCCGATTCATTTTACATCAACGAGAATGCCCGGAAGAGATTGGATGATCTGTTGATTCCGGGCGGGAAATGGAAGTTGATCGATTCAAAATAGTCTCAGAGGATTGTACCAACGGTTTGGCGACACCGTGAGAAAGCCCCACGGCGCAGCAACGGGGCTTTCTCGTCGGAGCGTAGGGCCGTCGGAATTCTTTCCGGAAGCTATATAACAGTCGTTTGAAAGGAATCTGCAAGGTGAAATTCTCAAGTAGCGAAGAATTTGAACTGCACGTCCACAAGTGCTTCGGAAAGATCTTCGAGCAACTCATGAAGGTGGACGCCGTGATCAAGGAGCGCGCCGAACAAGAGGAGGCCGAAGGTAAATATGGCGTGATGAGCGATCTGAGAGACTCGATAGAAGATGTCATCCTGCATTGCCACTTGGCCTGGCAGTATCATCGTCTTTCAAAGGCCGTGGGGAGTGCAAGTACCTGGGACAAAATGGAAACCGAGGCCAAGAAGGAAGAAGGGGCATCAACCCAGGAGAAAGGGTAGTTCTCCTGTAACGTGTTTAGGGTCTGTCTACAGCCTCTCATGCTGATCGCATTCCCCCGCCTTCCTTAACATTTGGGATTCTCCGCAGCATCCTCATCGCTTGTTCGTTTCTATTGCTTGAACCAATACGCTAAAGTTTCGGGGGGAAAGCTCGTTCCTCACCCGTAACTCCAGGGTTACGTTCGGGCTTGTATAACATTGAAGTCCCGCCGCTCGTGTGCTATCAATGATTGGACTTTAAGCAGGGGTTGCCTTGCACCACGACTGATTGCAATGCGCTGTCGAACAAGTAACCAAGCCTCGGGCGTAGTCAATCGCCGTTTCGAGCGGGTCTCCGGAGCGCAGTCAGGGTCCTCACTTCCATGACCGCACACCCATCGGTTTTCTCCAGCAAAATTCGCCGAATTATCATCGAAGAGTCCAGGCGAGCAAACGTGGGACATATCGGTTCAGCATTGTCCATAGCTGAAATTATTTCTGTGCTGTTTGAAAGTGAATTGCGCATGCCCGGAACTGATGACCCCTCGCGTGATCGCTTCATACTTTCAAAGGGTCACGCAGCACTGGCATTGTACGCGGCCCTGAACCTCAAAGGAATTCTCAGTAAAGAGCAGTTGCAGACCTATTGCTGCGATGGGAGCCTGCTTGGGGTTCACCCCGAGCACCATCTTGCAGGCATTGATTTTTCTACCGGGTCTCTCGGCCACGGTTTGAGTATTGGCGCAGGGGCTGCTCTTGCGTCGCGGCTGAGAGGAACCCCATATCGCTTGTTTGTGTTGGTCAGCGATGCGGAATGCAACGAAGGCTCCCTATGGGAGACTGTAATGTTTGCCGCGCATCACAATATTTCAAACCTGATAGCCATAGTCGACAACAACGGACAGCAGGCCTTTGGAAAGACAAAAGACATCTTAGATCTGAATCCCTTCGGTGAAAAATGGCACGCTTTCGGGTGGGAGGTGCATGAAGTAGATGGCCATGATACGGTCGAAATTGGAAAAACGCTTCGCGGCTTAAATCAGTCAAGCGGCCCGCCAAAAGTGGTAATTGCCCACACGATTTGCGGCAAAGGCGTGTCCTTCATGGAGGGCAAAGTAGAATGGCACTACCTGCCGTTGTCTGACGAGCAATATATCCAGGCAGTGCGCGAAATCCAGGAGGCCGGTGCGCTATGAGACGTGCTTTTGCCAAAGCACTTTACGATATCGCCGAATCCGACGAGCGGATCGTCCTGATGACGGCAGACCTCGGATTCATGGTTCTGGAGGATTTCGCGCAGGCATATCCGTCACGCTTTATTAACGTCGGTGTAGCCGAGGCCAACATGATCGGTCTGGCAACTGGCCTGGCAGCCTCCGGCTATATTCCTTTTGTGTACTCGATCGCAACCTTTGCATCCATGCGGGGTTACGAGCAGATCCGTAATGGACCGATTCTGCACAATCTGCCTGTCCGTGTGATTGGGGTCGGAGGCGGATTTGAGTACGGTCATGCAGGCTTCACCCATCACGCACTTGAAGATTTGGCAATAGCGCGGGTCCAGCCAGGTCTCACAGTGATTGCCCCGGCAGATCACCTGCAAGCTTCCTCGGCTATTAGACTGACCTACGATATTCCCGGCCCGATCTACTATCGTATCGGCAAAAGGGAGGACTACGTTCTTGCCGGGCTGGAAGGTCGTTTCGCGCTGGGCCGCGCGGACGTGGTTCGCGAGGGGACGGACATTCTGATAGTCACTTTGGGCAGCATCTCGGCAGAAGTCGTCAAAGCTGCGGACAAGCTTGCTCAAAAGGGCGTTGGAACGACCATTTGCGTGGTGTCATCGCTTCGGCCGGCTCCCTATGGTGACCTTTGCGATCTACTGGGGCGCTTTCCGGTATCGCTCGCGGTTGAAGAGCATTATACGGAAGGAGGTCTGGGGTCACTCGTTTGCGAAATAGTGGCAGAAACTCAGGCAAACTGCCGGATCATTCGCTGTGGCGTGCGAGCTTTGCCGACATCTGTGTGTGGCAGCGAAGGGTCCCTTCGGGAGGCCAATGGCCTGTCCGCGGAAGGGATATGCAAGACCGCATTGACAGCCCTCGGGGACCTCAAGTGATGACTGAAGAGCCGCACGTGTCGGTTGTACTTCCGGTATACAATCAAGCGGATCACATCGAGGAGATTGTCAAAGACTATCTGTCAGTCCTCAATGGTTTGAAAGATCCCGTTGAGATAATTCTGGTGGTGAATGCAAGCCGTGATGACTCTCTAGAGCGCTGCCGAGGTCTGGAACGATCCTATAATGGGGTGAGAGTGCTGCACGAAGAGAAGGCTGGCTGGGGCCGTGCGGTTCGGGCAGGTCTAGCTAATGCATCCGGCCAAATCCTCTGTTACACTAACTCGGCACGCACCAGCCCTTACACTTTGGCGTTACACATCATGCTGGCCGCAGCAAATCCCACGTTGGTCATCAAAGCCAACCGAAGGCTTCGCTATCCGTTTGTGAGACGGGTAGGGTCGGTGTTATATAATTTCGAGTGCCGCAGCCTCTTCGATTTACCGGTCTGGGACGTCAACGGAACCCCGAAACTGTTCGGCCGCAATCTTCTTGATCGTCTCAACCTTCAGGAAAATGGCGACCTGATCGACCTGGAATTCATCGTAAGGTGCAAACAGCTCAAGATACAGATTCTCGAAGTGCCGATAGTCTCTTCACTGCGCCACAGTGGAGAATCGACAACGAACTTTGGGTCCGCGTTCAAGATGTATTGGGGGGCGTTTAGAATGCGCCGTTCTCTCGGCAACAATACGGGGTTGGATGCTGGACCTGAGGATTCTTCATCGTGAGTAGTCTGACGGATCGCGAAGCAATATGGGCCAATCAAAACGAAGAATTTCGGGACCCTGGGGAGATTGTGGGGTACTGGCAGGGTACGAACAGCCCCGATCCGCGCCTCTTCGAGTTCGAGACACGCGGCAAGTGGTGGGAAACTCTGGAGGAGTTGGCGATAACTCTTCTCGTCAGCCGGGAATACGAACACCTGCTCCTGTCCATGGCCGTAGACCGTAGGTCCGGACCGCTCGTACGCATGATGAGAATGCCCCACCCTTCAGGTCTGGCCGTAGATAGAGTTCGAGGGGTGGTGCATGTCGCCTGCACGAGAAACCCTAACCAAGTATTTGATCTGATGCCTTTGCAAGGGTTGATGGCCCGCTTGGACGTGGAAGAAATACCGCTGGATGAAATACCGCTGGTGCCGGTGCGCACGAGGTTTCTGCCGGGTTGCTTATATATTCACGATCTCGCTATGGTCGGAGATGAACTGCATGCGAATTCAGTGGGTCAGAATGCAGTCGTAAGACTGTCCGCTTCAGGAAGTCACGAGCGCGTCTGGTGGCCGAAATGTGTTGACTCGGAGGACGGCCCTGTATTCGGCCAAAACCACCTCCAACTGAATTCTATTGCTGCCGGAAAAACCCTGGAAGACTCTTTCTTTTCGGCTTCCACAGATGAAATTACCGATGAGAGGCCCGGAGATCCGAGTTTTCCCGTGGACAGAAGAGGGGTGATCTTTTCAGGCGTCTCCAGAGAGGCCATAGCACGCGGGCTTACCCGGCCGCACTCAGCCCGTCTATGGGAGAACCGTATCTGGGTTGACAACAGCGGTTATGGTGAAGTCGGTTTTATAGAAGGGGAAAAGTTTCGTGCAGTGTCGCGCCTGGCTGGCTGGACACGCGGTTTGTGTTTCGTTCGTGACGTAATGTTCGTGGGTACTTCCCGCGTCTTGCCACGATTTCGGCAATACGCGCCGGGTCTCGATGTTGATGAGGGTCGCTGCGGGATTCATGCACTTGACGTGAAATCGGGCGAAGTGTTGGGGAGCATTATTTGGCCTTTCGGCAGCCAAGTATTTGCGGTTGAGTGGGTGCCTGCGGATTTCGCCTCGGGCCTCCCCTTTTCCCCTGACAGGGCCTCGCCGAAGGCCCACGAGAAACTGCTTTTCTATTCATTTCAATTGCCACAGGAGGACTGATGGAATTTAGGCTATTGATGCTTTCGGCCATGTATGAGAACGGCGGCAATACCGTGCATCGTTTTCTTGACGGGCATCCTCAAATGTTCGTTTACCCCTTTGAGTCCCAATTAGGAACGAAGCTGGTTCAGGATCATCTTACGTCCATGTTTCCGGTAAAGTACCGTTGGCCCGCCTTCGCGCTCGAAGCAACTCCGTTGCAAGACTACAAGGCCATTATCGACGAGGAATGCAAGGTCCGAGCACGAACGCCCAACGTAAGTAAGTTTCGCAACATGCCTTTTGATTTCAGCGACGATGAACGATGCCGCATCTTCGTCAAATATGTCAGCCAGGAAGGCCGCTCACGCGGGAACAATATTGCGGCATTTTATCGGGCCACTTTCGATGCCTGGAAGGACTACAATCGAACAGGCCGCGAGGAGGTTTACGTAGGATATAGCCCCATTATAGCGGTAGACGCTGACAAGATCTTGCAGGATTTACCTGGGGCCCATGTACTTCACGTCGTTCGGAACCCCTGGTCTGCTTACGCTGATACAAAAAAAAGGCCGGTTCCGCTCTCACTGGAGCGTTACTTGACGGCCTGGGTTGAGACCCAGCACCACGCGCTGGTTTTCCAAAAACTCCAACCGGATCGCATACATATCGTGCGGTATGAGGACGTGATTGAAGCCCCTCGGGAAAGCCTTGGCAAGATCTGTGAAAAGCTGGGACTTGAGGCGTCCGACAGTCTTCAGATGCCCACCTGGAATCGAAACCCGTTGGAAGAGGTCTATCCGTGGGGTACCATTCGCAGAGCTTCTCCCACTGCCAACAAGATAACGGCTGAGGAGTTGTCCGCCGAAGAGATTGACAAAATCCGTGTTTGGGCCGATCACTATTTGGAACTATTTAATTATACGACTTTTATGTAGCCGAAATTAGTGGATCATGGCCATAGTCCTAATCACCGGAGCTTCTGGGTTTTTGGGCAATAATCTGACCCGCCGCCTGCTGACGCTCGGGCACCGGGTGAATTTGCTCCTGCGCGATTCCTACGCGGAATGGCGCGTTCAGGATATTCGCGAGCACGCGGAGATTCACACAGCCGACCTATGTGACGACGATACCGTAAACCGCATTGTCAAGAAAATTGGCCCTGACTGGGTCTTCCATCTGGCCGCTCATGGGGCATACTCTTCACAAACGGACATAACGAGGATACTTCAATCCAACATCATCGGGACCGCAACTCTGCTCCAAGCATGCTTGGAGACAGGATTCGAGGCATTTGTCAATACGGGATCATCGTCTGAATACGGTTTCAAGGATCACCCTCCTGCGGAAACGGAATGGTTGGAACCTAACAGCTATTACGCGGTAGCCAAAGCGTCGGCCACCTTATTTTGCAGGTATACTGCTCAGAGTCGTGGCCTGCGCATCCCTACGCTCCGACTATATTCGGTTTACGGACCGTACGAAGAGCCCACCCGTCTGATGCCGACGCTCATCGTAAAAGGGCTGGAAAATAGACTCCCCCCTTTGGTGGCTCCTCACATAGCACGGGACTATGTGTATGTTGACGATGTTGTCCGCGCGTACCTTTTGGCAGCGACAGAAGAAAAACAGAAGCCGGGTGCTGTGTACAACGTTGGCACGGGCGTGCAAACTCCGCTTCGGGAGGTGGTTGATGTAGCCTGCCGCACGCTGGGAATCGCGGAGGAGCCGAAATGGGGTTCCATGGACAACCGAATCTGGGACACGGCCACGTGGGTCTCGAACAACAAGTTAGTCAAACAAGAACTGGATTGGCATCCTGAATACACGTTCGATCAGGGCTTTCTCAAAATGGTACGATGGTTCAAGGACAACCCGGCCATGATTGAAGAGTACCGAAGGCGTATTGACGATGCAGGCCAGTGAAAGGAAGTAATCCGCGGCCCGTGTGAACTTGATTCGCCGCAAGTCGCAAATCAGGAGCAGATTCTTGTTGCATGTTCTTGCGCGCCGTGGCAATGTGATGAAATGCAAGGGGAAATCGCGTCTGACTAGGTAAACGGCGCGGATGCGGGCGTCGTGCAAACTCAGCATTCAATCAGCCCCCAAACAAATCTGCACACAAACCATACCAATTTCGGCCTCAAACATGAGCAGCCATCACCCAGTCCTCGTAGTCGAAGACAGTCGCTTCCAGGCAAGGTTGCTTCAGGCGCTTCTGGAAAAGTATCGTTACGGTGTCCGCGTAGCCCGAAACGGTCAAGAAGGTCTTGACGCTCTCAAGAATGAGAGACCGTCCATCATTTTAAGCGACATTGTCATGCCCGTGATGGACGGGTTTGAGATGTGTCGAATAATCAAGAGTCAAGACGAGTTGAAGCAGATTCCGGTCGTACTTCTCACCACCCAATCAAGACCACAAGACGTTCTTCGGGGTTTGGAGTCCGGTGCGGACAGCTACGTCACCAAGCCCTATGACGAAAGCACTCTGCTATCCACTATCGAGCGTACGCTCTCCGTGTTGACTGTGCAGGTCCCCGAGGAATTGAACGAACAGTGTCAGGTCGCGCTGGACGACAAGCACTACTTGATAGGCGCGGGCCGCCGTCAAATGATCAACTTTCTCCTTTCGGCTTACCGAGACGCGTTTCTTCAGAATCAGCGGCTGGAGGAAGCACGCGAGCAGCTCGTGCTCCTCAACGAAAGTCTGGAAAAGATGGTAGCGGAGCGCACAGAGGCCCTTCAGGACGAGGTAGCGAAGCGTCGGATAGCTCAGGAGAAGCTTCGGCAACTCGCTATTACTGACGGGTTGACCAAGGTGTTCAACCATCGCTATTTCATGGAAATGGGCAGGAGAGAGTTCGTTCGAGTCAAACGCTACAGCCGCCAATTGTCGTTGATTATCATGGATCTTGACCATTTCAAAAAAACCAATGACACCTTTGGCCACAACATTGGCGACCAAGTTCTTCAAGCCGTGGCACAAATCTGCCTCAAAAGCTTTCGGAAAGTTGATATCTTCGCTCGTATCGGCGGGGAGGAGTTCGCCGCATTGCTTCCGGAAACCGGCATAGAACAGGCTTGGATGGCAGCGGAACGGTTACGCCGGGCTGTTTCGCGCACGGTTTTGCGGACGAAAGTGGGTGACTTGAGGTTGACCTTGAGTTTGGGGGTGGGCTCGGTGACCGATGATACGAAAGACTTTGAGCATTTGCTGAGAATGACAGATGCCGCCTTATATACCGCAAAAGGAAATGGACGTGACAGGGTGGAAAAAAGCCCAGGCGCTGTTTCTGAAAAACACTCTTGAATAAGAGGCCGATATACTCGATATTTTCATCTCCAAGCAACGCTTGTAAATTCAGGCTGTCATCTTGAGTATGCGCACATATAGGAGACAGCCAATTGAAATGAACCCGCCAGATCAGGAGATCACGGAATCCCCTTGTCCCTCTCATGCGCCTGCATAGTAAGCCGGGGGCTTTTCTGGACAGGAAGAAGGAGGCAAGGCGCAGGGCCTGTCGCGGCAGAGTGGTTTGGCTGTCGCAGAGATGAGATCCGGGACTGAGTGGACTGATCACTCCTGCGCGAAACAGGCTGTCAGGAGGATTTGTTGCCCCCGAAAGTGAGGGAGTTAATTGAGGAGTTGCAGCAGGCCGGATTCGTGGACCGTGGTGGGAAAGGAAGCCACCGAAACTTCGTACACCCCAACGTATCTAAACCAGTAACAGTCTCTGGAAAAGGTGGAGATGACGCTAATTACTCTGATTCCAAAGTTCGGTCACGTATTTTGAGTGATCGCGTACCGGAGCCGGACGCCTTTAGCGGTAGGACCGGCCTCCGTGCAGGTCATTGATCCGCGGCCGGCAGGGACGCCGGCCCTACCGATCTATTGGTCGATACGTTACGTTACCGTACTTGTGCCACGCGGTACTAAGCATTACCCCAGTCGCGCGGTGCGATCGAGGAGTCTAGGAAATGAAAGACAGTGCCCGGTATGCGAAAATTGTCAATGGTCTGATGAAGATCAATGTTACGTAGGGAGCGCGCCGGGTCTGATCCTTGGTGGCTGTCACGGTTCCGACGAGAAAGAGGTGTTTGCAGAGCTGTGCGAGATCGTCGAAGAAGCCGTCGCTCTGTACCGAACCGATGGAAAGCCTCTTCCACCGCCGACGGCCGGTCGTGACTTCGCCAACAAAATGCAGGATGTTGCGTAGCAACCGACCCGCCAACCAAGTCCGTACTGCCTGAGATTCATTGAAAGAAAGAAGTGGGAAGAATTGTCAGATCGTTTATTTCGGCGCACCATGATATCGAGCAACACGCGGAACGTGAGTCAAGAGGAGACTTAACCCCATTTTACTAGCAGCATTTCGATTATCTCCCGGCTATATGAGTTTTTTATGCCTCGCAACCCTTATCACGTTGAAGACCAGGAACCCACTCTGCGCAAGTCTGTTTTTGTGTTCATGGATATTCTCGGTTACTCAGAGATGATTCGTCAGTCCGAGGAATTGGGAACTGAGCAGCAAGTGCTGCGGAGTCTTCATCAAGCATTGGTTGACGGTAGAACCTGGTTGGCAGAGAGAGAGCCACATCCCGAGTTGTCAGCGTCGTTCCCAAAGGATTTTAGCGCTCTCAAGGCGTTCACCGATAACATTGTTATTGGATGGCCGGTGCTTAGCGATGCTGAATCCGAATTTGGTAGTGCTTTTTTTAGACTGGCAGCCTTTCAGATGCAAATGGCTACCGCGGGCTATTTCATAAGAGGTGCCATTTCGGTAGGGAAAGCTTATGTAGATGAAGTGACCGTCTTCGGTCCCGCCCTGTCGGAGGCCCATACCGGCGAATCGACTTTGGCGCGGGACCCAAGAATTATTCTCACATCTTCAGCTGTCAAGACTGCGAAGAAGCACCTGACCTACTATGGCAAGCCTCGCGAGAACGCTCCGCACGTTCGTGATATTTTGTGCGATTCAGATGGGCAGTGGTTCCTCAATTACCTTGACTGCATTCTTATCGCGGAAGAAGAATGTGGCCCCTACTACGAAGAGTTGTTGAAACACAAAGCCGTTGTCGAAGAAAAACTAATAGAACACAAGGGCAATCCGCCAATTTGGTCAAAGTATGCATGGGTTGCTGGTTACCATAATTACTTCTGCGATTTGCACGCTCATTATTTCAGTGATGACCACAAGGTTGACATCGAGCTGTTCCGCGCATCTCCTACTCTCATTGTTGAGTAGATTAAGAGAGGCACCTTGACAATTTAGCAGCTCAAAAGAAGGGTCACCCATTAAAAGGCCCTCTGTCAAGGGGAAAAGCATCCCTGTTGCAAGGAAAGAATGGTTTCCTTGCTGAGGGTACAGCCGTGTTGCGTACAGCGTCCGTCAGCGCCTGCTCTTCGCCTTTGC
>JBKQMK010000557.1:0-5300 GCA_052146735.1 Desulfomonilaceae bacterium | reverse complement strand
TTGCATCTGGTAAGACTACCGTCAAACGCATGGAAATGGGTCCGCTTTCCAAAGTGCCCGACAAGCTACCTGACCTGGATATCGGACACCTCTCCCGAGCCATCGATAAGCTCGCGGTCAAGGCCATTCTCGAAGGAGCCAAGATGACCGTCGAAGACGGCCTCAAGTGGGAAGCAAAATGCTTCGGCGAATGCTGGACCACGGAGGATAACCGGATAGGACTGAAAAACTTTGTCGAAAAGGGCGCTCGCTCCAAAGCCCCGTTTGTGCATCGGTAGGTGAGGGGGAGGGAAAGAAGAGAAGATAAGGAGAATTTGTCGGGGGGAAACTTTTTTGGAGAAAAGTTTCCCCCTGACCCCCCTTTCCAAAAACTTCTATGACGATGCTTATCGTAGCCCGTCCTCTTTCTTCGCCTGCTCCTTCAGCAGTCCTCCGACGCGCGGTAAAGGCCTACCAGAGGCCGTGACGACAAGGGCTACCACTATTTCATCGCCGCGAGGAGCGTCCTGGACCCGTACCGGCATGGCGTCAAAGTGAGTACGCACGAACGCTGCATCCTTGTAATGGACCGGAACGTCAATTTCGGTCCCAGGGCCGCCGATTTTCTTCGCTGACGGGATGAGCGCTTTTCCTCCACCCACTGCTTCTCTGAAAGGCCCCCCCAACTTGGGGTGCAGAATCGCCGCGGCGTGTTCCAGCTCACCTCGCGGTCCGACTATGGCACCCTTGCCGTAGCTCTCGGCCTGTTCCGGCGAGATTCCCAGTGCTTCCACGGCTATTTTGCCTAATAGTCCACCAAGTTCTTCACCTATGTTGATCAGTTGATCGAGATTTTCCTCATATCGGCCCGCAAAGGGATTCGTTATCACAGCGGCCACTGCGGCTCGCCGAGTGGGGGGATCCACCGGTTTGCCCATTTCCCTGTGGATCTCTTCAACTATTTTCACAATCTTGCGTATCTCCATGCCATATCCCTCCTTGTGATTGTTTACGGTTAGCTCTTCTGGACAACGCTCGATTCCGCGAACAGCGCCTCCACAAAGTCGTTTGCACTGAATTCGCGCAGATCGTCCATTTTTTCTCCGATGCCTATGTAGCGCACAGGGATCTTAAGTTCATTCGAGATTCCTACCACCACGCCCCCCTTCGATGTGCCGTCCAACTTGGTGAGGACGATTCCGGTTACCGGGATGGCTTCGTTGAATGTTCTCGCTTGCAAGATCGCATTCTGCCCCATGGACGCGTCGATAACGAGAAGGGTTTCATGCGGCGCGTCAGGAATCTTTTTCGCCAGTGTGCGGCTGACCTTTTTGAGCTCCTCCATGAGGGGGACCCGCGTGTGGAGCCGACCCGCGGTGTCGACCAGGACAAGGTCCGCGTTATCTTCCAGCGCTCTTTCCATGGCCTCGAACGCTACTGACGATGGGTCGGCTTTTTCTTTTCCCTTCACCACCGTGCAGCCGATGCGATCAGCCCAGATTTGAATCTGTTCCACTGCAGCGGCCCTGAATGTATCTCCCGCGGCCAAGATTACCTTTCTCCCCGCGGCCTGATATCGGCCGGCTATCTTGGCAATGGTGGTAGTTTTGCCGGAACCATTCACCCCTAACACCATTACAACAAATGGACCCGATCCATAGCCGACCCTCAGAGGGGCCTCTACGCCGGAAAGGATGTCTTTGATCAACGTCTTTAGATGGCTGATCACCGCTTCGGAATCATCCAGTTCCCGCCGCTTCACTCTGTCAGTCACGTTTTCCAAAAGCTCGTAGGCCGTTTTAACGCCTATGTCCGCGGTGACCAGAACTTCTTCCAACCTGGCCACCATCTCGTCGTCCAGTTGTTTTTTTCCAAGAAATACGTGGTCGAGGTTCCGGAGAAATCCTTTTCGAGTCTTTGTTAGCCCTGTTTTCAGCCTAAAAAAGCCGGCTTTTTCATCCGAGATTTCGGAGGATTCTTCGGCTTGCTCTTCGACCGCCTGCTCAAATTGCCCGACGGCTTCAATCAAAGGCGGTTGAGCCGATTCTTCCGGTGACTCGGTAAGGATTTCTGCTTCTGAGGGCTCTTGGGCAGCCCTGTCTTTCTTGAACCAACGCTTGAAAAAACCGGGTTTATTTGTCTTGTCTTCACTCATTCTGTTTCACTCTCTCACTGAGATGGGGCCGTGCCCCCCACAGTAATCCAGGTGTCAGGCTGATCCGGAGTCCCGATGCGAAGCGTGGGCTGCGCGTCGGAAACCGGCGCCCCCTGTCCATCCTTGCCGCAGGTTCCAATACCAAAGCCCAGATCGTTGGCGACCATGTCTATGTTTCGGAGCACCTGGGGTCCGTTGCCTACAAGCGTGGCTCCCCTCACCGGCTCTCCTTGACAGCCGTTCTCGATGAGATAGCCTTCTGCCACTTCAAAGACAAAGTCTCCGTTCACTGGATTTACCTGGCCTCCTCCCATTCTCTTTACCAGCAGACCGCTTGGGGTAGCCTTAAGAACCTGTTCCGGGTCGGTCGCGCCTGGAAGTATCATCGTGTTGGACATCCGAGGGATCGGCTTGTGGCGATAAGATTCTCGGCGGCCGTTTCCGGTTGATACGGTGCCTTGTTTCATGGCGTTCAGTCGATCGTACAAGAAGCCCTTTAATTCACCCTTTTCCACGAGAACCGTGCGCTGCGATGGCGTTCCCTCATCGTCAAAGGGATAGGAACCCCTGAGATTTGGCACAGTAGGATCATCGACCACGGAGACCACAGCCGCGGCCACTTGCTTTCCAAGGGACTGCGCATATACACTCATATTCTGGCCGATGAAATCCGCCTCCAGCCCGTGGCCCACCGCTTCATGAACCATTGTTCCACCCGCGTCGCTGTGCAATACCACAGGCATCCGACCCGATGGGGCCTCTCGCGCTCCGAGCATCATCAAAGCGCGGGACGCAGCAACAGATGCTATTTCTGCCGGCGATTTCGTTCTGAAGAATTCCAACCCGACCTGGCCTCCCACAGGTTCGTAGCCCGTCTGGACAAGATCCCGTCTCCGCGCTGTGACGTGAACAGCGAAGACGAGTCCCGCTCGGTAAAATTCCACCCGCGCACCTTCGGAATTCACCTGCACTACTCGCCGACACTCATCAGAAAAGATGACCCTCACCTGATGGATTTCATTTCCAATGGACCTGGCTGTCTCGTCTGCCTCTGCCAGGAGAGCCATCTTGGTGTTCAGGTCCGCATCCGCGGGGTCAACTTCAATAACAGACTGTTGATCGCTCTGCACGGCCCTGAAAACCAGCCCAGTCGATTCCGAATGTGCAGGATCAGCCTGGAGTAGGGTGCTGACAAGCTCATCTATGGCGGCCGAAGTCACTTCCGTCGAATAGGCGTACAGTGTCGCGCTCGACCGGATGATTCGAATCCCTACGCCCCGGTCAATCCCCTGCCTGATCCGGTCCGCCTTTTTGTTCTCGTACACAATGGCAGTGCCCGTCCTCTCTTCAAAAAAGAGGTCCGCGAACTCTGCTTTCGCTGCGATCAATCTTCGTATCACTTTTTCGCAGTCAACTTGATCTATGGTCATATGGTGTATCCGTGCAGGCTGGCGCCTTGTCGAGCGCACATTGGTATGTGTGGCATGTCATAAGTCTAGCAGGGCCGCGGATGGGGGTCAAAGGGAATTAGTTAATGTAATTTCTAGAAAAATAATTGAACACATTGTTATTTATATGGTATAGCGATATTAAATTTGTCGAGGAGGTGCCCTGTGCTCTGGAAATTGCGCAAATCTACCATGACCATTCCCGCGGAGCTACATCAACAAATCGCTCGATCCTGCTCCTGCATCAACGAAATCCCCAGCGAGGTGCTTCGTGTGCGTCCCTTGTCCGCACACCCCTCAAAAGAGAGGAAACAGGCCCCGGGCAGGGAAATTGGCCCTCGTCCTGCACAATGAATTCCTCAAGCTCCTTGCCCTGGAGTCAAAACGGGAACGCGGACATAACCGGCTCACATGAGTAGAGCGAACGCCGCAGACTTGTCACGGAAATCAAAAACTTCTCCGATCAGGATAGCTGGATCTGTCGGAGCTCTCATTTTGATCCTGACCGGATCATTCGTGGGAGCAGCCCCGTCTCCGGAAAAGCCATCTTTCTCCAAGACTTACAGCGTCTTACAAAAACTGTCCAAAGACACCTGCGGAAGCAGGGAGGGTTGGTTACGGGTTATACGTTCGTTCTTGTCTATACATGAGACAGGAAAAGACCGCCGGACGGCCAATCGGTCCCTTTTTCTTGCGGGAAAGGCTTCTCTAGAACTGTACCGCCGCAGTGGCAAGGTGGGCGACCTGGACACGGCAATTCGCCACCTGAGTCGTTTTAGCGACCTTAATCGCAGAGGGCCATATCTGATCATGGGTTTGCGCGAGCTGAAAGAGGCGCACAGCTTGAAGCGGAAAACTCTCGATCTCGCTTCACTAAGGACCGATGATTCCCTCAAGGCGAGTCGGGGGCACGCAAGCACACATGGTGTTTCATGGCAGGTCCAAGCGCAGACGACCAGGAAGGACCAACCAGCGCCCGCTGCCGATCATGCCCCACATGCTCTTTCCACTGGACAAGGCCCGGCAGGCCGTGCCTCTCACAAGTTCATGGCGAACCCATTCAGCGATTGGCCGCTTCCGGAACCCAATAATTTCAAGTTAGGATCAAATAGAGAATCCGCCTCGGCCAACTCAAAGGGGATCTCGACAGCAAAATCAGGTCCCCTGCTGCGTATCGGAAGAGACGCGCCTGATTCCACATTTGCAAACTCAGTACCCGCGGCGGCACCAAAAGCTACGATCCACGAATTGTTACCTTCCATCAAAAGCGCGTCGCTTCCTTCCGCGACCGTTAACGATGGCATCACGACGAAGAAAGTGGGTAATTCTTCGGAAAAGGAGTTTGTTGTCGCGATAGATCCGGGACATGGCGGCAAAGATCCTGGAGCTGTGTCACATGACGGTTGTCTCAAAGAAAAGGACTTGACCCTTGAAATAGCGAAGAGGCTCAAGACGACTCTCGAGAGCAAGATTCCTCCAATAAGAGTCGTGCTCACTAGGTCAGTCGACAGACACCTCTCTCTTGAAGACCGGGTCGCTCTGGCCAACTCAGCCAACGCTGACCTTTTCATTTCAATCCATTGCAATGCGGCAGAGGATTCGAGCTCGAAGGGGATTGAGACCTACTATCTCAGCAAGGCCAGCTCGCACGGGGCCATGAGAGTTGCGGCGCGTGAAAACGGCATCCCTCTATCGAAAATGAGCGACATAGAGGCAAC
>JBKQMK010000556.1:0-9225 GCA_052146735.1 Desulfomonilaceae bacterium | reverse complement strand
GGAACCGGATCGCGTCCGCGAAGCACTTGAAACTGAAGAGTTGAAAGGAGCATTTTTGCGGGAGGTGGATTTCAGGCCCACTTTCAATAAATGGGCAGGAGAACATTGCTGCGGCTTTCAGATTCACATCACGGACCGAAACGTCTTTCGCCCGTTCAGAGCCACTTTGGCCATTCTCTCAACGCTCCTCAAGTTTTATCCGGAAGATTTCAATTGGTCCGATCCCCCGTACGAATATGTGCACGACAAACTACCTATAGACGTAATTGTTGGGGATGATCGCGTTCGCCGCGACCTCGAACAGGGCCGTTCCGTTCTGGACATGGAGAAAGAATGGTACGGTGAAGTTACAAATTTTATTCAGAAGCGATCCCGCTTTCTTCTCTACCCCTCCTGAAAAAAGGGAATTGAAAAGCCATTTGGAATCTGCCTGAAAACTAGAAAGTCGGGTCGGAGATGAGGCTGTTGGTGTAAGGGCGGTTCATGAACCGCCCCGAATCAGGGCACTTCTCAAAGCGCCCCCACGGCAAGAATCTCGCCAACCATGATTCTGAGATAATTTCGGGACACGGGCCGCCACCGCAAGAATATCGGACTGCCGCTATTTTTGCTCATTTGCCCTAACCCCTCTCGTTAAGGGAGGCAAATGAGCCACCCTCGCTTGTTGTCTTTTCTAGCTTGACACCTATCGAACAGTTCCCGTAACATGGCAGCTTCGCGGTGTATCGCCCGCGTGTCTAGTTCATTGCCTTCCGACCGGAGGAGAAGTGGGGTTTTCAGACGCGGCCCGTAAACTTGATGAACTTAGGGACGAATGTGTCGAGTTCTTGGCCCTGATATGCTCGATCCCTGCGTTGGGACCTGAAAATATGGGCACGGGCGAGATGGAGAAGTATCTGGTCGTTCGTGACGCGGTCCTGGCCTTGGGCCCCGACCGGGTTGAAGAGGTGCATGCACCGGACGGCCGCGTTCCGGCCGGCGTCAGACCCAACCTGTTGGTAGTTTTCAATGGGAGAGACCAGGCTCGAACCTTATGGATACTGACACACATTGATGTGGTGCCACCGGGAGAGGAGAAGCTTTGGGATCATGACCCGTTTCAGCCCCGCGTGGAGAATGGTTTCCTTTACGGTCGAGGCGTGGAAGACAACGGCCAAGCGCTCGCGGCCAGCATTTTCGCCGCTAGGGCCGTGAAGGAAACGTGTGGGTTTGGCTTGAACGTCGGTTTGGCGCTCGTTTCTGACGAAGAGACGGGTAGCCTCTATGGTCTGGATTATGTTCTCCGGCAGCGGCCTGACCTGTTTAAACCTGATGATCTGATTGTTGTCCCTGATGCCGGCAATAAGGACGGTGACAACATCGAGGTGGCTGAGAAGCACCTGCTTCACATCCGTTTTACAGTGAAGGGAAAACAGGCCCACGGCAGCCGGCCGGATCTGGGCCGCAACACTCTGAGAGCTGCTGCGCACTTCATAGTAGAGTTGGATCAAGCACTCAACGGCCGGTTCAATGAACAGAACCCATTTTTCAATCCGCCGGTGAGCACCTTCGAGCCGACCAGAAAAGATGCAAACGTCCAAAATATAAACACAATCCCAGGAGAGGACGTTTTCTACTTCGATTGCAGGGTCCTGCCCGAAACCGAATTGGACCTGGTTCTACAAGAAATGAAAAAGGTCGCTGAAACCATAGCGGTTCGATTCGGCGTTGAGACTCTGGTGGAAGAGTATCTGAGGACCGAATCGCCAAATCCCACCCCCGCTGATGCGCCGGTGGTGGAGGCCCTTGCCAGGGCAATTCAGGAGATCTATGGCGTGCAGGCTCGACCTCATGGGATCGGCGGACAGACGGTTGCTACCTTCTTCCGCAAGAGAGGACTCCCCGCTGCCGTATGGGAGAAACTTCTGCACTTGGCGCACGCCCCCAACGAGAAGATTTCTATAGATAACCTCGTGGGAGACGCCAAGGTGTTCGCGAGGATGATGGTCTGATACCAAGCCGTCACTTCGTTTTTTATCGTCCCGGTTGCTTGCCGGGCTGAGGTTTTCGTTTAAGGAGGATAAGGGGGTATGGATCGATACAAGCCCTCGATAGGCTCGTTCTTTGTCGTAATCATAGCTATAGCCCTGGTGATGATACCTCCGCAGGCGAATGTAACCGAGGCCGCAGGCGCAAACCATGCCGCGCGCAACGGCGACGCGCAGCTTTCCTTGGCGCAGGCTGTTTCGATAGCTGTAAATAGAAACCTGCGTATGGCTGACTCGCGCCTTGCAGTCCGAGAAAAAGAGCATCAACGCCGCGAGGCTTTTTCCGATTTCTTTCCTTCCATTAATCTTCAATACACCGCCACGGCAGACAAGTACCAGCAGATAGGGTTCGTACAGACCCTGGTAGGGGTGCAAGACAGCCGATGGGCGGTCAGAGGGACTGGGATCCCACCTGGGGGTGCGGCTCCGAACTATCCATACAGGATCGATCCGTACCGAAGTTTTACGCTGACAGCGACCATGACACAGCCGCTTTTTACCGGCGGAAAACTGGTGAATGATTACAAATTCTCTCAATTGGGTGTGGATTTTTCTGCGATTCAGTTTGAGGTGGATCGCCAGGACCTGATTCTTGACGTTACTCAAGCATATTACCAGTTGATTCAGGGAGAAAAACTTCTCGAGGTGGCAGAGTCTGCAATCCGCGCCCTGGAAGCCCTGAGAAATCAGACTGTCGAATTCTTTAAGGCAGGCGTGGTTCCCAAGGTGGATGTGCTCTCGACAGAGGGGCAGTTGGCTCAAGCCCGTATTCAGAGGACCCAAGCACTTGCAAATATTGAACAATCAAAGGCCACCCTCAGTTTCCTTCTGCGGTACCCGCAAGAGACCCCTATTAGAATCGTCCAAGATTTCGCTTATCGTCCGAACCCCTACCGTATCCCGGAAATTTATGCGACTGCTGCTGGAAACCGACTTGAAATTCGCCAGGCCAACATATCCATAGACCAGGCCCTTGCGCTGATAAAATCCGCCAAAGCCGACTTGCTGCCTCAGATCTCGGTCCAGGCTCAGGGGACTCGGATCAACGACGATTGGAACCCCTTCGATCCAGAGGGTGTTAACGACTGGCAATTGCAAGGAATGCTCACCTGGGCCTTCGACATGTTTCGCACGCGTGAAACCGTCAAAGAACGCAGAGCATCAGAGGCTCGAACCTTCGTCGCCAGAGAGCAACTCGTCGAACAGGTGATGGAAGAGGTCAAATTGGCCTATGTGGACATGAGACGCTCGGAAAGCGACATCGGAAACAACCGCAAAGCCGTTGAATTCAGGCGCGAGAATTTTCGTATTAACCAGGAAAGATACAAAGAGCAGGTGGCCACGTACATAGAGGTGCTGGATGCCCAGAGACAATTGTCGTTGGCTGAAGGGGATTACTACACTTCCCTTATCGGCTACAGGATTAACAAGGCTATACTCGAGAGAAGAATGGGCATCCTGAGGCAGTAAGTCACACGCGTTTCGTCGCATACTGGAAGCTCGTGCCCTGCCGGAAAAGGGCGAGCCAGCACAGAGGCGGAGTAGTTGGTAAGGAGGGGGCTCGAGAGAATAAAGATGAGGGTAATCCTAAAAACATTGTGCATTGTGTCGGTCTTCTGCTTGTGTCTCGTTCTGCCTGCGGCGGCTCAGCAGCAGCAACGCAGCGCCTCAGCCACACCGGAGGTCCCATCGAGTGGAAGGCCGAGCAGTGTCCAGATCCAGCAGAACATCCTCAACCAGAAACGTCGGGCCCTGAACAGCCAGATTGACGTTGCCCAAAGGTGCATCGCGAACGCCAGCCGACCGGAGGTCCTGCGCGATCCCGAAGGTAATGTCAACATAGTCCCGTCAACTGATATTGTGAACTGTACGCGAACTCTGGAAGCGTTGCTCAGGCAGTTGGATGGCCTGGGCAGGGAAGCCCAGCGATTGGCCCAGGATGCACAAGTGGAGGCAGCGGCTCTTCAGAGATTACAGAAGCAGTTGCAAGCCCAAAAAAGCTCCGTCCAGCAGCTGCGGCGACGTCGGGTCACAGGGAGGGCGTTGTAAAACCTATGAAATTAGACGAGTCTGACCAGAGAAGCTCCTTTTGCTAAACTCCTTCAGGGGCCTCGGCCCAAAAACCCCCAAAATTTGCCGCCATGTGATCTTTCGGCCTGCTCCGGATCCCCGATGAAGTACATACCCAGAAGCGCTGTTTGTTGGATAAAAAGAACTGCCGAGGTGTTACACCAATGCGCTGTCGAATAGGTAATATCGCGGATCGCCGTTTCTGAGGGATCTCCGGAGCGTAGCGGATCTGTCCGAAACGGCGCCGACTGCTGTGGGGCAGTAATACTCGCTCGAACGCACACTGGTGTTATCGGATCGAGACACAAGCCGATCTTCACCGGCTCAAGAAGCTAGTTATGTTCCAAAATTGTTATGGGTCGGGAGGGGAGCACAAGGGCCTGAAGGGCGTGCAGTAAACGGAGGACACCAATCCCTTTGGGGAGATGATCGAGCTAAGTTCCGCAACCTTCGGCGTTTGGCACGCAAATCATCCCATGTAAGCACTATCTAATATAAAATGATGCGCACCCCCAGGAGGAGAGGGCTGAATGCTGTTTCAGGACCGGACAATCGGTCCGCGCACTCCTGGGGGATGCAATCCTAGAATTAAACGCAACCGGTAGGTTTGGGCAACCCCGCCACCTTACAGGCCCCTTTGGCCGGTCCGGAGGGGAACAGCTCGTAGATCTTCTTCAGTTTGAAGCCGGTATCCTTGCAAACCTTACGGATCATGGGAGCGATGTTGAATTCCAAGTAATAATTTCTGAGGTAATGGACAACTTTCCAATGCTCATCCGTCATTTCTTGGATGCCTTCGGTCTTGGCGAAAAGGCCAGCAACTTCTTCGTTCCACAGCTCCGGATCTTGCAAAAACCCGTCCTCATCAACTTCAAAGGTTTTACCTTCGATCTCCAGCGTAGGCATACGAAAGACCTCCTTTATCTCAAATCTGCCGGGGTGCAACCAGGCAAATCCTATAATCTTATGAATGTTATCATTAGTCAGAACCAAAAACAACAAGCAAAAGTTTCTCGTCTGCGAAAAACTTGCCCCCGTCTTTCAAGAACCCAAACTTCCTTATCGCGACCCGTCGACTTTCTACACGCACATCCAGCGGACCCTTTGCTTGCTGCCCGCCGACTGATCTTCAGCGGCCCGTCGCGTAGGGAAAAGGTCATTTTTTCTTTATTTTAGCCTCCATATCCTGAACAAACTTCCGGAGGGTCTTTTGCGTAGCGGGTCGTTTCTCGCGGGCCAGGGCTTCCTGGTAGACTTGCAAGGCCGCAGGGTAGTCCTTCTTGATTTCGTAAACCAGCCCCATGAGCCCGTACGCGTCCGGATAATCGGGATTTAACTGAACCGCCTTCTTTAGGTCCACAATACTCTTATCGTATTCCCCCTTCTTGGAATACGCTATGGCCCGGTTGTGGTAGGCAACGAAAAAGTTCGGATTATCCTGAATAGATTTTGTGAAAAGCGCTATTGCCCGATCCCACTTTTGAACGCGCAGGGCAAATTCCCCCTGTTCGTAATAGTCCAGGTAATCTTCAGCCGCCACCGCTCCCTGAAGAACAGCGAAGACCAACAAAAGAATAAAAGGAACTAACAGTTGTGCTGTTCGCTTTGTCATGCTCGTTATCCAGTACACCACGGGAGTCATGTATACACCACAAAACGATTCCATGAAAACCTTTCTTTTGCAAGCACCTCTTTTTCATTCAGCCCCTAACAAAATACCGGGTTGCCCATAGCCGTAAAGATTTGGTAGCCTGATTTCTACTCGATGAGGGGTCCGTGACAGCGGCACGTTCACAAGAAATGCGGACCCGTTCTGAGTCATCTGGCATTCAGATTGCCGGATACAGGGGGTGCGCTCGGGTTGGCAATGCCCACTTCAGCGCGCCGCATCAACCGTAGATAAAGGGAGCTAACACTATTCCCCATGAGCCAAGTCGTCCCCCTGCACCTTCGCGGCGGCCGCTTTCACCATGTTGCCGGTGTCCTTGACGAGGAGCCTCCGTGGCTTCTGAGGAAGCTCATACCTCTCCTTTCGGCAAACGTGCGCATTGATGACCAGGTCGTACAGACGATTCGAGACCTCGCCCAAAGCGGCCCACTGGTCTACGCGATGAAATATCGAAGCGTTTACGATCTCCAATTCCTCAGAATGCGTTTTGCAGAACTTGGACTGCCCATACCCTCTTTTGTTTTCGGAATGTCGGCTGGAGGCATCGGCTCTTTTTCCAAACTCATAAAAGTCTGGAAATCCAGACTGAATCTGGTTATACACGAACACAAACACCCTAACGCGGTCGACGAAAGCGCTCTCAGGGAAATTCTGGAGGAAGGGGGCGCGGGCGTCATGTTCCTGGTGGACGAGAAGACTTCTCGCAGCAGGTACGTCCATCCCGACCGCGACCCTCTTCAGATCCTACTAGATCTCCAGGGACGTATGGCAGCTTCCATCGTGTTGGCGCCGATGTCGATTCTTTATGACAGGACAGCCAGGCGTGCTATTAGGCCCTTTTGGGAAAGCTTCCTTGGAGATCCGGACATGCCGGGCCCCATCAAGAGGCTTTTGATCGCCATTCGGAAGTGGACAGTGCCGGAACTCCTGGTAGGTGAACCTATTAATCTTGTGGGAGAATTTGAAGAGTTCGGCTCGGATAGATCATGGGATGAACTCCCTTTCGATGTTCGCCAAAAGCTCATAGAGAGCATTAATGCCAGGATCAGAGTAAACAGGGGACCCGAACGGCTGTCCCGAACGGAGATTAAGGAACGTGTGCTGCAGGATTCTCGGCTCCACAGGACCGTCAGGGAAAAGGCGTCTGGAGAGGGCACTTCAGAACAGAAGGTTCGGAAGAAAGCAGAATCTTATATTGAAGAAATTGCTGCAGACCAGCGCATCCAGGCCTTGCACTTCCTTTTCTACCTGTTGAAATGGCTGTTTACCAAAGTCTTTGACGGGATCGATCTTAAAGAGTCAACGTTTGCGACCCTCAAAAAGGCGAACGCTGAAGGATCTCTTATCTTTGTCTCCTGTCACAAGAGCCACTTTGATTACTTGCTCATCGGATTCCTCTCTTTCATCAATCAGATGGCCGTGCCTTACATGGCCGCAGGCAAGAATCTCTCTTTCTGGCCGGTCGGCCCACTACTGCGGCACGGAGGGGCCTTTTTTCTCAGGCGCTCTTTTAAGGGATTAGGACTCTATACTCATGTGTTCGCGGCGTATGTGAAGGCCTTGGTCAGGGAAAAAGTGAACATCAACTTTTATATTGAAGGGGGAAGGAGCCGGACAGGGAAACTCATGCCACCGCGGGTCGGGATGCTGGCCTTTCTCTTGCAGGCCGTTGAAGAGGGCGCAGTGGAGGACCTGACCTTCGTCCCATGCTTCATAGGATACGACCAGATACCCGAGGAAAGATCTTATTTACGTGAATTGGCGGGGCGAGATAAACAGGCGGAAAGTTTTCTGTCCGTGATAAGAGCTCGCGAGATCCTCAAACGGAGCTTTGGAAAGGTTTATGCTCGATTTGACAATCCTATCTCTTTCAGGGCCTTTTGCGAAAATCCTGCGGTAGGGGTCAACCCCACCGAGATGTCCTTGAAAGAAAACCGCAAGTTGCTTCACGATTTTGCCTATCATCTTATGCACGGAATAGTTCGTGCGGGGGTTGTTACGCCGATCGATCTGGCTGCTGCGGGCCTGGTATGTATGAGGAACCATCGTGTGGATCGTGCACTCTTTTTCAGGTCAGTGGGATGTTTCTCGACAATTCTCAAGAGGGGCGGGTTTGAATTTGCGGAAAGCCTAGGCAATAGGGATGTTGCCCTGGAACAAGCCCTGGGACTGTTCAGGTACAGAGGATTTGTGGCCCTGGAGCCGTCTTCAGCACCCGAGGATGAGATCGTTTATGTCATCGATGAACAAAAAAGAGCGAATCTGGAGTTCTATAAAAATTCCCTGGTCAATTATCTCTGGCCTGCGTCCTTCCTCGCAATACTTCTCACCTGGGATGGCGATAGCCCTGCGGGCACTTCCTCCGGCTTGCGTGAAGAATTCCAGCTACTGAGCCAATTATGCTCAAAAGAGCTGATTGTTGATCCGCTGAGCGACGATGATGAAATTCGGGCCAAAACTTTGGGCTGGTTCCACGATGAAGGATGGGTCCGGTTGGAGGATGACAACCAGATTTCCGTTGTGAATCGGGAAGCGTTGGAGTCGTTGAGAGGAATTATGTCGGATATTCTCGAGATATACTATCTGGCTCTGGTAGCCTCTGAAACCGTAGAGCAGGGCGGAGTGGCACTGAAAGAGTTCATGAAGAAGATTATGAAAATCGCCCAGGATCTCCGCGGTTCTGATGAGAGCCGTCCTCTTCCGTCTCTTTCGTCCGTCACGGTCTCCAACGCGTTGGCGCGTTTTTTTGAGATGGGCATCCTGGAGTACAGACCTTCGAGAAAGTATCTCGGGGCTGTGACCGATGCGGCTCAGAGAGAAAAGCTAACAAATTTCCTGGGAGGGGCGCTGAGGCAGAAGGTCAGCGGCCCCGATCAAGACGTCTGAACCTGGCGCCTTCTCTCGTGAAGACGTCCTCTCCGTGCCCCAGTACGCCGTAACTGCCGTAGAGTTCCAACCATTTGCGCGACTCTAGCAGTGTACTTTGAAAGTTTGGGCCGTCTGGACCTTCGATACCGCTCAGCCAACGCCGGATCCCGAAAGTCAGCTCGTAAATATCTTCCTGACGGAGATCTCGTTTTGGAGACTTGTACGGCGCAGGCCTTACTAATGGCCAGTCAACGCTCTCCGGCAAGATTTTGACTCCAATGGGCGGGGCTGCCCACGCGCATTCGCATGCAATCGAAAACACCACGCAGAGAATCGGGATTAAGCAGCTTTTTCTCATAGTTTTTTCCTGGAACAGCTTCTAGTCAGAGAGAGTACTTCACCATTTTATTTAACAATATCACATATTGTGTTGATTAGGCAAGTATAATTTAGGCATACCCCCTTAGCTATTGACACAAAACCCGCATTTGGATAATGTCAATTGCTGTGTCGGGGCGTAGCGCAGTCTGGTAGCGTACCTGAATGGGGTTCAGGTGGTCGCTGGTTCAAATCCAGTCGCCCCGACCACTG
>JBKQMK010000555.1:0-7643 GCA_052146735.1 Desulfomonilaceae bacterium | reverse complement strand
GCCAGAAGAAGCCATTTCAAACCAGTATTTTGGAACGAGTCCCCTCACATGGAGACTCTACCGAAATTCAACCCCGCGCGCTCCACGCGCGAACCTGAATATAGCAAAAGGGCAAAACTATAGGTATCATTCCCCTGGAAGGTCCTGCTCGTTCCGTCGGTGTTTGATGAGAGCGGTGACCGCCGTAACAGCGGAAATCACAGCTCCCATGAGGAAGGCGCTCTCTATGCCGTGCAAGAAAAGGCCCGCTTCGGACGGGTTGAGCGAATGCTTGTCCAGGATGCTGTCCGGGACTAGCGCATGGAGGACTACCCCGGCTATTGCGATACCAACGACCATGCCGATATTTCTCATATTAGCCAGTACGGCTGAAGCCACGCCGAGGTGAAGTCTTGGCACCGAGCCCATTGCCGCACTCGTGTTTGGGGACTGAAAAACTCCTGCCCCTACGCCAAAGAGGGTGAGCCTCAGTGCAACGTCAAGAGCACCCGCCGAGGAGGGTAACCGACTCAGGAGCACCATGGCCGATGTGCAGATGAGCTGCCCGACGCAAGAGAGCCATCGCGACCCGATCCGATCAGAAAGCCAGCCGCTAAAAGGACCGACCACCATGACTGCCAGCGGGAAACACGTCAAAATAAGACCGACCCTGTTCGGTTCATAGTGCAACACCCTGTGGAGATAGAAGGGCGTCAGAAAAATCACCACGAACTGCGCCATGAAGTTCAGCAATGAACTGATGCTCGCGAACGTAAAGGTGACATTGCGAAATAGATTCAGCCTGAGCATGGGATCTGCTGCATAGCGCTCGATCAGCGCAAAACCTATCCCGCTCGCCAGAGCTAAGAAAACCATGGTACCGGCAGCCGCAGTGACACCCGAGCCCTGCGCTCGGTTGATAAACAACAACAGACAAAATAAGAAGCCGAAAGCAGCCGCGGCACCCAGGATATCAGTTTTGCCAGGCCGGCCTTTCAGTTCCGGTATTACACGATGGATGACAATGAACGCTGCTATTCCAATGGGAACGTTAATGAGAAAGGTGAAGCGCCATCCCAACATGGAAGCGACAAATCCTCCAAAGGAAGGCCCTATGGCGAGCCCCGCGGCAATACTGACCGAGAATGTGCCCAGGGCCCGTCCGAGTTCATTGGCAGGAAAACAGGTCGTTATTATTGCTAATGGCACTGCCATCATCATAGCTGCGCCGATAGCTTGCAGTGCCCGAAACACGATAAGCCCATAGATGCTGGGGGATAGGCCGCACAACCCGGAGGCCCCCACAAAGACTACCAGCCCGCATTGGAATACCTTCTTGTACCCCCAGATCTCTCCAAGCCTACCGAAGAACAGCAACAGGCTGCTGATGATCAGCAGATATATCATGGGAACCCACTCGGCCGTGGCGATTTCAGCCGAGAAGACTTCCGTTAGCGTTGGAAGAATCACGTTGACCATGCTCCCGTCGATGGGAGCCATGATTATGCCGAACATCAGTGCAAAGAGAATCGAAAAGCGCTTGGCATACCGGCTGTCTTCCGGTTGTGAATTGTAGGGCAAATGGTAATCTCCCATCGAACTCTCCCGTCCTGTGGTATGTCTCCAACCCGCAGGTCGGGTTCCTGTGGAGTGAGTTATAGCACGTCTAAATCCTTTCTCGCGCAAGGAGAACGCGATACGCGAAAGCAAAAATTGTCGAATACCTGATACCCTCGATCAGAAAACTGGCGCAGAATTGTTCTCAGGTGCCTTATAACCCATTAGCTTTATGTTTGGGGATGCCTCGCCAGTCGTGGCTGAAAAGAAGAATTCGCAAGATCACTGAAGTTGAACCCACAAATCTGTGACGTTGGCTTTAACAGAGGGCTTCATGTATTTCTGCCCCGCCTGTACCCATCTTATCCACGGACCCGACCGAATACCCTACCGATCCCAACTCGGCAGAACTCACAAGAATAAAATTTGCCCCTCGAAAACGCTAAGGATGATGCTTGGCGTTTTAACCATCTTATTTTACTGATGCGCCGCAGTGGCGACTGCTAAGGTGAAAAGGGCATTTGTCTGCGTCCTGCCGATAAAAACACATGAAAGCTTTGCACCGATAAGTCAGTTCAAGTCAGGAGGTGGCTTGTTCATGTGGTCTCGCTCTTTCCCTTAGCCCGACACTGCCAGAATGTGTTTGGGTGATGAGCAACGACGAATATTATGTTTGACGAGGGGACGTTCGGAGAGACATACTCAAATACGAGATGAAAGAGGCTCTTTCAGCGACGTGACGACGGTTTTACCTAGCCGGGGCTTGTGCTAACCCATCTGGCAGCTTTTTTGTGGTCAGGAGGCCATCGGTCGACTGGTAACCGACCCAAATACCCCGACAATGGCAAGACTGCCGCTTAATTCCGGGTCTATCAAACGTACACTTCGACGAGGGCAGTACCATGAATCGGAAAACTATTTTGTTATCAGCAGCGGTAATCCTGTTGGTCTTCTCAGGACTTGAATATTACCTCCAGGCACAGTCCTCAGAGTTTCCACTAGGAGTCACAGGGGAATCGCGGTACGGCCGTATCGACCTGCTTCAAGGAGGCTTTGACCGTGAGACTTGCGAGCGAGATTGCCGGGAGCAGTACGGCGTATCGTTCGGGCCACGCGATGATCCCCGAGCCCGCCTTTATGCACGATGTATTCAGGAGTGCGAACGCCAGTTCTGGAAAGATTTTGACAGCCGAACGAGGGACTTGGAACGAGAGAAATAATAAACTAAGAGACCGGTTGCCTGGACGTGAGTTTGTCGAGCATAAGGCTTCGTTATTAAATAGCATCCGGCCTCGACCAACGCAATCGAATAATATCCGAGAGCTATCTCGGACTGACCGCGGCCCTAAGGGAGATGCTCCAAATGCCATCGTTTTCGGCACGCGTGTCAACTTTCGTCTTGACCCTCACATAGCTCTTCTGGTATCAATACTGGATAATCACTGATGAACTTCGACGGTGACGTGGGGAACCGTGAAATCTTTGGGGCTTCTTGGGCTTTTGCTGGCACTCGCCGTTGCGGAATTCAATTTCTGCAATGCGCTGACGATTGACCCGTATCGACCGATGCCGTTGAAACAGATGAATACTAATGCACCCGACAGGAATACTACATTCATGAAGCATGGACCGACATTTGTTCAGTCCAGTTTTATTACTGCTGACAAAGATCGCTGTCATTGCGATAAATTGAAGGAGTACGTGGAAGAATTGACACATGCGTACTATGGTCCGACAAGCACGGACGCGGAAAGGCTTCATTCCTTGAAATCAAAATTCAGTAATTTCCTGGAACAAGCCTTGCCTCCAGAGCTTGCTCGCGAATTGCCAAAATACGAGGCATTGTGCGAGTGCGTCAGCAAGAGGGTACGCTCGGGTCTGACTTTACGCGATATATATGCTCGCAGGCTCTGTGGAGCCGACACGACAAGAGGAAAAAGGATGGAAATACTTGCTAAGTGCAAGGGGTGTTCCAAAACCATATCTCAAAAGTGAAATCTTGGGCTCATGTCGCATCCCTCTCAATGATGCATAGCCCAATGGTGATTTAGTTCTGATATCACTGGCATTTTGAGTTTCAGCCACGGACGTCCGAAACTACCTTTCCGGTTGAGTTCTCCCGACGTCGGGAAAGTTAGATTCAAGAGCCAGCAGTATGGAAATCTCGGATTCGCTGCCGGAGACCGGCATTATTGTCCTGTAAACTTGCCCCCAAATGATGGCTTTCACATGTTTCCAAGTGACATGGCCCCAGCAGATAGAAGCTGACCTGATCAAAACCGCAATGTTGCGGTTTGATTGTATCTTCAGGCGTCGAAAGATGGGCGGTCGCATTGTGATGGCAATTCATGATGCTATTTGGGTAGCGGGGCCGACGCATTAGCAAACTGAACTCGAGAGATTAGTTAAGAAGGTGATGACCACCGCGGCAAAACTCAAGGTTCCGCTGGATGCGGACATCAAATGAGCGTTTTGTTTATGTGGTGCCTAGGCGCGTGCACCCTGAGAAAATTAGTTTGACCGTAGCCTGACCAGTAAGGTATGTTTAGGGGTCAATATAAGAGCCTTTTTCGCCAGCATGGCGACGGTTTTGCCTCCCCCGGGTCTTGTGGGAGGAGATACAGGGGCCTTTTCGGTGTCAGGCGAACCATCCCGCGACCGGGCACAGGCCCAAATGCCGCCGAAATGGCAAGACCACCGTATAATTCAGGTTATGGTGAGCCATCCCGATGTTTGGTCGAATAGTCTATGAGCGTCTGTCCCATTTCAAAAGCTCAAAACTCCTTACTAGAATTCTTTGGAAGGACATATCCGACGAACAGACCCGGCTGTTGCACTGGCTCATCCCCGGATGGACCAATCCCGGCAACCTTCTCTGTTTCCAACATGCTGTCTCCAACTTACCCAATGGAGCCCCTATCGTGGAGATCGGTTCCTTTTGCGGATTGTCGGCGAACCTGCTCAGCTACTACAAACAACAGGGTCAGGTGAAGAACCGGCTAATCACTTGCGACAACTGGACGCTCAATGCTACCCCCAGGGCTGCTGGCCACTCGCGCCTGACCGAGCTAGAGGTGATGCAGTTTATCAAAGAGAGCTACATTCGCAGTATCAAGGCCTTCAGCGGGGCAGACCTGCCCTTTGGCGTGGAGATGGTCTCACATGACTTCTTCAGCGCCTGGCGGAGATTCGAAACTGTCCCTGACGTTATCGGCCGCTCTGTTCAACTCGGTGGACCGATAAGCTTCTGCTTTATTGACGGTGGGCACGATTATCAGACCGTGAAACGAGATTTTGAGGATTGCCATCACTTTCTCGAACGGGATGGGTTCATACTTTTTGACGATTCTTCCATCTGGTCTGCACACGAGGGCGTCCGCAGACTGGTACGAGAAGTCAAGTCCAGGAGGGACTACAGGGTAGTCATGAAGAATCCCAACTATCTCTTTCAGAAAAAATAGCCTTGCATCCGGGCTGAACTCCTTCCTGCGCAATTCTTTTCAATTTTGCCGTTGAATTGCGCAAATTTCCGTTGTTTGGATCCGTACGGGGTGCCGCGATTTTGTGTCACGCAACGGAAGAATGATTTCAGATAGATAGGGCTGTAAACGATCTGGATTCCGATCCTCGGAGGGGGTACATGGCGTTTGCGGCGCAGTGCATCCGATAGGAGGAGCGGAGATTGGTCAAGGAGTAGCGGCACCCGCAAGCGCCGGACAACGGAATAGCGGGTGAGCGTAAGGCATTAGGCGCAAAGAATAGGGCGCTCATCGCACTATTCTTTGTGGTTCTCCATGCCTTTGTTCGGCATCTGTATCGTGAAAGCGTACACGTCCTGATGGTCGTCCCAACCATGCTCTAAAAACAGCGTTTCATCCCACGCACCGACGCCTTTTGCCAACTCACATAGTCGCTGATGTGTGACAATTGAGATCCCGTAGCCCGACTGATTCGGGTAATCGGAGTATCCGTAACCCTTCGATTGAAAATCTTGAATTACCTTTTGTTGCGCATCTTCCGAAAGTCCGTATGTTACTCCCTTCCTCCGTATCCATTCTATGGAACGCCAGCCGTGAGCGGTGAAAACGCACAAACCTCCTGCTGCCAGATGGTCGTAGAAGAACTGGAGGAGATCGCTCGCGGCCTGTTCATCGATGTGTGTGAACAGAGAACCGCACCAAATGAGGTCAAATCGCCGGGGTAGATTCAAATCGCTGAAAGGTATCTTTGACAAAAAAGGAGTTACCGAGAAATTTCGACGACAGAAGTCCAGAGTACTTCCGTCGATCTCCGCGGCAGTGATATCCGAATTGGGATACTTTGCTCGCAGAAACCTTAGGACTCGACCATATCCGCTTGGAAAATCAAGGATAGAGCCATCCGCAAATTCTTTTCCAGCGGAGAGAAGGGCTTGCTGAATGCAGCGGATCGCAGAAAGACCGACAGAAAGATAGTGTAAATCGTCGCCTGCGTACATTATGTCCCCATGGTGGACTTTAAGCGAAACCTTTTCCAGAACGCTTTTCTCCTCATGCGTGAGATCTGGTGAAGACAGCAGGCGGCGTTTCGCACCGTGGAGGTCAGGTCTCAAGAATGTCCAGTGTCTGAGCAAACGATAGATGTTCTTAAGTACTCTCATGAATCCATCTTCCTTCTGCTGAACCCCTGCTGAGATGGTTTCTAGACAAATACGATCTCGGTTTTGCATCCAGATAATACTCTGCTTGCGTCTTAGCGCAAACCTTTCTTATCAATCGCTTTAGCAGCATTTCGCCCTAATCCGAGGTCTCACATGGTTTCCGCATAACACGCTCCGCTTTCTACCCCACATTCGTCTCTTGTTAAAGGTTAGATTGAGGCGCATGGCTTCTTGACTGGCCATCGGCAGACTGCGGACGGACTGCAAGATGGCCGAGTGGATGCATTCCACACTGATTCTGAGCGCAAGAAGTCATACTTAATTCGATTGAAATTCAAGAGTACGGCCAAGAACTTCACCGACAGGTCTATGGATGCTAACGCACTGGTCCAGATGGAATCATGGGCGTCGTGGCATATACCCTCCTTCATATTCTCAGCCACTTCTGCCTCATCGGCGAACAGATCAAATGCTCAGTGGAGTGGTTGATAAAACGGCCGATAAAAGTCGAAGCCAGGCCATCGTATCATGCAAGGAGATGCAATTTCACGTGGCTTCTGCCTTACCCTTGGCCCGATACTACCAATGTGTGTTGGCCTGAAGGCTGCCCAGAGCATTTTGAGTTGACCGAGGGGCGTGCGGTGTGGTACGCTCAGGAAAACAAGAATACAGGCTTTTTCACCAATGTGACGACGGTTTTTCATGTGTGAAGCCTCGAGGGGGCGTACGGAGATCTCTTCGAGGTGAAATAAATATCCCTCACCTCGTTATCGTCTCACAAACCGCCGAAATGACAAGACCTCAGCATAATTGAGGCTCAAGCGAGCCGAAGGCAAGAGGCACGAAACTTCAGGCTTACTTGGCTTGGCTCGTGACGCGCTGCGAAGGCAGTTGAGACGATTGGTTTTTGGGTCAAAAAGCCCCATGAGTGTCTAGCGGAAGGTCATTTTGCCCCGCCATTAGAGCCGGCTATCATTGAGCTTTCCTCTACAGCAAAAATTGGCAGGCCAAACTGACCCATTAGCTCCGGCGATACCTGGAAGATCCGCAATTCAATTCCATTCTCATAACCAGACGTTACCATGCCATTTCCCTTGGTTTTTACTCAAACACCAGATAGTGCAATTTTATGGCACTGCACTTGCTAATGGCATTGAAGGGAGTCGCTCTATCTGTAATTGAAACCGCATTAAATCAGTTCCTTCGCCATAGCGTTGCCGTGCGACCTCAGGCGTCTTTCGGCCAACCGTATTTTCCCACCCTTTGTTAAGGAGGATTCCATGCGACAATCGTTTCGTTATCTTCCGGTTATTGTGATGCCTCTGGTACTCACCTGCGCTTCACTTTCTTTGGCCCAGGAACCAATCAAAATTGGTTTTGCCTACGTCATGTCCGGTCGATTGGCTCATTACGGATTCGGCGCCAAACAAGGTGCTGAACTCGCCATTGAGAAGATTAACAAGACAGG
>JBKQMK010000554.1:0-6759 GCA_052146735.1 Desulfomonilaceae bacterium | reverse complement strand
GCTGCCCGAAGAAGTCATTTCTCCCTCGGAATTTCTGCGAAGGCCCGTGATATCAATTCGTCGCCAAAAATCAAGCAAACGCGCCATACGCGCGGAATCGACCATACAAGAAGCGCGAAACTATAGAATATATAACATCAAAAAATACTTTCAAATCGTTGTTATTCATGATATATTACTTCTGGCATTTCTCTGGATGATCAGAGGTCGTGCGAGAGGAACTTACATGAGCAAATGGATTTGTCGTTCAATAGTCCTAGTTTCAATTCTAATAGTCTTACCAACCCTGTCATGGGCGAGGGGAACCCGATACTTCATCAACTGGCCGGAAGGGTACGTCGGCCCGGTGTACGTGCAGGTATTTGATATCAGGTGCAGTCCGCCGTATACACTCCTGGATCGCTTCAAGGTTTGGGTTACCTGGGACAACCAGACCAAATGCTACGACATAGGGAATAGGGGCACCTACGTCTTAAAGTTTTACAAGTACGAAAACTGCAAGGGGCCCATGGTCGTGTCAGGAAACGCCTCATCGTTCCGTATAAGGTACAGTCTGACACCACCCTGGATCTGACCTTTGGCGGAATTTTTGGATAAAGAATCTCTTCTCCAATGCTTTGATATCGATTCGACAATTCGCAGCGTGGCCCTGGTGGGCGGAGGGGGGAAGACTTCCCTCATGTATGCCTTGGCCCGGGAATTAGTTGCACACCATGAGACGGTGGTCACCACGACCACGACGAAGATTCTCCCGCCTAAATCCGACGATTCTCCATGCCTGAACCTCTTGGAGGATGATCCTGAACTATTTTCGCTAGCGGCCCATCTGGCGGAATGGGGGCATGTTACGGTCGCTCAGTCTCGCGACCGCTCAAGCGGCAAGCTTCAAGGGGTCTCCGCGGCTATCATAAGGCGCTGCCTGGATGTGGCAGGCCGAGTATTGATCGAGGCCGACGGAGCGGCCGGTCGTCCAATCAAAGCGCCTGAGAGTTGGGAACCCGTAATTCCTGATTTTGTGGATCTTGTCATTCCTGTAGTCGGCCTGGAATGTGTTGGAAAGCCGGCCACTGAAGAATGGGTCTTTCGGCTGGAGAGGTTCCTATCGGTCACGGGCCTCGGGCCGGGAGAGATCATTGGGCCAAATGTCGTGAGCCGCTTGTTGAGCCATCCCGAAGGCGCACTGAAGGGGGTCCCCCTGACAGCTCGCGTAGTGCCTTTCCTGAATAAGCTGGATCTAATGGAATCCGACGCAGCCAAAGAAGAGACGGTAGAAGCTATCATCACTGCTACAAGTGCTCGGATACGGAGACTGGTGGTTGGAATGCTCAAAGGGGAAGTGCAAGTCTATTCTGCTCTGATTGCACGCCGATGAATCGACCTTGAACCGGCAATTTCGTTCAATAATGGGGGAAGGCTTGAGGCAGTCAAGTCTGAGTTATGGATCCCGCAGCAGGGGAATCCGGGGGCCCGCTGTGGTCCTCCTTGACATCATCCCACGCAACAGCCGATTCGAGAGCTACGCTTGAGGTCTTTTCGGAAGTGCTAAAGGAAGGAATGGCTATCTTACGATAAATCTCTTTCTTGTGAAGTGTCTCGAATGGAGCCGAGCGCGCCAGAACCTCACCACCTATCCCGTAGACTTCAATGGAACATTTGGATGTAAGCGGCGCGCCGGAAACCCTGAATTCTCCGGCTGAATCGGTGCGATCCGAACGAGAAAAGGCTCCGTTAGCACAAATACACTTCACCTCTAAATCAGGAACCCCTGCCGTCTCGCCTTCGACGAGAACGCGGCCATGAACCAGACATCCCTCGGGCATCATCCGAAAATTGAAGCCCTCAATCTTTCCTGACTCAATGGGCAAAACCAGGGGTTCGCTACTTTCCATGATGAACCCTCTTTTGTACGCGGTGAGCCCGTACCGGCCGGGTTCATTCACCAGGACTTTGAATTCTCCAGTGTCTCGGGCCGATCGAGACGATTGT
The DNA here is from genome assembly GCA_052146735.1 of Desulfomonilaceae bacterium. GTDB lineage: Bacteria > Desulfobacterota > Desulfomonilia > Desulfomonilales > Desulfomonilaceae > CAWBBA01. Next base: position 4,773 of record JBKQMK010000554.1, on the reverse strand, counting down.
CCGACTCGATTGCCCGCTTGATCAGTCAAATAAACCATTACGGACGCAATCCCGCGGCCGTCCGGTCCCTTGACCGTTCCGGAGACCACCAGTTGTTCTTTTCCGCGACGCTCCATTTCCTCTTGGGAAAGGACATCCACCGCGGAAGAAAACTTGAATTCCTGGGCAGGTTGTCTTTGATCCGGCTCGCTCTCCAAGATTCTTGGAGTGCCGGTTTGGGCCGTCCCAGTGGAGGCAAATTGCGGCAAGGGATGATTTATCCCCTCCATTGGAGTAGGCATGTTCGCTGTCGTCCCGCGATCCAAACCCTTGGCTACGCGGCGAACCCCCACGATCCCTTCACCTCCGGCCCTTTGGCCCAGCGGGTGAGCGCCGGTCTTGCCTGATTTAGTTTTGCCCGGCGAATCAGGTCGCGCTTGTTTCAAGCCCTGCCCGGGAGAACCGTAGACGCCCTTTCTCCCCATCTTAGGGGAGAAGTTGTCAATCCGTGAGAACGGCCACACTCCCAGCGGTACCCAGCCCTGGGCAACCAGGTTAATAGCGGACAATACAGCTATGAGAAAGAGAATGAGATAAACCACAGGGTGGAGATGTGTGACCGCGTAAAAAAAACCGTGCTGGCCCTCACCAGGGATGGTGGAGGCCGCTCCGCAAAGATCAGGCAGAAAATCGCAAGCCGCCAATAAAATCGACAGGAACCACGCCACCAGGGGGGATGCAACCTTACGGCGCCAACCACTCAAGACGGGAAGCCTCCTCTTATGAAGTGCCGCGACTTCAGATCCTTACGGAAATACCGGCTTTCTATTTCACCCGCTGCCAGACGAAACCGGATTGTCCCCACAGGCCGCATCTCTACCACCAGACCCAGGGAAAGTAAACAAAAAAGGGGAGCTTCTTGGGCGTCTAATCCGGGACTCTTCGCAGATGCTTCCCCGCGTTTGTCCCGACAAGTGCCCCCTGAGGTCTGTTATCTGCGCCCCACACCAACAATATTGGTGTGATTAGGCAACGATGATCTCTTGAACAGCAGAAGCGGAGGTATGAGGCTCGTTCGAAAAACTTTTATCCAGTTGGTAGGACAGGCCGCCAAGGAGAGAAAAGCGACGACGAAGAAGCGCCTGCGGAGTGCACCGGAGGGAATAGGCGGCACCACGCGGTTTGAATCGGCTTATCGTCGGAAGGGCCACGCCAAATAGATTATATAAAGTTATGGTTGCACTTTACATCAGAACTTTTTGGCATCATTATAAAAAATATTATTGCATTCTCGGCAGTCTGTGGTATGAATGTCCCCCGAGCAATGAGACCAGCGGTCTCAAATCAATGGAACGAGGAGTTGAGCGATGAAGAAGACTGTCATCCTGTCGATGATTCTTTCAATTCTTATGGTGGCCTTTTGCCTGAACAGCTACGCTCAAGATCTTTCATCCGAGATCACAACGCTCGAACAAAAGGCCGACCGCATACAAAGCCAGATCAATCAGGCCAAACAACAGAGCGACATGGGCTTGGATCAGCAGGCCAAGGCGATCGCCGGTTCAATTGATAGCCTCGTGAAACAGCGGGTACAACTGGATGCGCACATTGCCCGCCTGGAAAGCCAGATGGAGGAGATCAAGAAAAGTGCCCAGACGAATCTGAGCAGGCAAATCAAGCAGTATAACGAAGATCTGGGCAGCGTGAAGCAGCAGCTTACCAGCTTGGTGGCCAAGCAGAGTAATCAGGGGGCTCAAAAGGTGAACGAGCCTGCTAAGCCGGTCGCTCCTGCTGGATCTGCCGCTCCGGTCGCTCCTGGACCAGCCGCTACACCGGCCGCAGGGAAATAATCGCTTAGTCGCTTGCGGGAAACGCGAATGGCCGATTACCGCTCTGCCACCGGTTCGGCCCATTTCCGGATTTCAGTGTTCGAAGCCGCTCATTAGCAAAGAAACGAGAGACACAGAGGCACGGACAAGGTTTTTTGCTCCCTTTCTTGGCCTGTGTGTCTCTGTCGGCTTCTCTCTCATGGATAGTTATGGCTATAATATAAAATAATTTATAGCAAATGAGCATTACTATCTTTTATAATTGATTTTATTTTGAAGATAAGGTATGATGGCGCTCCAATGGATTGGATTTTCCGCTTGGAGAAGGTATGGATCGTACATTCAAATGGTTCGTGGCGATTCTCCTGCCATTGCTCGCCTCGTGTTCGTCTGGTGTAGGAATAGTCAAAAAGACCCCAGACTTAAAATCTACCTCTCAACAAAAAGTTGATATAGCGGAAAAGGGGTCCAAATCCTGCACTCCCCAGCAGGAGGGGGCGTTTCATATTGTTGCAGCCGGGGAGAGTCTCCGACACATTTGCGAGGTGTACGGCCTCGACTTCGCCAAGGTTGCAAAACTCAACAAGATCCTCCCGCCTTACACCATGAAGGAAGGGGATGAAGTATTCTTGCCTGCTCAAGCGCTTCTTGATGAGAGCGAACAACCTTCCCGATGGCAGAAGAGCGCAACGGCTAGCTCGTCAAGCAAGAATTATAATCGCCAGGTGCTTTCAGCCGCCATCCTGGGAAAACGAGATCCGGTTGTTCCGGAGCTTAAATTTCCTGTGCCGGGTGGCGTTCTCACCTCCCCATTCGGTTACCGGTGGGGTCGTTTTCACAAAGGGCTGGACATCGCAGCTCCTGTGGGCCGATCCGTTGTAGCCTGCGCGGACGGCCGCGTCATCTTTACAGGGAGTCGAAAGAAGTTTAGGCGTTATGGCAACACAGTGCTCATTGACCACGGCCGCGGAGTTTACACCTATTATGCGCATTTGAGCGAAATCAAGGTCAAGAAGAACCAGCAGGTATGCCGAGGACAGAAGGTTGCGTTGGTGGGCAACACAGGGCGTTCCACCGGCCCGCATCTCCACCTGGAAGTGCGCGTAACAAACAAGATGTACAACCCTCTCGCCTATTTCTCACCTAAAGAACTCACCGGAATTCTCCTTGCAAAGCGGTTCACCGATTCCCCAATGGGGCCGGTGCGCGCACATTGGCGAGTACCGGAGTTGCTGACAGCAAGCCGCTAAGACATCCAGAAACTTTAGCGTGGCGCTGCAATCGGCAAATTCGTCAGGGGATCTCTTGATTTCCCCAAGCCCTAGATTGTCCGACGGCCCCCCGATTGCCTGGGGCAGGGACCAAAGTTCACTTTTGTGACGCGAGGATGATCCGACTGCATGGATTACCGAGGCCCTTTACATTCTGTAAAGAATCCTGACAGGCATACTTGCCGTGCAACAAGAGTGTGCCCAACTCCGGCGAGACACGGCCTCATTGTTTCGTCTTATCGGCAGCCTTTTCGGTTGGCATGGCTATTGCTTAAACTCGAAAGATGGGACATGTGTCATAGCGGTTAAGGGGGTCTTTCCGGGTCATATTTTAGCCTTTCCCGGAAGGACAAACCGGAGCGAACCAAATCTCGATTCAGACAGAGAGCGAGTGTTTTTAGTCTTGACAGAAGACCGCAGTTTCACTACACTAAACCCCTTTCGCGACTATCATTGTTGTTCCATTCCATTTTTCTGAAACGTTACCGGGCGGAGTGGGAGCACCGCACTATATGCTGGTGCGGTTTCTCGGAAGCCGTAAAAGGACTTCTACCTAAAGTCGAATAAGGACTTTAAGGCGGAGAAAGGAGAAAGAATATGGCGGAAATAGGACACGGTGGAAAAGCCATCGTCGAGCGGATCATGGAGCCAAAGGAGGCTGCCGAAAAGATCAAGGGTCTCACCCAAATTCCGATCCGAAGCCAGATCGCTAATGAAGTCATAGGGTTGACCTATGGATATTTCACACCCATCGAAGGCTTCATGAACAAAGCGGATGTGGATTCCGTTTGCAAGAACATGAGGCTGAAGAATGGGGTTGTTTGGAGCATTCCCCTTCTTTTTGACGTCTCGGATGAGGAGATCTCCAAGTACAACCTGAAGGTGGGGAATTCCGTTGTGCTGACCTACGGCGGCAATCCCATGGCAATTCTAGAGATCGAAGAGGTATTCGATTACGATAAGAAGGCCATGTGTAAGGCGGTTTTCGGTACCGAAGAGGCAAAGCACCCGGGCTGCGCTCGAATCTACGACTGCAAAGATAAGTTCATCGGCGGAAAAGTGACTCTCGTGCAACGGCCGAAAATCAACGCTCCGTACGATCCGTACTTCATACCCCCCCTTGAAATGAGAAAAAGATTCAAGGAGAAGGGTTGGGAGAGGATCGTCGCGCATCAGACCAGAAACGTCCCTCATACCGGACACGAATGGCTTATGAAAGGCGCTTGGTTGCAGGCTTATGCCGAGCTACCCATTGAAAAGCCCCTTGTCGGAGTTCTGGTAAACGCGATCATCGGCGAAAAGCGCAAGGGTGACTACATTGATGAAGCTATCATCCTCACCCACGACGAACTGAGGAAGGCTGGATATTTCGGTGACCATAACCACCTGACCTCACTGACCTTCTGGGACATGAGATATGCCGGTCCCAAAGAGGCGATATTCCATGCCGCTCTGAGAACCAACCTCGGTCTCACCCATCACATGTATGGCAGGGATCACGCCGGTGTGGGGACCTACTACGGCGCGTACGATGCTCATCATCTTCTGGCCACCGTCCAGGATGAGTTGAACATCACGCCGGTTTATTCCATGAACTGGCTATACTGCCCGCATTGCGGCGAAATTACTTCGGAGGGCATTTGCGACCATAAGAAAGAGTGGCAGAAGTTCAGCGGAACGGTAATGCGAAGCAT
>JBKQMK010000553.1:0-4700 GCA_052146735.1 Desulfomonilaceae bacterium | reverse complement strand
GCAGCCTTCCGGTAGCCGAGGATTATGAAAAGATGATCGAGAATGACGAGTTTATCTCGGATGAGCTCAGTAAAAAAGAGCGCCTCCTGTTACGAGCTGAAATCGATACCAAGAGGGACCAAATCTCAAATTGCAGTCAGTTCTTGGATCTCCTTGAACAGCGGCTTGCAGATGTAGACCTGTAGACACTGCGATGAATTGGCCGCTCCATCCGGGTAAGGGCCTTGGCAGGTCCTTACCCAATAACCTGAAAAGCAGCTTAAATAGAGGAGAATAGACATGTTTAGACTATTTGAAGACAGGATAACGCCAGCAGGAAGAAGTGCGACAAAGGATCTGATTGACTATGTCGCACAGACTCATAGCCAAATTATAGAGACTCACGGCGCAAGCAGCACCGAGGCTGCCCAACAAGGCCTGATTCTCGCCTACATGTACTACCTGATGCAAGAGCACCAGAAGGCTGATCCACTCATCCGGAGTTATGTCTCTGCCGGCGAAGAACGGTACGGGGAATATTCCAATCAGGTGCGATGCGGTCTCATTCTTCTTTCCAACAATTGCATAGAGTGGGGACGACTGGAAGATTCTCGCTCTGTGCTTGAACAGGTGAAGGTTGTTTCGCGACGGTGTCCGTCATTTGCCGACGACCCGGTACTCGAAGGGCTTTACGACTTGGCAGTGAGATATCAAAGTGCAAATGACTCCACAGACGAGCAGCGAAGATTCATCCTCTGTCTCATGGCGCTCAGTTGGTGCGTGCGGTATCAAAGCGACACCCGCGTTTATGCCGAATTTGCCCCACTCCTGAAGGCCGTATTCGAACCTTACGGATTCGTCGAAGATCGCTGGGAATGGCTCGTCCAGAGCTGTAAACACGACCTCGTTAATTTGGTGGGGTTGATAAGCATTCTCCTGGAAAAGCAAATACTCCCCTTGGATGCCCAGCTACCGTTTGCTGCCAAGATGCAAGAAAAGTTCCTAGCATCCCTCGTCCAGGAATTTCCTGTGCATAAAGAGAGCGAGCTCAAGGAGCGAATATTGGAGACCGGCGGACGTCCCATGGCGCTCAGATTCATATGTCCTCTGTGCGGTTCCCAAGATTTGCGCACTAAGTTCTTAGAGCCCTACTACCCGATCTCCACGTTGGACACAATAGAGCTAGATCCGAACGGTGTTGATCTCTGTTACCTATATGAGCGAGAGCCCTGGGAATATGAAGGCGCAGGTCACACTGAAGGATGGGAATTCTGGTGCGACAAATGTGATTTGGTGCCTAATCTGGAGGAATATGAGGAGGAGGTGCGCCAGGAAGAGTCGCTTGCAAGATGGCTCCTCGACAACTGTCCTCAGACAGATGAGGGGTTGCCAGTCACCGACAAAGACCACACTCAGGTTTGAAGCTGTTGCAGCATAGGCTCCTGCCCTTGTGACGCTTCACAGGGGCAGGCTACCCCAATGCATTCAAGACGCTTAACTCGATCAATTCATAGCTCTGGACGCACCCATGAAAACCACAAACGAGAAAAAAACCAATTCGCTGAACGAGAATGGGCTAACGAGCCTTTTGCAGACCTGTGACGTGGCAACGCTACTCGGAATTGGCGCTAAGACCGTTCATAAACTTGTACGCGAGGGCAAGCTTCCTTGCGTACAAGTAACCACCCGTGAGAGACGCTTCACTCCGGAACAGGTGCAGCTCTACATAGAATCCCAGTCTACCGGCATACGCGTTGACAAGAAAGCCGCCCCGGCAGTATCATCCCGGCCCAAGAAAGGGGGTGCGAAATCGTCTGGGGTTCTTTCTCGACAGGCTCTCCTTGAGGAGATGCGCAAATGTCAGTGATAGACAGAAATAATGAGCTTTACATCTATTTCAGGCCGTTTGGGGAGGAACTGATCGGTCTGAAGACGTTCGCCGCCACCAAACGAGAGGCGAAGGAAATGGAGACCATGCTGCTGAGGGCTTGCAGGACGGGGGATTATTCATCTCTTGATCTTCCGACTCGGGAACTGGGCGTGCGGATGTTCCAAAACAAGAAACTGGAAATGCCGCTCGGCCTGCTTCTGCAAGAAGAGTTGACGGTCGTGTTGACCGTTTGGGATGCTGTGACCTTGTTCCTTAGGCATCCGGAGATCAAGGATAGCGCGGTCAGAGAACGGCATGAGTACTGCCTTAGCCACTTGGTGAAGCACTGGGGCAAGGATTTCCCCGTAAAAGACATTTGGATTCCTGAAATAAAACAGTACCAGGTGGACAGGCTGAATGAAGGAGCGGCTCCAGCCACGGTCAACCGTGAGAAGTCAACGCTGTCGAAGCTTTTCCAGATTTTGATGGAGTTCCGGCGTGTAGACGTGAATCCCGCACGTTTGGTGAAGAACCTGAGTGAAAAATCGGGCGAGCGGCAGGTCTACATAAGTTGCAAGGATTTCAATCTGGTTCTGGCACATCTTCCTGGATGGTATCGCCCGGTAGCGCAGATGGCCTACTACACCGGGATGAGAAAAGGGGAGATCCGAAATCTGAGTCGAACACAGGTGAATCTCTCCCGACGAATCATACTCATCGGCCCGGAAGACACCAAAGAAGGGCACTGGAAACGGGTTCCGATCCACCGTAACTTGGTCTCAGTGCTGGAAGAGGCCCTGAAGCTGCGCTCAATCGGTTCCGACCATGTGTTCCTGCGAGATGGAGCGCCTCTGTCTAAAGGGAATGGCCGCAGACCGTGGGAAGATGCCGTCGAGACACTTGGCCTGAACCCTGCACCGCACTTTCACGACCTCAGGCACACGTGGAAGACCAATGCAAGGCGATCCGGTATGGACCCCGAAATCCGTGAGAGCATTCTTGGCCATTGGTTCAAGGAAAAGTCGGTCACGGAACGCTATGGCCGCATAAGCGATCACGAACTCCGGCAGGCCATTGACCTGATGACCTTAGACCACGGGGACACCGAGATCTTCGTCACGGCCCCCAAAAAAGACAATCCCCGGAAGAGGCGGCCACCTCGACCGAGGAAAAATGTTAACAGGGTGTTAACAAGCGGCACCGGTCAATCGACCGGAAAACAAGTAACTATCTAACATTGCTGGTAGTCCCAAGGGGTTTCGAACCCCTGTCTCCGCCGTGAGAGGGCGGTGTCCTAGGCCTCTAGACGATGGGACCGCAGAATTGTTGAATACCAAGCAAGGGGCCTATTGTCAAGATATCTTACCGCAGAGAACGCACAGGGCGCAGATAACAACCCAAGTAACTTTCTCTCCGCGATCTCTGCGTTCTCTGCGGTGACCCCGCGCGGCACGCGGGGCTGTCTTCTTGGGTGTGGCTTCCCCTATGACTGAATAGTTCGCGACCATTATTCCAAATATTTCCTTTTCCCTGTAAGATTGATGTCCAGGATTAAGTCCGTGCAGGGCCTGAGCACGGATTAAAGGCCGCAAAGGAGCCGCAGGTGGAAGCGAGATCAAAGGGGAAGGGATTCAAGTACAATGAGCGATTTCTGGAATTCATCAAGCTTTTTGCCCAGATCGGCTCAGATTCCAGGATCTTCCCGAAGACATGCCATACCTGTGGCAGCGTGTACCGCAGCTTTCCCCAGTACATACACAACACCTCACCCACGGCCCACTGCCTCGAAGAATACGGCAATTCTATGGACGCAAATTTGACAATGCAGTATCGGAACTGCCAATGCGGAAGCACTCTTACCATAGCGTTTACGAAACAGACTTATCCTCTGCTGGACAGGTTCTGGAAAATGCTGGGCAGGGAATCCAAAGAGACCGGAAAGCCTCTCCGGGAAGTAGTCACGGAATTCCGCGAACAATGTAACCGCTATGTAGTGGAACAAGAGGAGTCTTAAGGCGGTAAGATTGGGGGAACCTTCTTTGTGTAAAGGATTGTCACTTTTGCTCCGCCGAAGAAAGATTCACGTGTGATCTGTTGGGGTCAGGTCGGTCTCGTGGAGATCGCCGAAAGTAGCCTGGCGATTCATCGCCAGGGTGAGCCGGTGATGACATAAACCAAGTCCCATGGGGAAGGCCGAACATCAGGTGAAAAGAAGCGAAATTTTCAGTCGTCCCGAGTGGGACGAACGCCTTTTGGCTCTTGGCCCAGGCGATGAATCGCCTGGCTACTTTCCAACGCCCCTCTGGGGCTCCCTTGCGGAGCAAGATAAACAATGCTTTGTGTAAGGAAGGTTCCCCCAAACCCCCTCCAAGAAACTCCAACACTCGTCGGTATCCACATTTCTCCTGCGGGAAAATGAGAATTCGGGCAAACGCTACCACGCTAGAAGCGGGGTTGGTGAGTGGTGCGGGGAGTCCCGCGAAACGCGGGGTGACGAGAAGACCCTCCTTCATTCTTCAGTAGTTTCGACACAGACTGGTATCACATAGCGGTGAGCGGCCATTGCTTAAGCCTCGGGGTTCGTTCCGGTCCTGAATTCCAAGATCCTCGCTCTGGTCGCAAGTCTATCGCGTGGACGTTGCAACTTTTTGGCACATCTGCTCATCTAAGTAGGCAAATAGCGAGATCGGGCCATCCATATGAATTGACAAATCGGCCCCGGGGGTACTGTCATGTTAAAGAGCAGGACAAAAGATTTCCTTGCCGACCTTCGCAAGGGAATGCGCTCCGAAGAATTGATGCTGAAATACAATCTGTCTGCCGAGAGGCTCGATCAGATTTGCCGTATGCT
>JBKQMK010000552.1:0-7951 GCA_052146735.1 Desulfomonilaceae bacterium | reverse complement strand
TATACAATGGAACGGCTGTTCAATGCAAGCGCAAAATGCTACTAACTCCCATAATATCAGTATCTTGAACAAATATGTGTCGCTAAAATGGGGGCCGGTCAGGTTAAGTCCGACAGCCTCCTAGGAGAGCAGCCACACGCCCAGTGGCGCTCCGCTCCTTATCGTATGCTTCAGCCGGCATCAATGCCACTTCTAACGCGGTTTCGACATGGGCCAGTCGGTACATAACCCTTTGCATGAACGGATGATTACATACTGCCTCTCCGAATGTCTCTTCGACGTTCTCTCGTTTGGGCACCCACTCGTCAAAAACGAACTCCAGCATGCGCTTGTTGATCCCATACTGGCGGAATTCCTTCAAAACCAGACCCGCGCCCACTTCATACAGAGATTTGTAAGGAGACGACCGATACAAGTGTTCGACTCCGACCACCTTGCCGGAGCCCGTACGGGCTACTATTGAATAGTATTGGCCTTGAGCGTTGGCCTCCGTTAATGCCTTTTCATCATAAAAGATCTTGATTGGGTAACCTTCGCCATAGACGCCCTTGAAAAGCCCCACGATTCTTTTAGCATCCTCAGGTCGGAAAAAGTCCACTTCGAACTGCTCTTCAGGATCTATTTTGTGTCCTTTATCTTGTGTTTCCATACAGTATCCTTACCTGTCATTCCATCGTTTCCTAGCCTTTCTCCTTTTTGCTGCAAAGAGCGGGCGCAGTGGCCAGGCCGGCAAATAAGAGGCCAGCGCACGCATAGTACAATGTTGTGTAGCTAGAGTGAACCAATATAATGCCTCCCGCCAGCGGTCCTACAAAAAAACCGCATTGAAACATCTCCATGGCAAGATTGGTGTTCAATGCCCTGAATCTAGGCTGAGACACGTCGAATGTCAAGCCGCTCAACACAGGCATTGCCACGCCCCAACCCAACCCCAGGACGACGCCCAGGGCATAGAACGTTGTTGGAGTGGCAACATGAGCCATCACCAGATTGCCGAGACCCAGCCACAGCAGAGAGCCTAGCAGAAGCTTCGATTTGTCGAACTTGTCGAACATCGACCCTGCCACGAGGCGAACCGCTATCTCGGCAAAGGTCGAAAGGGTGAAAAACCACCCCGGATTCGTGACGCCTATTTGCTCTCCCTGTCCCCTAAGGAAATAGAACACCGGCGTGTACGACGTCCAAACCACCAGCGAGAGCAGCATTAACGACAAGATCCGAGCATCCTTGAGATTATCGACCACCTCGCGCCATCCGATCCTATCCCGAGAAGCGAGGTCCGTGTCGGGTGGACCGCTCCAGACCATGGACAGCAGGGGAAAGGACAGGACCATCAATACACACGAGAGATTCAGGACATTCTCAAAGCTTCCTGCCCAGCGTGTCAGAGGCGCCAAAATGGGCGGAATCACCGCGTACGGCAAGAGAGTTATGACAGAGATCAAACCAAAAGCCTGAGCGCTTTTGTCCCGCGGTATGCTCCCGACCAGCCTGCTTACTACCGCGGTGGCCATCACTACGTATGCGGCGCCGTGAATCAACCGGACTATTGCCATTGTCCAGAAGTCCTGGGCCACATTGTAAAGCAACAGAGACACGATCACCCAGAAGCAACTGATACCTATCCATCGTTTTGCATTGTCCGGGTGAAGGAGGGGACTGATAATCGGCCTGATAACAAGGACTGTCACTGAAAAGAGTGCGATCAGCAGGCCGAACCATTTCTCGTCAATCGGCAGGGTTCCGAGGTAGTGATGGAACTCGAAGAACACTGCAATGTTGCAATAAGTCAGGAACACTATGGCGTTGAGGGCCAAGAAATCCTTTGTAATGAGCTTTTCCGATTTCAGGGTGGACTGCAATTCGCTATGACCTCAAATTTGAACAGAAACAGATTCGGGATGGATTGTCGATTTTGCTCCGGTGGGGAGCCCCACAGGGGCGATTGAAAGTAGCCAGGTGATTCATCGCCTGGATCTGGGTGAACAACCAAAATGCGTTCATCCCGTTTGGGACGACCGATCATTGCCGTTCTCTTCACCTGATGTTCGGCCGTCCCTATGGGACTTGATTCTTTCACCCCGCGTCACTCGGGGTTTACCTGGTGATGAATCGCCAGGCTACTTTCTTGGGTCTCTACGAGACCAGCGTGACCCAGACAGAGCACACGTGAATTGTTTATCAGCTAGGCCGGCATACCGTCTCACCAGGTAACGGCCACACCGGCCGCCCCATGCATGCTTGGCACATCTTAGAGTGCGTATTCGGCCAAGCGTAAAAGGAGCGCCCCCGCCACGGTTCGACGATACTCTGCACTGGCACGGACGTCATCTATTGGGGAGACTGCTTCCTCAACATGGGTTACAGCGGGTTTCAACGTTTCAAGGGAAAGATTCCTGCCTGTTATGCATGCCTCCGCCGCGGACGAGGTTACCACCGTCGGCCCGACGCTCCCCCAGGCCAGCCGATCTTTCTCTATCCTGCCCGCTTCGGACACCTCAAGTACCGCAGCCATGCTTGCGATAGCGCAGGCCTGGGCCTTCCGTCTCCCGATCTTCTCGTAGTGGTGAATATTCCACTGCGGCGCTTTCTTCAGCCACACGCCGGTCAAAACTTCCCCCGGTTGCAAATCGACAGTTCCCGGTCCACGGATGAAACTCGCCAGAGGGAGACGCCTGGATCGGTCGGCTGACTTGATCTCGACCTCTGCTCCCAGCACATAGAGAGCCGGCAATGTGTCTCCGGCAGGGGAAGCGGTCACAATGTTGCCCCCAATTGTTCCCATGTGGCGAATAGGTGGGGAGGCCAGAAGGGACACAGATTTGGCCAGCACCCGAAAGTGCTCCAGAATGAGACAGTCCTCAAGAAGCCGACTGTGCGTGGTCCCTGGTCCGATGAACACCTCTTGCCCTCCGTCCCGAACGCCTTGTAAAGCCCCGATTCGTTCCAGGCAGACAAAGCAAGACGGGTCAATCACCCCTGACCTCGCCTTGACGAGCAGATCGGTCCCGCCGGCATATATAGCTGCGCCAGACTTCTTGTCCAGAATCTCCCAGAGCTCCTCGAGAGTCCGTGGCAAAAAGACCTCTCTCATGAATCTTCCTCTTCCTTGAGCGAACCCACGGCTATCTGAACAGCATCCACAATCTTCTGGTAGCCGGTACACCGGCAGAGATTGCCCGCCAGGCCCTCCCTAATTTCCGCTCTGGAGGGATTGGGGTTGCGTTGAAGCAAATCCACGGATGCCAGTGCCATGCCTGGAATGCAAAAGCCGCACTGAACCGCTCCGTGCTCGGCAAAGGCATCCTGAACGGGGTGCAGGCAATCCCCGTGAGCAATACCCTCTATGGTGGTGATCTCACGCCCTTCTAGCTGCGCGGCAAGCATGAGGCATGAGAGTTTGCTCTCACCATCCACCAGCACTGTGCAGGCCCCGCAATCACCCGCGGCGCACGACTCTTTTGTGCCCGTGAGGCCCAGGTCTTCTCGGAGCACGTCCACCACTCGGCGATCAGGCGGAACATCCAAATGCGTCTCTTGTCCGTTGAGTTTGAAGCTTAATTTCAATCTGCAGACCCCTGCCCCTCTTTTTCTCGAATGGCCCAAAGGACCCGCTCGGCCGTGAGCGGCGGCCGGAACACCCGTATGCCGCATGCATCAGCCACGGCGTTAGCAATCGCAGGCAGCGGACCGTTCGTCGATACTTCTCCCACGCCCTTAAGTCCGAAAGGCCCTGTAGGCTCGTAAAGCTCAACCGCAACTGAGTCGATCTCCGGAATGTCCGCGGCTGTAGGCATAATGTACGTAAAGAAGTCAGGGGTGCGAATCTGCCCGTCCTTCACCTCGAACTCCTCGGAGAGCGCATAGCCAAGCCCTTGGGCTACACCGCCATGAATTTGCTGTTCGTAGATCTGCGGGTTCATCACCTTGCCGCAGTCGCTCACGGCCAAATACTTTTTCACATCCACCGCTCCGGTTAGCTCGTCAACTTCTACCCATGCCACGTGTGCGCCATAGGAGAACAAGGTATGGGGCAGACCATGAAGCTTCAGGTTCTCATCCGACGTCACTGTATCGGTGGCAACCGGGGCTCTGAAGCGGCTGGTAGCCACCCGTTCCCCGTCGTTAAGCAATTGGGCCATCTTGGATAGAGGGATCTCCCGCCCGCTAACAAGGTGCCTTACTGCGCCTGGAATGAGCGCCATCTGGTCCTTACCCGGAGCCATGAAAAGATCCGCGGCCCGCTGGAGAATCCGGTCTCTAAGGATCTCCGCTGCTCCGATCAGAGCGTTGCCGAAAGTAAAGGTGCATCGGCTGGCCGAAGCAGAGCCGCTGGGCAGGGTCCGATCCGTGTCGGGGAGAATCGCTTCCATCTGCCCGGTCTCCTGCCCCAGGATACTGCCTGCAATCTGCAGGTTCGTGGATGCATTTCCCTGCCCCATGTCCACCACGCCGCAATAAACTCTGAACTTGCCTGCTTCGGTAAGCTCAATTTTAGCGTTGGCCGTGTCCGGAACCACTGGACCGTAGCCGGATGCCTGCATTACCGCCGCTATACCTACCCCGCGGCGCTTAAAGAGGCCCGCAGATGACTTCCAAGACTTGCGCTGCTGCCAGAGAGGATGATTTGCCGCGACTTCGAGGCAATCAGTTAAGCCGGTGGAGCAAACGAGCGTTTTCCCCACACAATTCTTGTCGCCTCTTTTCACTGCATTTTTCAAACGAAGTTCAAGAGGGTCCATATTCAGCTTATCCGCGAGCGTGTCCATCATCTGCTCGATGGCCGCAGTAACCTGAGTAACTCCGAATCCCCTGAACGCCCCACCGATGGGATTGTTGGTGTATACACACCATGCCCGCAAAGCAGCGTTTGGGATACGATAAGGGCCGCCCGCGTGTTCGAGGCCCAGTGTCATTACAACTCCCCCGAGATGATCGTAAGGGCCTGAGTCGAGATACAATCGGACATTCAAGTAATGCAGGGAGCCATCCTTCTTGGCTCCTAAGCGATAATACATTCGCGCTGCATGGCGCTTCGTCCCCGCGACGAAGGACTCTTCGCGGTCCCACCACATCTTGACGGGCCTGCCTCCCGAGTGAAGCGCTGCCAGGCCGAGAAGGCTCTGCACGGTGACACCGTCTTTGCCCCCAAAAGCTCCGCCCACGTAAGGAACGATGATGCGAATCCTGATCGGCTCTAGTCCCAGCGCCTCCGCGACTTCCATGCGATCGCGGAACGGGGTCTGTGTGGAGCAGACGATAGTAAGTTTTCCATCGTCTTCCATCTGAGCCCAACCTGCCTCGGTTTCAAGGTACGCATGCTCCTGCCGCGGGGTCTCGAAGCAAGCTTCCAACACAACGTCGCATTCGTTTTCTGCGGCCTCCCCTGCCCCGATTTTCAAGTCGCCCTTCAGCAGCACGTTGCCGTCGGCATTGTCCTCATGCACCAGCGGAGAACACTCTTCAAGCGCCCTTTCCACATCCAGGACCGCGGGCAAGAGTTCGAAGTCGAATTTAATAAGGTCAATTGCCTGCTTGAGAGACTCCTTATCCTCGGCCAGAACCAATGCTATCGCATCGCCGCAATGGCGGGCCTTGTCAGTGACGAGCACTGACTGATCTTTTCGGATAACCCCCTGCCTGTTTGTGCCGTTAATATCTTTGGAGGTAAGTACGCGAATCACCCCGGCCTGCTTCTCCGCGAGACTCACATCAATTCCCTTCAAGCGTGCGTGCGGGATTCCGGCTCGTTTTACTCCTGCCCAAAGCATGTTCTCGCTGTAATAGTCCGCAGCAAACTTCGTTTTGCCGGTAACTTTTTCATAAGCGTCAAGACGAGGGATCGCAGCCCCGATGCTCAATGCTCGGTTGGGTGCAGAGTTGGTAGCGGCCGCGAATTTAAGATCCTGATCTGGTTTTTTCATGTATTACCCTAAGTGTAGGGACAATGCTGCTGGCTTTTTGCCTCGTTCCGACGCTCTGCCTCATTTGGGCTGATTCAAGGGAGTGGTATGACCCTGCGCCCCCCCCTGCCCTCTCCCGCCAGGGGAGAGGGTCTTCAGAACCCCTCCCTCGACGGGAGGGGGAAGGGGGAGGGTGATACTGGACTGAAATCACTAACCTGATTCTATTAAGTTGACGCCCGTGAGGCTCTGCCTGGTAACCAGTGCAAGAAAGCACTTGCAGACGTCTTGACCCTTTAAAGCAGGATCTTCCCCAGGGCCTCGATAAGGGCCTCCATCGCGTCCATCTTCGACACGGTTATCCTGATGTGATTCGGAAAACGGAACCCGGTCATGGTCCGCACCATCACCCCATGCCTCATGAGCTTGCGGTAGGCAAGCGTGTCACTCATGGGAAGCTTGACCATTACAAAGTTGCCTTCTCCGGAAATGAAAGGCAACCTCAATCTTGTGAGTTCTTCCCTCAAGAATGCCTTCACTTCCCGAACCAGTTGCCGGGTTCGAATAACGTGGTCGTCTTCCGCCACGGCTGCAAGCGCGCCTTCCTGGGCCAGAACATTTACCGAATACACGATGCATGTGCGTCGAATCGCGTCCACCAGCGGCAATTGACCGGCTAAATACCCGATGCGCAGGCCCGCTAGGCCGTACATTTTTGAGAAGGTTCTGAAAATCACCAGGTTGGGATATTCCTCGATGAGGGACATACCATTCGGATAATCGTCTGCCTCCACGAACTCACAGTATGCCTCGTCCACCACGACGATGCGGCGGCCGTCTATTGCGTCGAGAAAGTGCCGGAGCTTTTCGCTGTTCCAGTAAGTGCCCGTAGGGTTATTGGGATTGCACAGGAAGAGAATTTTGGTCCGCTCGTCGATTTGGTCCAACATCCCTTGTTCGTCAAAAGCGTAATCCTTCAGAGGGACCAGCCTTGCCTCGAAGCCTGAAAACTGCGCCACCCATTCGTATACGGCAAAGGTCTTGTCGGCTGTAATGATGTTATCGCCTTGCTCGCAGAATGCTTTGATGACGAAGCTTATGACCTCATTGGCGCCGTTGCCCACCAGGAACTGCTCCGGATCCTTGTTGAACTTCTCGGCCAGCTTGTGGCGAAGATAGAATGCATCCCCGCTGGGGTACACAGCTGCCCTGGGGGGCGGAAAGCTCTGGAGAACCTTTTCAGCCGCGGGCGGTGGCCCCAAAGGGTTTTCGTTGTTGTTGAGACGAAATAGACGAGAGCAGCCGTAGAGCTTGATCAGTTCCGCGTCCGGTTTACTGGGGACATAAGCCTCGAAGCTCTTGATGTAGTCAGGTAACAGCTTTTCCAGAGCGCATGTACTCATCAGGACCGGCCACCCGCTTTGTACTGGAAAATCACCAGATCGCCCTTTCCCGCGTAAGGGAGAAGCAGGCGGGGCTCGAAGCCGCACTTCAGAAGGGCCGGAGTAAAATGGCAATGCCAGGACCTGCCCAGATCCATTTGAAAGAAGATGTTGGGGAGCTCTTCCTTCAGAAGCGTTTGCACGTAAGCTGCCAGGGTCCCTTCCGCGTCGCCTCCCCACCAGATGGGGCGCAAGGTCACTCGGCCCTGAGCGCGATCGAATTCTGCCGAGATGACAGCGAAAGGTGAAGCGGATTCGCCCTCCTCGGTCACGGGCATGATTTCTCTGGCAAAGACAAGCCGCTGGTACTGGGCCGTCAGAAATTCCTGGATCGAAGAGTGAGCCCAGACAGAAAGCCCCAGGTCCTCTCCCAGGTCGCGGTAGAAGGTAACGGTTTCCAATGCGTCGCCATTCCTTTGGCGTAGGGTGAGAGATCCCAACGGCTCGAAATATGCTGCGGGAAGTTCCGGCGTGGGATTGCGATTGATTAGTCCACCCGCGTCGGTCCTGGCTATTGCTCCAATGCAATGATCGGTCAACGCCTGGGCCATTTCCGCTTCAGCCGGCTGATTGAAGACGTACGGGCCATAGAATTCCACCAATTGC
>JBKQMK010000551.1:0-8311 GCA_052146735.1 Desulfomonilaceae bacterium | reverse complement strand
TCTACAATCGGCAGAGACTCCAGAAAAAGCTGGACTATCTCTCCCCAGCGGCCTTTGAGAATCGATTCTATCAACTACAGAGGGCAGCCTAGACATTTGGTGTCCACTATTGACGACTGACCTCAAGCATCCCTTGCAAGGGTGTGATTTGATTGTCTGTTGGAAGCATGACTGGCTTGAATGCCCAATAGAAGTTCTTGAACTTTCCGAAGTTATTCGCAAATTAGATGGCTGGCGTTGATGAGATGGGGGCTGACGAACGACTCTGGAGTGATGAGACGTCCTCTCACCTGTGAACCGACGCCGTGGGGTGCAGTCTGACGCGCCCGGCACGAGATGCTCTGACTTTTGAAAGGCGCCATTTTGAGTAAAGTTAAACTAATCCAGGCGCTCGTTCGTAACGGGCTGTATTATCTTACTGAACATGCGTATGATGAAGCAAGCGCGGACGATTTCGACATCTACGATGTTGAACAAGGTATTTTGAGCGGGAAGACGCGGAGAAGTTGGCCGAGGGAGGGGAAATATGAGCTGGTCGGTTCAGCTTTGGATCGGCGCCCCATTGGCATTGTGTGCCGCATCACCCCGTCCGGTAAAGTTCGTGTCATAACCGTCTATCAGGACAAACCCAGAAGGCAGTGAGGGTGAGCAAATATGAGCTTTTGGGAAAATGAGACGTGTGAGTATTGCGGAGGGACAATCGTTGAGAAAAGAGTCACTCTCCACCGCAAAATCAAGGGTGGGTACGTGCAGATCGAGAATGTCCCGGCCGGTGTGTGCAGAGACTGTGGTACGCGATATTACGCGGCCAATGTACTCAAGACCATCCAGGAGAGTATTCGAGGCCGTCGGAAAGCGGACGGAGAGGTATGTATGCCCGTGTATTCTTTGTAGCCGTGGAATGCCGTGCCAACAGATTCGCTTTACCCGCTTTGGTGCCCTGAAAGGAGAAAGGTCATGATTCATGACGTCGTTGCTGCCGTATACAAGGGTGGCTACCGAATCGAGCTGGAATTCGATGACGGAAAGCGCGGCGTAGTGGATTTCTCGAAGTATCTGGACAAGGGCGGCGTATTTGGACGTTTCAAGGATATGGAGTTCTTCCGTGGATTCTCGGTGAATGAGCAGCTTGGCATTTTGACCTGGGGAAATGAAGTCGATGTAGCTCCCGAGACTCTGTACGCCGAGGCGACAGGCAGCGATCTACCCTCATGGATGGAGATCGACGAAGATCAGACGGCGAACCAACACCCGGAGTCGGACCCGTCGCAAGCGCCTGTCGGGTGAGGACGTACAATGAAAAAGAAGATTCCTAAGTTCGAAAGTGAAGATCAGGAGCGGGCCTTCTGGTAAACGCAAGACTCTACCGAGTATCTCGATTGGGGAAAAGCAAAGCGATTATCGTTTCTCAATTTGAGGCCATCCACTAAGACAATTTCCATCAGGCTGTCTGAGTCTATGCTCGATGAATTGAAAATGCGGCCAAAAGAGAGTCGATATGACTACAACGAGTAAGACCACGAGAATGAAACCTTCTGAAGCGGAAATCGACAGGATGGTGGTGGCGCAGGCCGACGATGATTCGGCATGGGAAGAGTCCATTCAGGTTCCAAAGACCAAAGCGGCCTCTTTGTCCATTCCTCCAAAGCTTGCGGCAAGGGCCGCTTTCTTGGCCAAACTCCACAGGGAAAAGGGGCTCAAGGAATGGCTTACACGAATTATTCGCGAGCGGATTGAACTCGAGGAGATCGCTTTTGCTAAAGTAAAACGAGAGCTTAAGGCAAACCAGAGCTTGTCTGACAAAGGCGTCAAGCGGACGAGCAATCGCACGTAACGTTTATCGCCACTATTAGCATCCTTTCAACGTGGCCGCCGGTTTTTAGTTAGCACGTTGTTTTAGGCACGCTTCCCCCAACACCTCCTAGCCATCATTTGATCGTACTGTAGGGCGAGGCCCTTGTCTTCCACTCGCTTTGGGGGTACTGAGCGGCCAATTGGTCGTAGGCTTTCCTCAGAAATTTCGGATCGTGCGTGCTCTGGAACCGCGCGACGCCCAAAAAGAAAACCGCCTCCGGTGCAGCGCCACTCTTAGGATATTTGGAAACAAGCCTTTCGAACCTGGAAATTGCTTGAGCGAATTCTCCTCGCTCCAGATGGGCCTTTCCTATTCCCGACATCAGTGAGGGTACAAGCTCTTCAGGCGGCAGAAACCCCACCGTGCGCTGTCGTTCGGTGCCGTCCACGTCCAGCGTTATCAGAGTCGGGGTCCATTTGACCTTGAAATCTTCGGCCAGCGGTTTTTGATCGTGCGGAACCCGAACAGAGATCATATTGGCGTTGATAAAGTCGATGACTGCTTTGTTTGGATACGTAACTGCATCCATTTTCTTGCAACCAACTCAATTGGGATTGAAGAAGTCCAGGAGTATCGGCTTGTTCTCCGATTTGGCTCTCTGCAGTGCGGTTCCCATGTCAGTGAGCCACTGAACTTCGGGTGCTCCCTGTTTCTGCGCTTGCGAGCCAACTGCTGCAAGTGCTGCCGCGCAGAAAACTACCACCGCCAGAATTACTGACGATTTTTTCATGGTTCGCCTCCTTGAGCTGAAAAACCTGCCTCGCCCGTGAGCGTTGGCGCTCCGGTGAGTATTTGCCCGGCACCTCAAAAGATCTCTTTGAAAAAGGACTTCATAGCTTCCCAGGAACGCTTATCGGCTTTTTCGTTGTATGCATTACCCTTTGATTTGTCCGTACCGGCAGCGGGTTTGGTGAAAGAATGCACAGCGTCCGCATAGAAAACCATCTGCCAGTCCACACCGCCTTTACGCATCTCCTCTTGGAATGCAGCCACCTGCTCGGGAGGCACGTAGGGATCGTCAGCACCGTGAAGAACCAGCACCTTGGCCTTGATGTTCTTCGCGTCCTCGGGCTTAGGGGTGTCCAGTCCTCCGTGGAAGGTTACTACCCCGAGAATCGGCGCACCGCTACGCGCCAATTCGAGCGCGGCTGTTCCTCCGAAACAATATCCAGTGGCCGCTAGTCGCTTTTCATCAACATTTGGATTCTTCTTCAACTCATCCAGCGCGGCCTGAACCCTTTGTCGCATCAAGCCGCGATCCGATTTATACTTGGTTGCCAGTGCGGCGGCTTCCTCTGCATTCTTGGGCCGCACACCCTTTCCGTAGATGTCGGCAACAAAGGCCACGTAACCCAAATCAGCCAACTTGTCGGCGATCTTATTATAGTCTGCGGCAACTCCCATCCAGTCGGGCACTAGTACAACACCCGGCCGTTTTCCTTGTACGCTCTTGTTAAAAGCAACGTATCCTTCCAGAACAGTGTCCTGGCTCTTGTAATCAATCGGCCCGCTTTGAAGTTCCGCGCAGGCCACTCCCGGAATCAACGCGGCCACTGCCAAAAGTAAGAATCTGATCATTTCTGCCTCCCGCATTTGTGGAAAAATGATCACGCACGCTCATTTTTCCGAATTCAGGCACCATAAGTCCTGACAAGTGAGATGCTGGCCGGGACCGGAAGGATTCACCTGGACCAACAATCGTGGCCGGCTCGGAAGTAGAAAAAGAGTATGCACAGGTCCCTGGCACATTACATTTATCGACCAATCAATGATAACATGGCAAACATGACCAGCAGACAGATCATAGCTCTTGCCGCGGGCGGCATTGCTACCGTGACAGCGTTTGTTGCGGCAATGCTGTTGCTGATTTTCGGCGGATATTATGCGGGAAACGAACTGATCGTCTTCGTGTCGATCGCTCTGGCGCCGGTCCTGATGGTCGCTGTCATGATAGGATATGCGGTATGGTGGCTGGTTATGCTCGTTTTGAGTTTGGTCTTGCCGGAGTACAGGGATGGAGACGGTCAGTAACGCAGACGAAATCAAACCGGAAGGACAGAGCTACGGCCTTCAGTCAAAGGAAGGAAACAGGACCAGGGGAGGTATGATGTATGGTTGGTTTTGAACAGAGCCCGCTTTATCGAATTATGCATCCGGCAAGCGTGGCTTTTTGGGGAGCTTCCAGCAATCCGATGGGGATGGGGACGGTCCAGTTGTCTCAAATGCTTGCCCTTGGATTTGAAGGGCCCGTATACCCTATGCACCCGCGGGAACAGGAAATTTTGGGCCTAAAAGCATATCCGCATCTGAAAGAAGTGCCGGGCCCCGTGGATCTCGCGGTCCTCGTTATCCCGACAAAAGTGGTGCCGGAAATTCTGGAAGAATGCGGCAAGTCAGGCGTCACGAGGGCCATCATAGTTTCTGCGGGCTTCGGTGAGAAGGGCTCGGATGGCCAAGAGCTTCAGAACCGCATCGTAGAGATTGCCCGCAAGTACGGCATTCACTTCATAGGACCCAATTGCATTGGAGTGGTCAATCCGTACTCGAAACTCAATACTACGTTCTTCCCCTATGAGGCCACACCTGGTTTTATCGGCATGGCCTCCCAAAGCGGAAGTTTCATCACGCAAGTATTCGTTCATCTGGAGAAGTTCGGGCTTGGTTTCAGCCAGGGTTTCAGCGTGGGCAACGAGGCGATGACCGACATTACGGATTGTCTGGAATACCTGGGGCAATGTCCCGACACTAAGGTCATCGCACTCTATATAGAAGGAGTGAGGCGCGGCCGGGACTTTTTTCGAGTGGCACGAGAAGTGTCAAAACGCAAACCTATAGTGGCCTATTACATTGGAGGCTCTGAATCGGGAAAGCGGGCTGCGCTCTCGCACACCGGTGCCCTGGCAGGACCGGACCCCCTTTACGATGGCATTTTCAGGCAGTGTGGCATTCTTCGCGCGGCATCCGTGGAGGAGCTTTTTGATATGTGCTGCGTGCTCGGGAGCCAACCGCTACCGAAAGGGAACGGGCTTGCAGTACTCACCCATTCCGGTGGACCCGGCGCGGCGGCGGCTGACACCGCGGAACGAAACGGTCTGAGGTTGGCGAGTTTGTCGTCCGCCACAAGTGAGGGGCTCAGTGCATTGGTGCCGCACACGGCCAGCATAGGTAATCCGGTTGACCTTACGTTTAATCGCAACCCTAGCGATTACACGGAAGCCATGCCGCGAATCCTTTTGCAGGACCCGAATGTGCATAACTTGTTCATGTATTTACTGATACCTATTCAGCGCGTGGCCAAAGCTCTTCAAGCCATGGGAGCGAAGCCCGGCAAAGCGACGGCGATGGCGGAAGACTATATCGATGACCAGTGCGCAGTGGTTGCGGAGTTGTCCGCCCGTTACGGAAAACCCGTCGTAGGCGCCTCGTTTTGCACTCGAGACGAGCCCTTTGTCCGGGAACTTCAGGACAGCGGCGTACCGGTGCTCCCTAGCCCGGAAAGGGCGATAAAAGCGTTGGCGGCACTGGTGAAATACGCTGCGATTAGAGACGCTATCATCAAGGAAGATTCACGCGCCGAGTAATCGTGAGATGAAGGGCAGCGTTAGCCGCGTCGTTCATGACGTGCGAGCCCTGGGCTTGAGAATCTCTCCTTCGAGAGGGCCATATTCACAGAGACCGGATTTGGGTCGACAATTTTCATTTGACGGCTGCGGCGTCGTGTGGTTTGCTGCTTCATTAGGGGTGTGAAGCGCCATGCCGAACCGAGAAGTCACGATCAAAGCCATCGACGCGGTGAGGTGCATCAGGTCCGGTATGGACGATGCCGCACTGATGCAAGAGTTCAATGTCAATGCCAGGGGCCTCCAAAGCCTTTTCACTCAGTTGATAGCAGCGGGCATATTGAGGCGCTCCGAGTTGGAGGAGCGCCTTTCCTTGTCTTACGCATCTGTAATTGTAGATGTGGAATTGGCTCAGTTGCCTCCTCCAAGAAGCGCCAAGCCTAGAATAGACGCTGCTGAAGCACTGAACTACCTGAGGTCGGGGATGGATGACGCAGCGTTGATGAAAAAGTACGACCTTTCAATCAGAGGGCTGCAAAGTCTGTTCAATAAACTGGCGGCCGCGGGGCTGATAACAGAGACCCAACTTTCCGAGAGGACGTCCACCGGTGAAATGTCGGTGTCGGTTGACGAGGGTCTGTTCAAAGACTCGGTAGCTCATGTTGCTGCACCCCGGATCGACCCGACGAGGGTTTTGTCTCATATCCGGTCAGGGCTGGATCGTGAAGCCTTGCTGAAAGAATATAGGATCACGGCAGGGGAACTTCAGAGTTTGCTCAGGGACATGGTCACCGCCGACCTGATCAGCCGTACTGAATTGGCTGAAAGGCTTCCCCCTCGTCAAACGCAGTTGGAAATCCGGCACCGCTTTACCAATAAGATCATTTACAACGCGCCGGCTCCCTCCCTCGGAGCGCTGGTTGAATCGGCCGTCTCTTGGGGAATTGACCTGTCACACGCTGATTTGGCCGGGGTGAATCTTCCGAGGGCTGACCTGTCATGCGCCCAACTCTCCGGGGCCAATTTCGCCAAGGCAATTCTTGTTGGGACTGATTTCACGGGGGCCAAGCTTGCCGGGGCTACCTTGGCCTCTGCCGACATGCACGGGGCGATTCTGTGCAAAGCGAATCTTGCGGGAGCCAATCTTTCCGATGCGAACATGACCATGGCTAACGGGTCCTGGGCGTTCTTGGCCGGCGCAGACCTTTCCGAAACAAATCTGACGAATGCCAATTTCACGGGCGCCAATTTGGGGGAAGCGAACCTATTTGGCACAATACTCAGAGGTACCGATTTTACCGGGGCTTACCTTATCGGTACGGAATTGGATTCTACCAAGAATAAGAAAAAATGATGGGTTGAGCTCCGAGACCCCGCCGGCGCACAGCAGACGTCCGTCACCAATTAAGTGCTCAGCGCATTCTATTTTGAGAGGAGCGAATGTTACTGTCCTGTTCAGCTCCTATTATGGTTCTTGAAATATCGATGAATGCCTTTAACGAGGGTGAAAGCCATTTCGCCTTATGCCAGATCATTAGGACGGCCGTTTCCATATATTCGTCAGCCCACGGCAAGATAGACAACTCTCCCCGATCAATCTCAAGCTGAACCGTTATTTGTGGAATCAATGTAACACCTTGACTTGTTTTGAGACACTCCTTGAGCATTTCAACGGAATTGAATTCGAGCAGAGTCTGCGGTTTCACCTTCGCTTCCGTCAACATCTGCTCGAATATCATTCGGTATCCGCAATCGGATTTCGCGAGAAATACTGACTGATCGGCCAAATCTTTAAGCGAAACTTTCGCCTTTTGTGTCAGAGGATTGTCAGGGTTAGATACCATGAGAAGGCGCTCAAATCGCAGCGGCTCTGCGACCAGATTTGCGGATTGAATTGATTCAGCCAATAAGAAAGCCAGATCAGCGACCCCAGTCTGAAGTTCATGTTCCAGGTTGTGAAAGGCGCAAGTATTGAAATTGAGGCTAACCCTCGGAAAGCGGTTTCGATACTCGGCTAACACTCTTGGCAAGTAGATATTTCCGATGCTTTGAGGCACTCTGATCGTCAGCGACCCTTGAGACTGATTCCTACCCTTAACGTCGGCCACAGTCTCGGCCTCTATATCAAGCATCTTTTGGGCGTATTGAGACAGTAGTTCGCCCGCCTCCGTGAGAACGATTCGTTTCCCCAGCCTATCGAACAGCCTGACGCCCAGATCCTCTTCCAGAGCCTTTATCTGTGCTGAGATAGTTGATTGGGCATAGTTCAGCACGTCCGCAGCTCGGTTGAAGCTCAAGAGTGTGGCCACGGTTCGAAAAGTCTTCAGTTGGCGCAGCTCCATATTCTTGCCGTCCGTTCGAAAAAAGCGATTGTAATGGTCATAAAAAGTCGTTTGACGCGGCCTTTGCGATTGATTTATACCTTGGCTCATTGGCGGATGGCAAGTCAAAAGGTTTCATGAATCGCACGATATAGTTCGATCAACCGCGTGGAAGTAAAACGATTTGTCCCTGTTGCCGCGGACATGGGAGCGGTTTTGGTCCAAAGAGATTTTCACTTATAGACAGGAGGGCTTTTTCATGACAAAGGCGCTAACGATTCTAGGGGCGTTGTGGTGCTTGCTACCGGCAGTTTTGTCGGAGGCAGGGCCGCGGATAAGTTTCGATGCTGTGGAGCACGACTTCGGAGAAGTCATGCACGGTGAGTCGTCATCTGTCGAGTTGAATGTGACCAATACCGGCGATGCTGTACTGGTTCTCGGAAGAATAGACTCGTCCTGCGGCTGTGCAAAAGGAGTGCGAGGAAGCAAAGATATAGCTCCGGGGGCTTTGAGCAAAATCTTCTTACAAATAGACACAGAGGGGATGTCCTCGGGCTTGCATTCCAAAACCATCG
>JBKQMK010000550.1:0-14524 GCA_052146735.1 Desulfomonilaceae bacterium | reverse complement strand
CAGGAAGTCTATCCATGCGTTTATTGACCAATGGAACGAAGAAGCACTACCCTTCAAATGGGTCAAGACAGCGAATCAGATACTGGCAAAAGCCGTGCGTGCTTAATTGTGGGACAGAGCAGTAGGTCCTCACTAATGTCGCCTCAACATTGAGGACGTACTCATGAAGTTAGGATGGGAACCTTATACGGAATTCGGTTCCCTCAGTGCGCTTAACGGTCATTACCCCTTGCAGTTGTTGCACCAATGTATGAACCAAATGCAGGCCCAGCGTTTTGACATTGAATGGGTCAAAATCTTCACGAAGCCCTACCCCGTTATCCGATACTGTAAACTGGAATTCATTGGAGTCTAAGGTGAGAGAAATTCTGATGATCCCCTGTCTGCCGTCAGGAAATGCGTATTTCAAGCAGTTGGAAACAAGCTCGTTGGCGATCAAACCAAGCGGATCTGCCTTGTCTGCACCGATATGCAATCCCTGAGCATCAATTGTCGGCTCAATCTGACTAGACTTTGCTCCGTACAAGTAAAAAAGATTTGCTACCAGGCTCTTCAGGTATGACTCAACTTCTAGGTCTGCAACATTTCCTGATTGGTACAGTTTCTCATGAATGAGCGCCATGGTGTACAGCCGATTTTGAGTCTCGTGAAGCATGTGGCTATAACTCGCCTGCGATACTTGGCGAGACTGCAGCTTCAACAAACTGGATATGACCTGAAGGTTGTTTTTGACTCTATGGTTAATCTCACTCAGCAATACCTCTTTTTCTTTGAGGGATTTCTTAATCTGCTCTTCAGCTTGTTTAAGACCCGTGATGTCATGCACGGTGGTCAGGCTGACCATTCCTAAAACAGGATCGTCCATAATGATCGAATCCAGCACTACGTCTATAATGGACCCGTCCTTCTTGACATACTGGCGCTGAACGTTTGATGCAATTCCTTTTGCCCACAACTGGCTCCGCAAGAGACTACGCTCCGCAACCGGATCTGGGTCCCTGAATATGAAATCATCGAGGCTGCGTCCGACCACTTCCTCCCGGTTATAACCCATATGGGACAACCACTTCCTGTTAACATTCCGGATCACTTCATCTCGATCAGCGGAATGCACCATAATAGGTAAATTTTCATAGATGTACCTGAATCGCGCTTCACTGACCTCTAATGCCCTTTGTGCCTTTATACGCTCAGTGAGATCCAAGCCAACGCCGCCAAGGAACCTTCGTCCATCGGCATCCTTGACCGGAAATCTAATGAGCCACCAATCCCGTTGGACGCCTCTGTGGCCGACCAATGACTCGACAGACGCAACTGTTGCGTTTGACTCCATGACGTTCAGATCTTCTTTGGTCGCCTTACGAGCCATTTCCTCAGGAAAGATCTCGTTGGCGGTTTTCCCCAAAACTTGCGCACTACTCAAGTTATTGTTGCTCAGAAACTGTCTATTGACGTAAACGTACCGACCCTGATTATCTCTCATAAAGGCAATTATCGGGCCGTTATCCATAAAGGCTTGAAATTGCGCATGAGACGCCCGCAGTTTAGCTTCGCTCTTCTTGAGAAGCTCCTCTATTCTGTAGGATTCGGTTATATCCTCACAGGTCATCAAGTGGTCGCTGTTAGTCAGTCGGACCGGCCCGAAGAGAATTGTCTTCTCGCTTCCGTCCTTACATGTAACTCTGAAAGTTCGAGTTCTTGTATCTCCCGACCCACTTTTCTCAATGTCCTCGATCCAGGCTGAAATGGCTGTATGTCTTTCTATTGGATCGGGAAATGCCATGTTGAACCACTGTCGCCCATTTAGAATATCCTGCAAGTCATATCCGAAGATTTCCTTGAATTTGGGATTGACGTACTTGAATTCCCCATCCTTGCTGACCATTGCCAAACCATAGGGAGCGTGTTCCGATAAAATCTCAAATCTTTGCCTCTGCAGCCGTGATTCCCGCTCTGCGTGCACACGATCCGTGATATCCGTTAAGGTGCCGATTACGGCTGGACGGCCTTTGTACTCCATACTTGAACCGAATGCCTCCAACCATACAATTACCCCATCCCTTCGAACCCCCCTGAACTGGTAATTTATGGTATCGACCTCTCCAGTAACTCTTTTTCTCAGATTTTCCTCAACGGTAGGCCAATCGTCAGCGAATATTGGGAGTTTCGAACGTTTTCCAGAAAGCTCGGAGACATCACAGCCAAATATATCGGCCGCCGCCTGATTGACGTACTCCACCCTGCTGTTTTGAATCAGATAGACTCCTACGGCAGCCTTCTCGACGAGCGTCCTGAACAGAGACTCCGATTCCCTAAGGCTTTCCTCAATAGAGACGTGTTCTGCCTTCCAATCCTGCAGTTCGGCCACCCGTTTGCTCAGATCGCAGACCTCTTTGATGAGCTGATCCTCTGACCTCGTTTTAGTTCTTTTCATCTAGATCTCCAAAATCCGGGCGTAGAGGTGGGTTCTTAGCGCCAATATAAGTCCGGGAGGCTTAGGAACACAAGAAATTGTACAGAACCGAGTGAAATGGGTCAAGACCGTGGGCCCTCTGCTTCTAGAGACCGAGTAAGAGAGCCTACCGACAAACGCGATCACAGTAAGGCTAACCCTGGAACGATGGGAAAACAACAACTTTGGATTCTGTTCACCCCAAAATTGAAGTTCCGGCCCGATCATGGGCCTTCACGCTTTGCTCCGGAATTATGCGAGGACCGCTCCATCCTCCGGGTCACGGCACAGAGTCCTCTTTTGTTTTACTACGAGAACGTTCTCGATGAACTCGTTGAAAGTCACGGGATGATTTCAGACACATGTGAAAACATGCGTATGGTTTCAGACTACTCTTTGGCCCGGCTCAACTGGCCGGTATTTAGGTGAGGGGCCATGCGAAGATCGTGGTTGACCGGGAGCAGCATAGTGAGATATGCTCAGCATCTGAGAACAACCGGGTTTTTCGAGTACGGTGGTTTCAATTCTGGACCCGTTGAGGCTCCTCCGGAAAAATGATAGAGCTGTTCAAACAAGTGTCCATATATTTGGCTACTGGCATTGAGGCCGCTGCGGGGGTCATCATCGGTTTCGCGGCCATTGAAGCAAGTGTGAAAGCTTGTCACCTGTTCATTCATCGCAGGGAGATGCAGACGACCAAAGAAGAAATCCGTTTGCATCTGGGTCGCTGGCTGGCCTTGGCGATTGAATTTGAACTTGCCGCAGACATATTGCGCACCGCAATGACGCCCACCTGGAATGAAATCGGTCAATTAGCTGCGATCATCGTGATTCGTACAGCCCTGAATTTCTTCTTGCAAAAGGAAATCGACAAAGCTGAACAGAGACGGACAATTGCATCAACTTGAAACCTCCATTTTGAACGTCTTCTGCTTTGTCATTGACACGGCAAGTGCCTTGGTCATCGTTGGTTACTGTACGCTAGCATTTATTACGGCTCTTCGCTCTGGGAGGACTACGGAAGCTCATGGTATAGTAGCGAGAGGCGCAATTCTGGGGATGAGCATAAAGTTAGTGGGAACCACCCTGAAAACCATAGAGCTGCAAACCTGGAATCAAATCGGATTATTTGCAGTAATATTCTTGCTCAGGACCATTCTCAAGAAATTTTTCCAGCTGGAAAACAAAATAGCAGCCCGCAAAGAGCAAGTCAGCTCATAGTGTCAACTATGGAGATAATACTCCGTGCTTGCGGCGTCCTTTGCCTCACCGGAATATCCCATATTGAGGTTGGGCACCGAGAGTGTTCGGTATGGGAATCGGAATGTCGACAGCTCTATTTGGAGGGCACCGATTGCCGGAATCAGTGCATTCGCGTTGTCGCTCAGATCATATCTTGAAGAATTTGGAAGAACTTCTCAGTAATCAGTTCTTCCCCAGACAAGTTGGTTAGCATGCGGCGGCCCAAGTCGAGCCTACCTATCGCTGTTACCCTGCAATCCGAGCGAACCGTCACGGAGATTTGTTGATCGGATTTAAAAGGCCAGCTTACCGGCTTCTCTGCCTCAATCACGCCGGAGGATTCATCCAGACGGGTTATTTTGAGACTCATGGCGCTCAGGGCTCGTTCACAACTCCGCAAAAGTTGCTCATAAGGGACCGAGAATGATCTGCTTTTTTCAAAACTCCATTTAGCAGCCATTGACCTGAACCTTCCAACGCCGACTTATTTCACACTTCCGACTCTTAGCCTCGAGCGGGGGGGGGCCAAAAAATTAGAGGTCTGCAGCCATATCCCGTTCCGCTCGTATTCCAGTGTAGTAATAACGAAACTCGGTCACGAGGTTTTATCGTTGCTCGCAAAACGCTACCCGCAACGCAGGCTCAAGGCTGCTCATATTCACCGGATGCCGAAGCGATTCCCTTTTCCCTCGGTAATCGGACGACATACGCGTCAATCACTGAAGAACGTCGCAGTGGGGCTCACGTCTATCCTCACCTCTTTGACGCCAGGTACCTGTTCTGCCAAGACCCTTAGATCCTCGGCCAACTGCACCGCAGCCGTTGGGCCGGCCTGGGTATCCACATAGACTACTCGTTCGCTCGCCCTCACTCTGACACTGGGACATGTATCAACCAAACGGGCCCTGACCCTGGCAGCCAAAACCAGATCATCCACTACTTTCTGGGATTCCGGAGTTGTTCGGAAATGTTCCAATCCGGCCGTTTGGCAGATTATGTCTACCGCATCTCCAACAGTTATCTTGTGAATGTGAATCACCAGATCATATAGACTGGGGTCCCAGGTATCTACACCGAACAGCCGCAAACTCCACTGCCGCCGTTCATGATCGTCCTTCTTCAGCACGTACAGGGCCTCGTCCCTGGAGATCCCCTCGCGTTCCATTTCCAGCCGAATTCGATCCTCAATATCTGCCAATATTCGGATCTTAAGTACGTGCTTTACACCCTTTAGATAAAAATGGCCCGCCAGGCCATGATAGACGACATTGTCCTTCTGTACAAGGTTCAGAAAGGCTGCTTCGAAGAAGGTCAGGTACCTTTCTTTACCGTAGGTAAAGCGGTCGAGAACTGATGGGGCATCATGAAGAGCCCGTACGAGCTTTATTTCGGGGATATTGAAGTGATCAGAGGCTTCCACCACGACGTCGCGGGAGATGCAGTTATAACCAAGCCTCTGGGCGACCTTCTCGGCAACCTCTTTCCCCTTGCTATACGATCCCCTGGAAATAGTGATAATCGCCATTCCCTACTCCTTTTCTCACCAATACGGGTTCGTTAACGATCATGCCAAGGAGATCGTCTCTAGCACACTACACATGATCTTCGCAAGGTGAGTTCTACATAAGCGTCCGTCGACCTCTGAACGATTACAAATATAGTATGAACCTTGCTGATCACGCGAAACGCTGGTATTCCGGGCAATACATGATGCTTTTAATGTAAGATTCCAGGTCATCGGGCCTTGGTTCCATTGCCAAGCCTTGCTTGTAGGCCACTTCAGCCACTTCGATAGCAATGGCCACGGAGACTTCCCTGATGCTGGTCAGCGGCGGATATACCCGTCCCTGCCAGACGTCGGCGTAGGACACGTGTTGTGCCAGCATTCGGGCCGCAGCCAGGAACATTTCGTCTGTGACGTGCTTTGCACGGGTTGCGACAATGCCCAATCCCACACCCGGAAAGATATAAACATTGTTCCCCTGAGCTGGTATGAAGGTTTTTCCATGGACCGTGACAGCATCGAATGGGCTGCCGCTGGCAAAAATTGCTCGGCCTTCAGTCCAGGTGTACGCCTCAGCCGCAGTGCATTCGGTCTTTGAAGTTGGATTTGAAAGAGAGAAAACGATGGGTCGCTCGTTGAGCCTTGCCATGGCTTCGAGCACCTGTTGAGTAAACATCCGAGGTTTTCCGGATACACCAATGATTGCTGTGGGCTTGAGAGATTCCACACAAGAGAGAAAATCCGGGATAAATTCATGATCATGGGCATAGGGCAATTTTCGCTCGCCCAGATCATCACGTGATTTGACTACAAGGCCCGTGGAGTCCACAAACCAGCATCGTTCCCGTGCTTCGCTCTCGGTGAGCCCTTCGTCCATTATTGCGGACGCCACCAAATCACCGGTGCCAAGTCCCGCCTCCCCCGCGCCCAGAAAGAGAAATTTGTGATCCCTGAGCTTGCTCCCCGCCACCCGCGCAGCCGCGTATAGACCGGCCAACGTCACAGAAGCCGTTCCTTGAATGTCGTCATTGAAGCAACAGACCTTATTCTGATATCTCTGAAGGAGAAGAAACGCGTTTCGATTGGCAAAATCCTCGAACTGGATCAGTGCCCCAGGAAACACCTGCTGCACAGCGGTCACGAATTCATCGATCAACTCGTCGTAAGCTTTTCCACGCAGACGGCGCTGTTTCAGACCTATATAGAGGGGATCATTGCGCAAGGCCTCGTTTTCCGTGCCCACGTCAATGGTCACCGGCAGGCACTGAAACGGATGAATGCCGCCGCACGCGGTATATAGGGCTAGCTTTCCCGTCGGGATACCCATGCCATCGGCCCCGATGTCGCCAAGGCCAAGGATGCGCTCTCCATCAGTGACCACAATAATGCGAACATCCGGAGTACGGGCGTTGCGTAGAAGCCGCGCAACACGACCTTTATCATTTGCCGTAATGAAGATGCCGTGAGGTCTACGTAGAATATTGCTGTACTCGAGGCATGCCTCTCCCACGGTTGGGGTATACACGATGGGCGTTAATTCCTCGATGTTTTCCATGAGGACTCGATAGAATAAGGTCATGTTACGATCTTGGAGGCTGGTGAGAAAGATGTATTTCTCCAGGTTGGTGGCTTTACGTCTGATGTTTCCAAGAACTCTCACGAGCTGTCTTTCGATAGTAGTAACTGTGGGCGGTACGAGACCCCGAATTCCCAGCAAATCCCTCTCCGCTTCGGTAAAAGCCGTGCCCTTGTTGAAGGCCGGATCTCTGAGTACCGCGACGCCAAGGGGCAGGCGTATCATTAGATCTTTCTTGTCTCTTCTCGATGAGACATCGGGAGCCTTATCTTGTTTTTCGGCAAGTTTGCCGGTGACTGAGGCCGCGCGGCCGGGCTCCTTGCGGCTTTTTGGCTCACTTCGAGTCGCTTGAACCCCACTATCACTAGCATCGCCTGTCACGTTACCTGTGACGTTCTTCCTTTTCACCTGTTCAACCTTTCATGCGCCGAGAAAGAGCCACTTGACATCTTCGTTTTTCACATCACAAAACCGGTCAGGCAGGCTCTTAACTCATCTATGAACTTAGTGACATGGCCAAACTTATACCACGGACTTTACGCATTGACTATCCGGACGCGTGCGACGATGTGATGTGTCAATGACTCGATTTCCAAAAAGGAAAAAGCGTCAATGGCGCCACCATTCACACTGTCATCAGGAATCAGCGAAGCGCATCCAGATTCCATTGTATGCTGTGCTGCTCTGGGCTGGTTGATAGAGTAAGTTTCGTCATGATATAAGGACGGATATGAAGACAGTAAAGGAGAGCAGTTCATACGAGGCTCGGCTGCAAGACGCTCACGGTCCGGTTACCTCAACTCGCTGCAACGACCTGCGTGCGACAAAAGTATGAAGGTTCTCCTCCCATCCGGCATAATTTTTTTCCTTCTGGCAGGCATTTTCCTTCCGGTATCTA
Organism: Desulfomonilaceae bacterium; assembly: GCA_052146735.1. Taxonomy (GTDB): domain Bacteria; phylum Desulfobacterota; class Desulfomonilia; order Desulfomonilales; family Desulfomonilaceae; genus CAWBBA01. The sequence continues at coordinate 6,852 of JBKQMK010000550.1, read as the reverse complement.
CCAGCCTTTATGGTCCCGGTTTCAACGGACCCTTGATCTACGATTCCGAGAGGCTCGAGCGTGCAACGCAAAACGGCACCCAGCCATCTCCCTCGGATTTTGTCCGGATATTCCCACAGCGGCCGGTCGCTATGTTCAGCTTCTATGTAAGCTACCTCCTCCACGGACTCAATCCCTCCTCTCTCCGGATCGACAACGCGGTGCTCCTGGCTCTTACGGCTCTGGTCCTCGTTGCACTCTTGTTCGCTGTCCTGGAGATACCCACTGCCCACATCCTAGGCACGGCTTCTGAGAAGAAATGGGTGGCCGCTGCTGCCGGCCTGATATTCCTCATCCATCCCTTGCAGACCTACCTCGTCCTGTACGTATGGCAACGACAGGCGTTGCTTGCATGTCTCTTTTACTTCTCGGCTCTCGCTGTCTATGTCCGCACGCGTACGGGTGTATTACCTCACACGACCCTAGGATATATCGCTGTCTTTGGCCTATTCCTGTTTGGAGTCCTCAGCAAAGAGAATGCCATTACCCTTCCATTGGCTTTGGTGCTACTGGAGATCACCGTCCTCAGGGAAGAGCCGCGCAATGGATGGAAAATATTCCTCTTTGCCGGTTTCCTCATCGCGAGCGCTGCTGCGACGCTCGCGCTCCTCGAGCGCCCGCACGGAGTTCAGGTGACTGCCTCAGGGATATGGGAAACCGTGACGGTGTACTACAGGGAAAGTGGCCTAAGCATCATGGCGGTTCTCTCCGCTTTTTTCCGAACCACTATTTCACACTTGATCGCTGTGCTCCTGCCGCTACCCGGCAACGTGAAGTTCGTTGATGCTGAGATCATCTCGGAATCTCTGGTAGATCCGCCAAGCACTTTGGCGGCCCTTATTGCACTGGCACTCCTCGTGGTCCTCGCTTTGTGGATGCGACGCAGGCGTCCGCTAGTAAGCTTTGGAATCTTGTTCTTCTTGCTGAACCTTCTCCCGGAGTCTCTATTGGTTCCGCAGTACCTGTTTTTTGGTTACAGGGCCGTGTTGCCTATGGCCGGCGTTCTTGCGGTGGGGGCCGCCGGCTTTCTCGAATTGCTTCCGCATCTCAAGAGGGCCCTGCCGGGCAAGAGAGCTCCAGTTGCCGGCTGCGTAGTGTTTCTCGTGATAGCGGTCGGGTTGATGTCGGTCACGTACGCGAAAGCGATACCATGGAGTAGTTGTGACCTCATCTGGCACGAATTCCTCAAAGCTCTCCCCGTTTTTGAGCCTAGATTGCAGAAACCGCCATACGTGCACTCGCTCGTGAACCTGGGGCAGTGCTTGGAGAGCAGTGGGAGAACTGCGGAGGCCGTGCAGGCGTATCAAAAGGCTCTTGAAATAGCTCCGGAGCAAGCATCCGTCCTGGTGGCACTCGGGAAGGCCCACGTTGCACTCGGAAATCTCGACGATGCCGAATCATACTTCAAGAAAGCAATAGAGGTCCCGCGTCACTCAAACACGGAAACGTTCTGGGCGCACTTCTCGTATGCCTTATTTCTCGACAATGCACGTCGTTACAAAGAAGCCCTGTTCCATTACGGGGAGGCGCTCAAGACGGGCGAGCAACCCGAGAAAATCTACCACAACCTGGGCCTCATCATGCTGGAGCAAGGACGTTTAGTGGACGCGGTAGACTATTTCGGGAAAGCCCTGGAACGTCAACCCCACTTCGGTCCGCCACACCAAGCCTTGGCCAAGGTTCAGTTCGGATTGGGAAACTATGCGGACGCGATGAAACACTGCGTGGCAGCCGCCAGGGCAGGATCTCCGTGCAACCCACAAGCCTTGGAGAAGGCCATTCATGCCCAGTCGACGAAATAGCAAAGCAACGAATATTGTCCTCTCTTATCTCTGCTGCCTTCTCATGACTCTCCCAATCAGGTCTATTCCCCTGCTAACAAGGACTACCTTCATTTCGCTCTCAAATGAATAAGGCCAAAATCCCCCATACTTTCCCCTTCGCCCATTCCGGGAAATCGTCCAGAATTGATAACACGAAGCCTCAGCGGGCGTTGTGGAGTCTGGCCTTCAGGATTCCCGGCAAACTTATTCCTGTTGCACCCGTCAACTTTCGCTTCCGATGGACACCATTTGGACACAGAAGATTCCAGAACGAAAATCAGCGTGTTGCCAGTCCAGCATAACGCCCTGTTGTCACTAAACTTTACGTGGTAGGGGGGAGAGAATTTGAAGCTCCGACCTCTGCCGTGTGAGAGCAAGTGTCTCAAACCTGTATAACTGGCTACGCTGTGATTTCCTTGAATATTTCGGTCATCATTGATCACTGTCAGGAACCTTGCAGCAGTCAAGCGAGGCCAAAAGCCAGGCCAATTTGACGCCAACCACTGGACGACGAATCCAGGACATTCGACCCGACCGTTCTTTCTACCACGAGCAGCAAAATCCTCTTTTCTCCCGTTCTTGACCTCCTTGCTCATCTTTCTAACTCATGGTTTTCCAAGCTGATATATAATAAGGATCACGAAGGCATCCTGCAAAGAACCGACCAGCTTAAGACCAAAGTCTTCCCGTAAAGGAGGCCTGCCATGCGAGACCACGACAAAACCAAAGAGCAACTCATCGATGAACTAAGAGAGTTGCGCAAAAGGGTTTCGATAATGGAAGTGACAGAAGCTAGGCTCCTCGGAACGGAAAAGGCACTAAGAGAGAGCGAGGAGCGGTTTCGGCTTCTCTATGAGAACGCTCCTTTGGGTTATCAATCCTTGGACGGGAACGGCCATTTCCTTTAAGTGAACCAAGCATGGCTCGACACTCTGGGATACGACCGAGAGGAAGTTATCGGCAGGTGGTTCGGCGATTTTCTGGCTCCCGGTTATCAAGACCACTTCCGGATCAATTTCCCCAAATTTAAAGCCGCGGGAGTGATTCACTGGGTCGAGTTTGAGATGCTCAGGAAAGACGGTTCCCAAATCTCTGTGGCCTTTGACGGGCAGATAGGGCGTGACGAACACGGACGTTTCAGACAGACTCACTGCATACTACATGATATTTCAGAGATCAAGCGATCCAAAGATGCCATAGAGGAGAGCGAGCAGAGGTATCGAGCGGTTGTTGACAACATCGAGATCGGGATTTCTTTGCTAAACTCTAATATGGAAATCGTTGAAGTCAACAAGGCCATGAAAAGATATTTCCCTCATGTTCGACCTGCATGCGGGCAGATCTGTTATGAGCATTACAACGATCCTCCAAGGTCGGAGCCCTGCTCGTACTGTCCCTGTGTCCTTACTCTTCAGGACGGTAAGGTACACGAGGCGATTACAGAGACTCCGGCAGGGTCAGAAATCAGGCGCTATCACCTCGTTTCATCTCCAATCAGAGACTCCGAAGGCCGGGTTCAATACGTCATTGAGCTGACCGAGGACATCACCGAGCGCAAGCGAGTTGAAGAGGCATTGCAGGATTCCGAAGAACGGCTACGACTGACTTTGGAAGCCACCCATATCGGGATTTGGGATTGGGATGTGAAATCTGATCAATGGTTTGGCTCTCCAATATACTATACCATGCTTGGATACGAGCCTAATACAGGATCGGCGGACCGCCGCGAATGGTTGGAACGAGTGCATCCTGACGATCGGGCATGTGTCAATGAGAAAATTCAGGACGTGCTGACGAGGGATTTCAAGGAATATCAATACGAAGCGCGCTTGCGGCATGCCGACGGCACTTATCGGTGGCAGCATGTCCAGGGAGTCGGCATCCAGCGCGCTGTAGACGGAAAAGTGACCCGGATGCTGGGAATTAGAATGGACATAACTGAGCGTAAGCGTGCCGAGGAGGCGCTGCGGGCGAGCGAGGAGAAATATCGGACTCTCTTTGAAGAGTCCTTTGACGGACTCTTTATCACATCCCCCGGAGGAAAGATCCTGGACATGAACAAGAAGGGTGTCGAGATGCTCGGTTACGAGACAAAAGAAGAAATCTTGAGGCTTGATCTGGAACGGGATGTCTACGCGCATTCGCCGGACAGAAAGCGGATACTTGCGATGGTGAATGCGCAGGGTACCACTGAATATGAGGTCGTCGTCAAGAAGAAGAGCGGGGAGGAGATGGCCACTCACTGCGCTTTGACCCCGGTGAAAGACGAACGACGAGTGATTACCACGTATCGGGGCATAATCCGCGACATCACGGAACGCAAGAAGGGCGAGGAGGCATTGCAGGAAGCCAGCTTATATAATCGTAGCCTCATTGAAGCAAGTCTCGATCCTCTCGTCACTATTAGCGCCGAAGGAAAGATCACTGACGTGAACACCGCCACCGAGCAGGCTACAGGATATTCACGACAGGACCTCATTGGGACGGATTTTGCTGATTACTTCACCGATCCGGAAAAAGCCGGGGCTGGATATCAAGAAGCCTTCAAAGTTGGCTCAGTGAGGGACTATGAGTTGGAGATTCGCCACAGAAGGGGTGGGTTGACCCCGGTAATGTACAACGCTTCCGTGTATTGCGACCGGTTTGGCAAAGTGGCAGGACTTTTTGCCGCGGCGAGGAATATCACGAAACAGAAAGGAGCAGAGCAGGCACTTCAGCACAGCGAAGAACAATACCGAGCTGTTTTCCATAACGCCGGTATAGGCATAAAAGTCGTGAGCAAAGATCGAAGAATTCACCGCGCTAATCCTGCTTTGTTGAAGATACTTGGCTATTCCGAAATAGAATTTCTGGAGCTCACACCTGTGGATATAACACACCCTGACGATCGAGAATTAACCAACCAATACTTGGATGCCATTCTTGGAGACGGCCCTGACTCCCTCAGGCTTGGGAAGCGTTACCTCAGGAAGGATGGTAGCGTAATCTGGGGAGACGTTTCAATTTCCGCCATGCGAGACGCACATGGAAACAGGATCACGGCACTGGAAGTTATCGCTGACATTACCGACAAGGCGAAATCTCAAATTGCTTTGCAAGAATCTGAAAAGAGAATGCGTCGAATCGTTGATTTCTCGCCCGTTGGGATCAGAATCACTCAGGATGGCAGACATGTATACGCGAATCGGGCGCTTGCAAGGATGTTCGGCTACGAAAGTCAGGAAGAAATCTTAGGTCTTCCAGCGGAAGTGCTATTTGTGCCTGAGAGCCAAGCACTGATTCAGCAGCGAGTCGCAGACAGGATTGCAGGCAAGACGATACCGCCACATTACGAAGCTACTGGTATGACCAGGCGAGGAAGAACCATTGCACTTGAAACCTGGGGGACCGAGATCGACTATCTGGGGAAGAAGTCTTGGCTCGCATTCATTATCGACATTAGCGAGGCGAAGAGCCTTAGAGCGCAGCTTCTTCAGGCCCAGAAGATGGAAGCAGTCGGAACCCTTGCTGGAGGCATTGCTCACGATTTTAATAACATACTTCAGGTTGTATTGGGTTTTTCAGAAATCCTGCTAATGGACAAGAAAGAAGGGGACTGGGAGCACGAAGACATCCAGAAGATACTGAGTGCCGCCAGGAAAGGAGCTGATTTGGTTAAGGGGCTGCTGGCGTTCAGCCGAAAGGCGGAGATTAACCCAAAACCCTTGAACCTCAATCAAGTGATACATCAGGCTGAAGCCATTCTGGCGAGGACGATCCCTAAGACCATCAAAATTGATGTAATGCTGAAAGAGCGATTATCGGCCATCAGCGCGGATCCGTTTCAGATAGAACAAATTCTCCTGAACCTCGCAATCAATGCGAGAGACGCCATGCCGGAGGGAGGCAGGCTGACTTTTGAGACATCGAACGTAAGCCTGGATGAGAGATATTCTAGAGAGCATCTTGGAGCAGAGCCAGGCGACTATGTACTGCTCGCGGTTTCCGACACCGGAGAGGGAATGAGCAAGCAGACGCTTGAACATATCTTTGAGCCATTTTTTTCAACGAAGCCTCCTGGAGAAGGGACGGGGCTTGGTCTGGCTATGGTATACGGCATCGTCAAGCAGCAGTCTGGGCTCATTACGTGTTACAGCGAGCCAGGAGCAGGCACAACCTTCAAACTCTATTTCCCCGTAATAGAAATGAAGGACGATCCACGAGTTCGAGAAGAAGTCGTGAGATTTCCAGGAGGCACAGAGACAGTTCTTTTGGTTGATGACGAAGATTTGGTACGGGAATTGGCAAAAAGAATTCTCAGCCGAGCAGGATACACCGTACTCACCGCCACCAATGGACGGCAAGCCCTGCAGGTCTATAATAAAGAGCGTAAGAGAATCTCACTGGTTCTTCTTGACCTTATTATGCCGGAGATGGACGGCAAACAGTGTCTCAGGGAACTCCTCAAAATCAATCCGGGAGCGAGAGTTCTTGTGGCGAGCGGCCACTCTGCAAACGGCCCGACGAAGGAAGCCGTCGAAGGCGGGGCACTAGGGTTGGTTTCAAAGCCATTTGACATGGGGCAACTCCTCCAAACCGTTCGCAAAGTTTTGGATGAAGCGTGACGGTCAAGGGAGTCCTTGACCTTATTTCCCGTGATAGATTTCGCCACATCCTTCGGAAGAAGGTACAAGTCCCTGCATCTACCGGAAAACCAGAGGGACATCTACTATAAGGATTCTCAAAAGTAATGTCGGTTTGACAACCCTGAAGACTGCAAACTGTCATTGCAATGACACATCTACGCCCCCAAAAGGTGTTTGCGCATCGTGAGCTAATCGCGCGAAACTTTTGAGGACTACTAGTGCGCCAGGCAAAGCTTGGCATCTCTTACAGGGTGAGAGTCCCTGTCGGGTAAGGCCCAACCAGCCGCCCGTATCGAGTGTTGCGGAAGGGGAGGAGGATGCGATGTAGCGCAAACGAACAAGCCTTCCGAAGCGTACACAGAGAA
>JBKQMK010000549.1:0-13610 GCA_052146735.1 Desulfomonilaceae bacterium | reverse complement strand
GCTGGAATCAAGCTCCTCAGCCATCAGTGCGAAGCCTCGCGAGCTTCTAGGAATGAACATGGATACTTTTGCAGGGCCTCCATTGGCCGAGAAACTAATTCGTACCTCCACATTCCATACGCGGGCTACCGCTTTTGGAATTAAAGAAAACCCAAGGTAGACTTTGTACACAGCGATCCCAGAGCCGGCGCACACGAGAATGCCGGCTAGAAGATAAAGCAGTTTGTTCGGGGCTAGGTGTCTCATTGAAGCGGGTCCAGCTCGAAATATCATTTCTCGATTATATACTAGTTGCCAAAAATTTTGTCCAAGTTGTGTGGGGCGATATCAAGTCATTCCATAGAAAGCGGCAATCCGGGGGGAACTAGTACGCCTCCCCACCGACCACATGCGGCTCAGAATTGAATACACGGAGCTTCAAGCGATTTACGCCTACAGGGGAGGCGCCGTGATGGAATATTTGTTGTCAGACGCTCGGGAAAGTTGCTAAGGTATTCTATCGTGCCTCTTGGCATCTGCATCCCGCCCGACAAGCGTTTGCAGCCACAGAGACGCCCGGTTCCGGCTAATGGTACTGCGGCGATTCGTTTCTCTGAGGATCATAGCGACGCCTGGATACTAGCGGGAAAGATCAACATGGTTGTGTCCGGAATCGCCATGGAAAATAAGTCTCTACGGGTGCCGTCTTCCTTCTGGCAGGTAATCACGGTCATAATCACGCTGGTAGTTATGGCTGTGATTGTTTGGTTTACGAGCGGGAAATAGTGCCTCTCGGCTTTTCCTCGGAGGCGCTATTCCTCGGGAGCAAGCACTGGTGAGTCCTCCCCGTGTGCCATCCAGTTCTCTGCATACAGTTTCGCAAGTTTTGAGCACTTGATGATGAGCAGGTTTTCGGCACTAATCTCTGCCTGTGATGTGAGGTCGAATGACCCAGTGATCACCGTCTTCCCATCAATGATTATGACCTTGTTGTGGGCAGGCGGATGCTCGCCGTCAATGTAGGTTGGTATTTCGTGATGCGCTAGGAACGTGGCTTGTGAGCCTCGAGTTGTGCTCTTGCGCTCGTCAATAATCACGTGCACATCCACCCCTCTCTTGTGAGCCTCCACGAGAGCGTTTGCAATCGGTCGGGAGGTGAAGGAGTATGCCTGCACGAGGATTTCTGTTTCTGCACTATTGATTTCCTCAATAATAGCCTCGGTGCATCTTCCACCCGGATTGAACAAGACCTTGGCTGGAGCATTATTGATCACCAGATCTGCGGTGTAAGAGGTTGACCCGCCCGCCAGGACGAAGAGCACAACCAATGCGCCTAGCGTCCGCTTTGCGTCCATGAGGATTACCCCCGACAGATGGCTTTGACGTACTGCGTATCATACCTCACTGCTGCCGTCTCGGTCGAACATAATCTCCCCCCCTCTTCCGAGTGATGTCGAGGCTCTCTGCCGTGATAATTTCCTTGTCAAAGACCACCTATATTTGATAATGTGGTGTTCTCATGAGCCTCCCTGAAGCAAAAGGCGTTACTCATCGTGAAATGCCGTGCCACCGACCCCCTCTGGCGCGGTGTTTCATTTTTGGCCCTTATAGCTACGTGGCTCCGTTGAAACAGAAAAAGCCCTGGCCGAGAATCTCGCACCAGAGCTTAAATCAAAAACCACTTTGTGTGTCGTTCCCCCCCTTTTATCACCGCCGTGCGCCTGCGTCAAGGCTCGCGGGACAGATCTTTCCGGTTTGCGATAAAGGAGGAATCGGTTATGATCCACCCAAAGGCGGTGCGAGAGAGGCGCCGCATCAACAGGCAATCTCAAGGCATCTTCGACACGCAGGCTTGGATAAACATACGACCGTAAGCTGACCCGTATATTCAGCCCATTTCGGTTGTAGTAGTGTTGTAGTTTGTCCCTTTTAGTGACTCACAGCTGGATCGCCAACTACCGACGGATAGTTGTCAGATGTGAACATCATATCAATATGTTCGTGGCCTTCTTCCAGCTCGCATGTGTCATGGTAACGTTGAAAAAATGTTTATGAGGTTTTGCAACCACCTCTAAGTTAGTATAGAGAAAGGCCTGGGCCAAATAGGGAGGTCAGGGTGAAACGGACTGTAGCTCTAACTTAACTGGTGGTACATATTTCGGGGACGAGTCAGAGGGGGCTGGTCGCTTCCTGCAACAAATTTATTGCAGGGGCCCCATGGGGAGGTTCATGCATATGCCGGCTCGCTTTTCGCCAGTTCCCGCCCACACCCGCCGCAATGCTTACGACATGGATCGTCCACACTGCACCAGGAGATCCTTACCCTTTCCCATGAGAACAACATACTATACCTATAACTCAACAAGTGGTACATATTCCAGGGGCATGTCAGCGGGAAGTCGCTTGAGGAGAGCCTCTGGGACAAGCGTGCGGCGGTTATTTGGCCTCAGAGGAACCATTCGACAACCGGTCGCCGGCTCGAAAACCCGTACAATGGATGGCGCAATGCATGATTCCGGTTTACATGGAGGAACATAATGAAAAAGACTCTGATTTGTCTGTTACTGATGGCGGTCGGTGTTGCTCCCGTCTTTGCTGCGGATATAGTCCGACTGGGAACACTGAAGTTTGCCCACTATGGCGCGGTCTGGTACATGGAGGAAATAGCTGCAAAATATAATCTGAAGATTCAGGTGCGCATATTCCCTAAAGGGATAGACATTCTCCCAGCAATCATCGCAGGAGAAATCGATGCGGCCGCCAGCGCCGCTGACGGTGCCATCGCTGCCCGCGCTAACAATGTCCCCATCGTGATCGTGGCAGGGTTTGCCAAGGGAGGGGCCCGCATTATAGGACGGCCTGACATAAAGTGGAACTCAATAGCTGACCTGAAGGGGAAAAGGGTAGGCGTCGCCCGCGGCGGAGCGCAGGAACTAGTCCTACTGGCTGAACTGGGAAAATATAACCTTACTTTCGCAGAAAAACCGGGCAAAGACGTGCAGCTGTTCTATATAGCTTATGCCGACCTGAACCAGGCACTGATGGCAAAGAATATCGATGCCATGTGCCAGTCGGAGCCGCAGTCTACCCAGGCCATCAGCACGGGATTCGGTGTGGAAATCATTAAGCCCTATGACACCCCCATCGGAGAGCCGGTGCGGACGCTGATCATGACCGAGGCCGTTTACAACAACAAGGACGTAGCTCAACGGTTCATCAAATGCTTCGTCGAGGCGACGAAATTTTTTATCGACAACCCTGGCGTGGCGGAACAATATGTACGGTCAAAGATGTTCAAAGGCCAGTTGACCGCTGAGGACTATCGCGATGCCACAGAAAATTCCGAGTTTACCTATGATGTGACTGTGGAACATGTGCAGACATCCACGGACATGATGGCGAAGTACGGTATTGGGAAAATGACGAGCCCTCCTTTGGCAAAGGATTACGTGAAACTGGACCTTCTGCAAAAGGCAAAAGATGAACTTAAGGTGAAATAAGCCAGGATGCATGTTCGATGAAAAATAGACCCTCCCAGATTAGGCAACTCTTGTACGCGATCGTATTGCCGGTCAGCCTTCTGTTCATCTGGGAGATACTTTCCCGAAAAGGCTTTATCAGCCCACAGATTCTCCCGGCTCCATCGCAGGTCTTTCTCCGATGGATTGACTATCTCAAGCCCCCCGAGCCTTATGATGCAGCAAAGACAACCTTCCTCGGGTGGCTCCTTTCCGGTGAATTGCCCCTTGATACTCTTGCCAGTGGTAGTCGGGTGCTTGGGGGATTTGCCATCGGCGCGGTACTTGCCCTCATACTCGGGCTCCTTATGGGGGCCAGTACCTTCATCTACAATCTGTTCAATCCCATGATTCAAATCTTAAGGCCCATACCTCCGATTGCCTATATCCCGCTCGCTATCCTTTGGTTCGGGCTTGGCAATCCGCCCGCGTTTTTTCTGATCAGCCTTGGCGCTTTTTTCCCGGTGCTGATGAATACCATTTCCGGGGTCCGTCACGTGGACCCTTTGCTGATCCGTGCTGCAAGAAACCTAGGTGCAAACGGCGGTATCTTATTTCTACGGATCATCCTCCCCGCGGCCACCCCGCATATTCTTACGGGCCTTCGGGTAGGGATCGGTGTCGCGTTCATAGTTGTCATCGTTGCTGAAATGATGGCGGTGAATAATGGACTCGGGTACCGCATTCTGGAGGCGAGGGAATTTCTCTGGTCGGACAAAATTATTGCCGGCATGATCACCATCGGGCTTTTGGGACTGGCCATCGATACTGCCATGAGCAGGATCAACAACCATTTGCTCCGGTGGCACAGCGGACAGGAGTGAGACGATCATGAGGCTGCAATACCAGGGCGCTAAGTGGTTTTTCTCTTACGCTACGATTCGGTAATCGTCCTGTTCCCGGACGCGTTATTTTCTGTGATGATGGTTGATATGCCTCAAGAAGATCCGCGGAAGAAAAAAGGGCACTGAATTTGAATGACACGACGGACATAGATTCCCGCTTTCCTCAAGTGATTATTGAAGACGTTCATAAGGTTTTCAGCAGCGGAGACAAGGAGGTCGTTGCCCTCCAGGGGATAAACCTCACGATCTATAGCGGTGAGTTGGTTGCCATCTTAGGTCCTTCCGGGTGCGGCAAGTCAACGCTCCTCAATGCCATCGCCGGTTTTTCCCTGCCCACATCGGGCAGAGTGGTCGCAAACGGCGTCGAAGTGAGCCTGCCAGGGCCGGACCGGGGGATGGTGTTTCAGGAATATGCCCTTTTCCCCTGGATGACTGTGGCTGAAAACATTGCGTTCGGTCTCGAGATAAAGGGGATACCGAAGGAGGAAATCCTGGAGAAAGTGGATACCTTGCTGGCCACACTGCAACTCCTCGATTTTCGACACCGCTTTCCCAAGGACCTTTCCGGGGGAATGAAACAGCGGGTGGCGATTGCCCGCGTGCTAGCTCTTGATCCGCCGATGATGCTGATGGATGAGCCATTCGGTTCCCTCGATGCCTTGACACGCCGCACGATGCAGGACGAACTTCTTCGCATCTGGATAGAGTTCAGAAAGACGATCATCTTCGTTACCCACGGAATTGAAGAGTCGATCTATCTTGCCGACCGGGTGGCTGTGATGACTTATCGGCCGGGCATGATTAAGCAGATCGTTCCCATTCAACTTTCTCGCCCACGAGATGTGAGTTCTCTTGATTTCATTGGTATTCAGACAAAGCTTACTAAGCTCGTCATGGAAGAACAGATGCGTCACCGGAACGATGAAATAGAGGTGTCTGACAGATAGTGAGCCAGCACTCTACGGCCATCCAACGGCAGGGGACGCATGATCAGATAGATTCAAGATTCAGGATCGAACGCAGGGATCGAGGGACCAAACCGCTTCATTTTCCCCACCTCAGTCAGAGCAAGGAAGGTTTGAAAAATTTGCTTACATCCTGCTAACATTTTCACGGATTCAAACGGACTGAAACGGATTCAGACGGATCGACGCTGCTTGAAATGACTTGAGTTTCTGGACAGGTGGTTGATATTGTTGCGGTGACCAACGTCTTCGGGATGCAGGGGTCGCTGGTTCCAATCCAGTCGTCCCGACCAAACAGTTTCAAAGAGAATCAGGATGTTATGTTTGGCCAACGGCATCCTGATTTTTTCGTGCAGATCCCGTGATGTCCAAACAGTGACCACGAAGTGGCTGTTCGAGATTTGCCCCCTGCACATCTCTGGAATGGAAAGCCCGCCCCAGCACCCAAAGTGAAACGAATTAAGTATGGTGTCCCCGGAATTAGGTCCGTTGCCGGTGGGTGCACCTTCGCCATTTCACTGAACACCCAGAGTGCCTGCGTTTTGTATGCGTATTTCGAAAGGGTTTTACCAGATTTTTCCGCAAAAGGACTATCGTTTTGTGCAAAGAATTTATTTCTTGCATGAGCGGTGCCAATCGGCTTTAACAAGCTCTCGTATCCGCAAAGCACGATCGGAATGAAGCTGAATTGACTCAAAATCAGGAACAAACAACAGCTTCTGCATCAAGAGACCGTCGTCATCAAACCATTGGGGCAACACCCCGCCCAAGAAAAAACCACTGGCCTGCAGAATATCGACGGCCATCCCGACCGAAGGTGAGGTTAGCTTCAACCATACTTGAATGACAAGGGATCTTTTTCTTACTGCTTCGGATTCCAAATCCGTCATGTGTTCAGCAAAATCTGAACCAACTTCATAAACAGATATGCGAGCCACCTTTGCAAAATCAAACAGATCCAGCTTAGCTTCGGAAACAGTGCTGACGGGAATAGGGTCAATGGATTCAGAAAAGATCCGGCCCAATGAGAAATCTCCATACATGAATCTTATAGCCTCATTGTAGGTAACTGGCAAAAAAATCTTCTGGGGAATGTTCCGATAAACGCGAAAACTCGATAGGGTGCTTACTCGATTTGAACTTACACCCTCACCGGAATATGCTTCCCCAGGCATGAGGCCAACTTCGAGTGCTGTAGGCTGAAATCCATAATTTTCTGAGTGCTTCTGCATCTGCAAATGAATCGTTACCGGTTCACCAAAGACCGTGTGCATACCTAATTTTGGAACTACAGTATCAATCATGAACCTTTCAATGGCTCCAGAGACACCAATACTTCGCCATTCTTTCGAAACCAAGCCGACTCCCCATTCATATACGGCTCGACTTGGGGCTGAGCGAAAGAGGTTGTGAATACCAATGATTTCCCCTTCTGTGGACCTGGCAACAATACTGTAATAGTCCCCTTCTTGATTGGCTCCGATGAGTTGAGCCGGATCATAGAATATCTTGATGGGATAATCCTCGCCGTGCACTGACCGGAACAGATGAGCAACGCCTTCAGCATCTTCAGAGCGAAAGAGGCCTACCTCAAAAGATCCTTTCATGCCGTTACATGAGTCATGTTTTCGTGTTTCCATAATTCCGGATGTCCTACACTCAAATGTAAAATTTGATCGGGATTTATTCTCTAAAACCATTTTTGATGTGGTCTTCCATTAACAGCGAGCCATGAATAACCTGAATCCGCCAAGTGAATCGCTGAATATGTATGCGGACCCGTCTCATCATTTCGGTTTCCATACGATTGAATCCCCTGGCTTAAACTCAGGATCAACCGTGGAATTCAATCAATCCAAGCTTTGGTCATCACCAGTTTCTCCTTTGACGCCGTTGCGGATGCTAGATCTACTTGTCATCCGTCCAGGAGCCACGCAGTCTGCTTTTACGCTCTCTGCCCAAAGCGTCTGCGGCCCAGATGGCTGACTCAACCATTTCAACAGTTACAGGGAACCAGGTAGAATGAATAGTCTCGTCCACTGCCGTGGTTGCCTCGGCGACTTTCCTTATATCATCACTGCTCGGGTCGTAAACGCCCAAATCCTCCAAACAGACTGGTAATCCGACGCTCAAACAAAAATTTAGAACTTGGTCCACGTCTTTTGACGGCCGGCCCTCCAGGACCATCTGCGTAATGACTCCGAAAGCCACCTTTTGTCCATGAAACCTGATGTGCGACTCTTCCAGAACTGTCAAACCGTTGTGGAAGGCGTGAGCTGCGGCTAAGCCGCCGCTCTCAAATCCCAAGCCGCTGAGCAAGATATTGGCTTCGACCACCGCTTCTACGGCTGGTGTCACGGATTTCCTTTCTACAGCAAGCTTGGCCTGGAGCCCGTACTCCAACAACGTGTCATAGCAGAGTCGAGCCAATGCTAGGGAAGACAGAGTGGGCGGGTATGCTCCGGTAAGAGCATTTGGTTTGCAACTCTTGGCGCACGTATCCGCTTCCCAATAAGTGGCCAAAGCATCCCCCATCCCGGATATCAGCAACTCTACAGGAGCATTGGCCACCAGAGTCGTATCCACTAAGACACAGTCCGGATTCTTTGGCAGAACGAGATAACGCTCGAAAACACCGTGCTCCGAATAAATTACTGACAGAGCCGAACATGGGGCATCGGTCGCTGCAATGGTCGGAACAACGATCACAGGGATTTTCATTTCATAACTCACTGCCTTGCCTGTATCAATTGCTTTCCCGCCGCCGGCGGCAATTACAAGATCAGCCCGGTTGGCCTTAACGATGCCCATCAACCGGCTGATCTCCTTGTCTGAGCATTCGCCTTTGAACACTTCCTTGTGGCAGCTTACCTTGTGGTCTGTAAGACTGGCCTCAACAGCGGAACCGCACACTTTGAGCGACGTCTGTCCTGCTGTGAATAGGGCTTTGGTACCCATCCTGGCGGCGTGTATCCCCATTTCGGCGATCGCTCCGGCCCCTTGAACGTAACGACTGGGCGCGAGGAACATCCGACTCATTTGAATTCCTTATCGTATTCATAAAGTTCCAATGGCTGATCACTCTTCCCAAGCATCAGTTTTATCATGCACCACTCATTTTTTCACCAACAGAAGGAACACACTTTGTGTTAAGCGTCCGCCCAATAGTCTGGGCTTACGGATTACATTAGTCCAAAAGGGCTGCCAACATCAAACTCTTCGTCAGGGTCAGCTTCAGGATTGTCACGGGACGCATGTGTATCTTTCCCCTCTCTCTATATTTGAGGGTCTAGTGGGAAAATCCTTGAGGGATAGACCTGATCGAGAAGGAAAGGTGGTATCTCGCTACGGTGGGCTTAGCCCTTGGAAATCCAGCGCCTTCGACTGACACGTTGCTGGGCTCCGGCAAATCAAACCCGGCAGCGCCACACTCACAAATTTTGTGAATAGCTGCTCTTATCCCCTTTTATGGGGAGTAATCGACCCTGGGGCCTCCTCCGAGACCCAATCTGGTTTGAGTACATTTTTGCTCTGTCAGTCCGAGATCCTATTGGCTCATGGTCTTGGCTATGTGTCTCATCATCTGACGACATACGCCTTCATAAATCTCTAAGCTCAAGAAGTAATCCGGGTTCGCTTTTATGAAGGAGGAAGCCATTTCTCTGGCCGCTGAGTCTATGTCGAACGAACGACGATAAATGTCTTCCAAACGGTCCCGCTCTCTTATTGCCAAATCGATGGAAGTGCTGATATAGCTTTTGGCCTCATCACCACAGATATAACCAAAATGATCTGCACAAAAGTAATCTATTTGGAGCATCTCCAATTTCTTAAGACTCTCCAAGTATAGGGTAAAATTGGAATTCGCCGAGGCAAGGATAGTCCCTTTGTAGGGGATTCCTCCACCATCCGACGGGAAAAGCGCTTTGATCTGAGGGACGTAAGCGGAGATTGAGCATGAAGAATGTCCAGGCGTCTCAAATATCTGTATTTCCCTATTCCCGAGGTCGATTACGTCGCCTTCGGAAATTGTTTCTCCGGCCAATCCCACTGGCCAGTCGAGCTGGTCTGCTGCATATGGCACATGAATATTCATGCGCTCGGTAAGTCGGCCACTGAATTGGTTAATGGTATTGATATTTTTCGATTCACTTAGGATTTGCCATGCCCTTGCCGAGGCATAGATTTTGAGGCCTGGGTTCCGTCTGAGAAAAAACGGCACAATTCCGATGTGGTCAAAATGGGCGTGAAGGATTATTATCCCTTGGATTCGGTCTTCTTTGAGTCCAAACTCATCGAACTGATGCAGAAGATCAGGCACGAGATAGCTCATGCCACCGCTGATGATAATTGACCCATTCCGGCCTTCCAGCAGATATACTCCGGATTCGGGACGTCCTAAATACCATAAGCCATCACAGACTTTGCCAGGATTTTGACAGTTCACGGTTGCTGATAATTCCTTTCATTTAAAAGAAGGTGTCCAGTCTAGTCATCATTGCCATTTGACAGAAATGGTACCTCAGCAGATCTATTCTGAGACAGAGTTCAAGATTCTCCCCCACTTTATGAGATCTCGCTCTCTTTCGCAATCATTGAGACTCGTTATTTGAGGGCTAGCGAGTCTTTCTTTGAAGGACAGACCCGATCAAAAGAGAGAGCGCGAGCATGGACTGTAACGGAATCGGGGCAACCAGACCTGCCTCCGGGGCTAGTTAACATCCAATTAACATCTTTCGAGACTTCCAGGGATTGCAAGAGACCGACAGGGATCAACAGAGACTGAAATTGCTGGGGATTCTGCGTATCTCGTAGATTATACTGGCTACTATTCTGCTTTCGGGATGCAGAGGTCGCTGGTTCAAATCCAGTCGTCCCGACCACAAAACCAGTAATGAAATAAGGGTATTATACTTACGACGCGTTTCCTTGGACCCCGTGCAGGCGAATTGGTCATTTCGACGAGGCAACAGATGTCTTATGTCCTAAGATCGCGCAAAATAGATCTGCATCTGGCTGTTCCACAATTCACAGATTAGTCTTCAGACCTACTGTTCGTCAGCCAGTCTCGTCCTGCCGAACTCTCCCGATATCGGGAGAGCAAAATCGAAAAGGAATTTTTCATAATTCTCTCTTGCGCTGGTAATCAGCTGGCCCGGAGTGGTGAACAAGAAAGAGAGATAATTCGGCCGAATTCAGCCTGAATGGCGCTCATAATCAAAGGGCATGAAACGGGTGAGGCATATCTGCGGATTCCGAGGACGCCTCTCAGGTTGTTGACAAGCAAGGAGTACTGGTGATTGAATCGAAATGGCTGGTTATCTAACGGATGCTATCCGGACGGAAATTGATCAGCGCTTATCCAAACTGTCGCACTACGGAGCTTCTCATGCTGTCTCGCAATGAAGTCATCGAAAAGGCACATGAATTGGATTTCGACGATATAGGTTTCACTACCGCGGAACCTTTTGAATCACAAAGGGAAATACTTCGGGAGCGTGAGGCAGAGTATGCGTGGACCAGTGCGGTCGGCCTGGATCTGATGGCTGGCACGGATCCCAAGAACGTGCTGCCGGAGGCGCAGACTATCATAGTGCTTATGGAGCTATACTTCCGTAAAAGCTATCCCCGAAATCTGGAACCATTTTTCGGTCGGTGCTATCTGGACGATGATCGGGTTACCCAGGACGGACTGGCTGTGCGTCTCAAGGCTTTCCGCTCTTTCTTAAGACAGAATGGCGTTAATTCCAAAGTGCCCTTTCACCTTCCTCATCGACTGGCCGCTGCGCGTGCCGGATTGGGCACGTTCGGGAAGAACTGCCTTCTCTATTCAAATACGCTAGCTCGGCGAAGCTCTTGGGTTTTGCCTATAGCGTTGGTCGTGGATGCAGAGTTTGAGCCGAATCAGCCCACACTGGAAGTGGGGTGCCCCGACTGGTGCAAGAATGCCTGTATCGCGGCCTGCCCTACAGGAGCGCTTAGAGGGCCTCGACACATCGATCCTAGGCGCTGCGTCTCTTATCTTACTTACCACGGCTCCGGTCTCACGCCACGGGGCTTTCGGGAAGCCATGGGCCTGTACGTATACGGATGCGACCGCTGTCAGAATGTTTGCCCGAGGAATGCCGCCTGGATTGCTGCGGACCTGCCGGAGAACGAACGGGTTACCAAGAAAAGCATGGACTTCCAATTAGAAAAACTGCTTCACATGGACCGGCCTTATTTCGAGCAACGCATCTGGCCGCATATGTTCTACATGCCCGCTGATGATATCTGGCGCTGGAAGATGAACGTAGCCAGGAGTATGGGTAATACACGCGACACGAGGTAGGTGCCGGAACTGGCCCGAGCCTTTCGAGAGAGCGCTGACGAGAGAGTGCAGGCAATGTGTGTCTGGGCGCTCGGACGGATAGCTGGGACTGCAGCTCGAGGCATCCTGGAATCCATCCGACCACTAGGCGACGGAGTAATAGCTGAAGAAGTCGAGTATGCGCTTAACTTGTGCGGGTAAGTAACCAATCCACCCTGTAAGACATCCGTTTCCCGGGGAGCTACAAGTCCGTCAGAATTGAACCTGAGTGCACGAAAGCTTATGTGTGTTGATGCAGCATTTCCTCTCTCCACTCGGCTCGTCCGCCTGAACTCTCCGGAAGTCGAGAGAGTTAAATGCAAAACGAAATCTCGTTAATTCGCCTGAACGGGCTCCCGCCGCTGGATGTTTTCCCTGTATGAGTTCCATTCCGGATAGAAGCCGAGAGGGGATGCTCAATAGACTTTGTGCATCGTGTTTTCCAAATAGCTTTAAGTACTGGTTCATTTCCGTGATATTGCTTTTTTCAGAGCTTCTTCAAATTCCTTGTCAATCTGCTGTTTCCTTGCTTTGCTCGATTCTGTTCCTTGTTTTCTCCACATTGCTATGGCCGGACGGCCATAGCGATCCTTATATTCATCCACCCATGCATCCAAATCAATTCTATCGAAAGCAATTCCCTGTTTGCCTATGGGGATCTCCGTCAGGTACGGTCTGACTTCACTACTAAATCGGTTGCGGTCCATACCCAAATAATGAGGAACGTCTCTCAATCTGATTAAACGAGGCAATATCAGAGGCATATTACTCCTCAACGCCTCGAATTCTTCTTCCTGCTGTCTTTTGCCCATTGTCTACATCTCAATGAGAGTGTCGTTTAAGCGACCTAGTTTGTTGCTAACACCGACATAAAGGCGGAGGTAGGGATATCCAATCCTCAATAAATTCTCGCACCTCTTGTTTTGTCTCGAAAATACCGAAATGGCCTTCGAGAAGAAGATCGGCCTTCAAGTTCACGAGTTTTGCCAACGAAGCCAGGTACTGTTTTTCATCAGACAGCAATTCCGAACGGATCGGACCGTGGATGTCTTGCCCGAAAAGGATTAGCTGACCGTCAATGTCTGTAGTGTACACGACCGAACCCGGGGAGTGACCTGGGCAGTGAATGGCTGTAACAGTACCGCTACCGACGGCAAGGGTAAATTCTTGGCCCTGCAATCTGATATCGATGGCGAACGGTTCGAGGCGTGCTCCACACGAGGCGGCCCCAGTCACACTGTTGTCGCCTGATTCGAGATAAATCGCATCCAACTCATGAGCCACAACCAGGCAGCCATATTCGTCCCTCACGGCCTGGGCCCCGCCTGTATGATCGAAGTGACAATGAGTCAGCAGAAGGTATTCAAGTTGCACATTTGGTTCCAGGCATTCGGCAATGTTCTTTCTCAATTGCGGCTGATCTCGCCCACTTCCGGCATCAATAAGAGCTGCTTTGTCGCCGAAGCGTACGAGGTAGATGGCGGCGTCCGCGGGATCGGTCAACCCTCTTCCGCCCACTTGCCAGAGATTATTCTTGATTCTTATGTTCACTTCGTCCTCCCATTTGTCCGGTGCAAATCGAGATGACCTACGTGCAGACCGCCTCCGGCTACCCCACCTTTGCGGAAAAGTTCAAGCCGGGAACCGGCATCTCGGCTTCCTGCATCAATACCCACCACTACCAGGAATTTCAGAAGGAGAAGAGTACAAAAAACCGTATAGAGAGCTTCCCCGCGAGGATCCCCAATACTCAATAAATTCTCACACCTCTTGTTTTGTCTCGAAGATGCCGAAATGGCCTTCGAGAAGAAGATCGGCCTTCAAGTTCGAGACTTCTGCAAAATGGAAGGGATTCCGATTTTCAGATATTTTATGAGAGTCCAGCCCTAGTTTTTTCGCAACGATCGCCTGATGAATCGGGTCTTTGAACCCGATTTTGGCCTTGAAAGGCCGA
>JBKQMK010000548.1:0-6264 GCA_052146735.1 Desulfomonilaceae bacterium | reverse complement strand
TCTACAATCGGCAGAGACTCCAGAAAAAGCTGGACTATCTCTCCCCAGCGGCCTTTGAGAATCGATTCTATCAACTACAGAGGGCAGCCTAGACATTTGGTGTCCACTATTGACGACTGACCTCACTATGGCATCATGCATCATATAAAGTGCCTATTGGTGGCGCGTAAGGCGTTGGCCGATTATGCACCTCCTGATGATTTTGGCTGGCGTACAATGGAATACAAGTGGGACGAACTGTTTGAGTTTCTCACTAAGAAGAGTTCTCTTCGGGCAGCGAAAATGGCCGCTCAAAGCAGTCTCGCGATCCCAATTGTACGAGGTTTCTCGGTATCCGATATTGTCAGCATTCGCCGCGATGAGGAGGTTTTCGAACAGCTGAGAGGCATTATCGGAAACACGGTTGACCCGATTCTGGGGCCTCTGGGATTGGAAGGCTTCTACGCCGATTACGACAGACAGGCGGCAGATGCTCTCGACCAGTGGCGACGTGTCATTCAGACCTCGCCAAGAAAAAAAGGCTTATTCAGAAACATTGCGACAGGAACTGGCGCGCTCATAAGAGTCGCCGCAGTGCTGGCATTTGTCAGTGACTCAACCGTGCGAAGTTTCCTGTTAGCAGCGGGACTCCCAGGTTTGTACTATGCACTTAAGGACCTGCTACTGGCTGGAGTAGATCCGTCAAGACGGCTGTTTAAGGTCTTGCGCAGGTACAGCTTCCCAGAAGACGAATGAACGGACGGCCCCCCCAGGGGTTCCTTTCTGGGGAACTCTCTCGAAGCACCCACTCTGGCACGCATGGGAGACTGTGTCTCGGTGACCCGTGTGGTCATTTCGCGGACACGTGTCAGGAATTATCTGGAATTGTCCGGATTCTTTTGGGCAACGGGTAACAGCAAGCAGTTGAAATGATTAATCCTAGTTCACTTTTTCAGGCATGGGGTTCAGGTGGTCGCTGGTTCAAATCCAGCCGCGCTGACCAGAACAAGGTAAAGAGAACCGTTGAGTTAGCCAGACTGACTTGACGGTTTTACTTTTCAGAAGCTTAGTCCACCGTCTTGAACGGTGTTAGGTCAGGCTCAGCGCTCCCTGAAGGTAAAGAAGAGGCGCGGCAAGTGAAGCAAGGTGTTCCCGGAATTCCCAGCTTTTTCTCCTAAGGTCGCCCATCATTCGTTCATTTTTTTGATCCATGCACTTTAAGCAAGTATCCGACTTAAGTGTGACCCTTCTGCGCGGCGAACATCGATGCCGTCCCGCCACCCTCGGTCTGCGCATTCGCATCGTACCCCAAAATGGCCCTTGCCTGTGCATAGGAAACTGATTATACTATTATCGTTTCCTGGGTATCATGACGAACGAATGCTAATTCAGGCCCAGGCCAGCGAGGTCCTTGATGAAGAACGAGCGAGTGGCGCAGGTATCTCCTGTCGAGAGTTCCAGCCGACAACGGATTGTTGCGGCAGCCCGACGTCATTTTTTTGCCTATGGGTTCCGTGCCGTCACTATGGATGATCTGGCGCGAGAGCTCGGGATGAGCAAAAAGACGCTCTATGCGCATTTTCCCAGCAAAACCTGGCTACTGGAGGCGGTGCTACTGAACAAATCTCGCGATGTCGAGAAAGACCTGGAGTTAATCACGTCAAATTCGTCTTCTGATTTCCTTGTCGCGCTGCATCTACTGCTAGAGAAGATGCAAGAGCACTTGGACGAACTTCAGCCACCGTTTATGCGTGACATGCAGAAGGAAGGACCGGAGACATTCAAGCTAGTGGAGACTCGACGCAGGGAGTTGATTCAACGTTATTTTGCAACGCTGATTGAGGATGGACAGAAGGCCGGGATTATCCGCAACGACATTCCCACTACATTGGTCGTCGAGATTTGGCTGGCCGCGACGCAGGCAATCATGAATCCTCCCAAACTGGCAGAATTAGGATTCGGGCCGAAAACGGGTTTTTCCGCCCTAATTACAGTCATTTTTGAGGGGGTGCTCACTGAAGGAGGGCGGTCCAAACTATGACCGGGTCCAATGCACCATTCAATAACGTGTTTTTTCACATTGTCGCGGCACTTGGGGCCTTATGCTTATTGGCCGGTTGCAGCTCTCAACCACCAAATCGCGTGCAAGGCTACGTTGAGGGAGAGTTCGTGTATGTGGCGTCGCCCCTTGCGGGCCAGTTGGAATCGCTCTTCGTGCAGCGGGGTCAGTGGGTGAAGGCCGGCGATCCTCTTTTCACTCTGGACAGCCAACCCGAAAAAGACGCCCGGGACCAGGCGGCTCATCAGCTCGGCCAGGCGCGGTCAAATTTGGAGGACGCGAAAAAGCCTAGACGCCCTACAGAAATTGAATCTGTTGAAGCCCAGCTTGAGCAAGCGCGGGCCGCATTGGCTTTCTCTCAGAAAGACTTCGAACGGCAGGATAAATTGGAAAAGACCGGTGCGCGGGCCATGCAAGACCTTGACCGTGCACGTTCCACCCGCGACCAGGACCGTAAACGAGTGGCGCAGCTTGAAGCGGACCTGGAAACCGCGCGTCTTGGCTCCCGCATTGACCAGATTGCCGCGGCCGAGGCGACTGTCCAAGTCCAGGAAGCCGCGCTCGCCAAGACAGAGTGGGATCTGTCTCAAAAGCGCCAGAATGCGCCGCAGGCAGGTGTGGTTTTTGACACGCTTTATCGCGAAGGTGAATGGGTCGCTGCGGGCCGGCCGGTCGTCGTGCTGCTACCGCCTCCTAACGTTAAGGTGCGAGCCTTTGTGCCGGAGACCCAAATTGGCAAGATACAGTATGGCGAGCAGATCCAAGTCCTCGTGGATGGCCTGCGTGAGCCGCTGATCGGGAAGGTCAGTTTCATTTCCCCGCAGGTGGAATATACTCCACCTGTGATTTACAGCCAGGAGAGTCGCTCCAAGTTGGTCGTCATGATTGAGATACGCTTCGACCCCAAAACAGCGGCGATCTTGCATCCGGGCCAACCCGTAGATGTGCAATGGGGTTCGTGACCTATGTCTGACGAATTTGCAATCGATGTGCATGGAATGACTAAGCGGTTCGGCGAGTTGACGGCCGTGAACCATATTGATCTTCAGGTCCGCAAAGGGGAAATCTGCGGCTTTCTAGGCCCGAACGGTAGCGGCAAAACGACTTTTATCCGCATGCTGTGCGGATTGCTCCGTGCGGACGAGGGCAACGGCACTTGCCTTGGCCACAACGTGATCACCGAAAGCGAAACCATAAAGCGCCAAGTCGGCTATATGACCCAAAGCTTCAGTTTCTACGAGGACCTGACCATTTATGAGAATCTCGATTTTGTCGCGCGCATGTATTCTACGATGAACCGGCGTGAGATTGTGAGCGCAAGCGTCGAACGACTCGGACTCAAGGAGCGCGAGCACCAACTTGCCAGGGAACTGTCCGGCGGTTGGAAACAGCGCCTTGCCTTGGCCGCATGCCTCATTCACGATCCGAAATTGCTATTGCTCGATGAGCCCACCGCTGGTGTGGATCCACAAGCTCGCCGCGACTTTTGGGAGGAGATTCATCGGCTCGCGGGCCAAGGCCTGACATTCCTCATTGCCACGCACTACATGGATGAGGCTGAGCGCTGCCATCGCCTCGCTTTCATCCTCAACGGCAATCTGCTGACGCAGGGCACGGTCTCGGAAGTCGCTGCACAGACCCGACTGACCACCTGGTCTGTGAGCGGTCCGAATTTGGCCGAGCTTGCCGAGCAACTCCGAAGTCTTGACGATGTAGAGCAAGCTGCTGCTTTCGGCAGCGCTTTGCACGTGAGTGGAGTCGATGCAGCCAGACTCGAAAGAGCTATCGATCCCTTTCGCACGGACGAGTATAAATGGCGCCAGGCCGAATCCGGGCTTGAGGACATTTTCATTCACCTGATGGAGAAAGCGAAAGGCAGGTCTTCATCATGAAAAGGTGGTATAAATTCTCGCTGGAGCGGTTTTGGGCAATGGTGGTGAAGGAGTTCATCCAGATGCGCCGGGATCGCTTGACATTCGGGATGATGATCGGGATCCCGCTGGTCCAGCTCATCCTTTTCGGCTATGCCATCAATTCGGACCCAAAGCAATTACCTTCCGCTGTGCTTCTCGCCGATAACGGTCCTCAGGGACGAACTTTGCTGTATGCAA
Source organism: Desulfomonilaceae bacterium (assembly GCA_052146735.1). Lineage (GTDB taxonomy): Bacteria > Desulfobacterota > Desulfomonilia > Desulfomonilales > Desulfomonilaceae > CAWBBA01. The sequence continues at coordinate 2,115 of JBKQMK010000548.1, read as the reverse complement.
TTCAGAATAGCGGTTATTTTCATTTCGTGAGGCAGGTCAAAACGGAAACTGAAGGACGCGACGCACTCGCCCGGGGCGAAGTCCAATTCGTCATAAACATTCCGCAGAATTTTAGTCGAGACCTCCTCCGGGGCGACAAGCCTGCGATTCTCGTGGAGGCGGACGCAACCGATCCCGGCACCACCAGCAATGCCATCAGTTCTGTCACGGCCTTGCTGACAACCGCGCTGCAAAACGATCTGAAGGGACCCCTCGATTTTCTCTCAGGCACGAGCGGTCCAATCGATTTGCGTGTCCACGCGCTTTACAACCCCGAGGCCATCACCCAATACAACATCGTGCCCGGCCTGCTAGGCGTTGTGCTCACAATGACGATGATAATGATCACCTCCCTGGCGATCACGCGTGAACGCGAGAGCGGCACTATGGAAAACCTTCTCTCAATGCCCACGCGGCCTGTCGAAGTGCTAATCGGCAAGATCATCCCTTATATCCTCGTAGGCTACATCCAAGTGGGGTTGATCCTTATTGCTGGACATTTTCTGTTCGGAGTGCCAATGGTCGGCAGTCTGACGCTATTGTTGACCGTCACGTTTCTGTTCATCGTCGCAAACCTGGGGATGGGAGTGACCTTTTCCACCATCGCCGAGAATCAGCGCCAGGCCATACAGATGGCCTTCTTTTTCTTTCTGCCGAACATACTCCTGTCCGGATTCGCGTTTTCTTTTCCGGGCATGCCAAATTGGGCGCAGATGATCGGCGAGATTTTACCGCTCACTCATTTTTTGAGGATCGTACGGGGCATCCTACTCAAAGGAAACGGTCTGGCAGACGTCGTGGTGAACCTTTGGCAGATCGCACTCTTTGCTGTCGTTGCACTGGCGGTTGGCGCGAAACGCTACCGCCAGACTCTGGATTAGAGCACTTGCCACAAGAAATGCCCGATTTCTGAAGGCGAATTTCAGGAGGGCGCTGTGCTCGATGTGGTGCCATGAATCACGCTAGAGTTTCGGTGTCCAAATGGTGTCCATCGGAAGCGAAAGTTGGAGGAAGTAGAAGGGAGGCCTTGCGAAAGGAGTGGAGAGAATTGGTGAGTTGTGTGGGCAGGGGGAGTTCGCCGGGCCATGTCCAAAATCATCCCGTGACTGACTAGGCTGTAATCCAAGGGGCCGACGTCATTTTAGGAATATCGCTTTTAATATTATATTTTCGTAAGTTATGAGGACAACGATTAACAAACATTAATTGACTTATTGGTTTTTAGTTTAACTTACTAAAATGTAATGGTACTTTTTTCTTGACTTATTTTTACACATGTACAATTAAGTGAAATCAGTTATTTTGACGCGTAGGAAGGGTGCGTTGAGAAGTTATACCTTTATCCATCCGTTTTATCTCGAAGTTACAATCCGGTCACTCGCGCATGGGGATCTCCTCAGTCCAGATCTTCTGATTCCTTTGCAACCCTTTTGAATGGCGTCGGCATTGAATGTCCTAAACATCCGGGGCTTTAGAGACCCTTACCTTGATTGAATGTCCACTCTCAGGGAATGACGGGTTAAAAAGCATCCCTCCGCTGGCGCCATTCCTTCTTTACCTCATCTCTAGAAAAACGAAAAGCCCGGGAACGTCTGAAATCAGCCGCCCCTTTCAGGCCTTTCACTGAAGACGGAAGGGTATGTTGAGAGGTGCCGGTGATCACTTGGGTGCCATGGATCACTCTAAATTTTGGTGTCCACCAGGAGCGACAGTTGCGGAGAAGAAAGAAGGGCTTGCCGGGAACCAGGAAGGAGAGATCCCGGCACGTTCTCTAGGCTTCGTGTAATCGATTCTGAGCGATTCTCAAAATTAGGTAAAGGGAAAGTATGGGCGATTTTCGAAGATTTAATTTGTCGCCGGGGGGCGTGGCGCAGCTCTCCATTTGAAGGCACAGAGGGGAAATCTTCTCACGTTGTATGCTGCGGGCATTTTTTGTCTTGCCATCAAAATTCAATGTGATATGAGGAGTCCACATTTTATCACCATACCGTGTATGCGTACCGAGAGAAGCCTGGCGGCTTCTGATGTCCTGTCGTCGGGCTTTTCGTTTGTACGGACGCTTGACGATGCGATTTT
>JBKQMK010000547.1:0-13294 GCA_052146735.1 Desulfomonilaceae bacterium | reverse complement strand
AATTATGGAGTAAACTATGAAGGATCGTGGAGACATCCGCTGACCCCGCATTTTAGTGACAGCAGTGGGGCCAGGCTTCCAAGACACGCACAGCCTGGAGGGGTGAGCTATCGCCATTGGCTTGGTTTGGTCCAGGAGGACGCGGACAACCTTGCCGAGCCAGCTCACGTTGTTCATGAATTCCGCACACTCCGGCAGACGCGCCTGAATTTCCGCCTGTGGGCCTTTGGATATGACATGGATAGCATGAAAGCTCGGTGCTGGTATGAAAGCATCATGCCGCTCCCCGGCATAATTCAGGCAGCTAGGGCAGGCTATGAGTACGAGATTGCACAGTTAATACGGGCGGCTAATCAAGTCCACAGCAACCTGAGGAGTAGTATCAAGAAAGCGTGGTTTCAACGACCTGCCGATGTCAAAGGTGATTTCGGTTTTCTGGACAAGACGTTTTGGCATGCCACCGAGTTCGATTTTTATGCCGCTGCGGTGGACCTGAAGAAGGCACTGGCGTCCAAACGCAGTACCGATTCGCTACGCATCAGGTGGCATCAGTTTCTGTGTTCGACTGCCCTGCGCATTTTTGATGAACTTGTGGCAGGCGGACCTATTCAGGATGCGAATCCCAAGCGAATCGCTCTGGCTCGAAACCACCTCGCTAGGTGGAACAGCGGTAAAAAGGTTACCGACTTTCTCGATCTTCCGAGACAGAAAGCTTATTGACGGACAGCCGGTTGGGCATTTGAAGGAATGAAAAACATGCTTGCAAAAGGGTGTTTGAACTTCTCGCCAGATAGTGCTGTAAGTACGGAGTTGCACCGATGGTGGCAATCGTTGGAAGAAGCACGCGGGGATCGGAAAAATTTGCGCCGCTGCCGCAACCTCGTCTCAGTGGTGTTCGTCCCAGCTTATTACCGACTGCGGGGTGTCCTGCTCCCACTGGGAACAGTGGATGATGAAGCTCTCGCCGCGGTTGCAGGAATTCTGGCTCATGTCAAGAATCACATGCCCGACTATACCTTCGCCGAACAGATGGCCCAGCCTAAAATGGGGGGGACAAGACCTCGCGTCAGCGGTCTGCGGTTCCGTCGCCTTCTGCAATTCCAGAATCATTGTGAACTGTATCCCGCGTTAATTCGGACGGTCCGCCTGCTCGACGGAGCCGTCAACCTTCACAGCCTAGCGAGCTCGACCTACCGGTGGAATGATTCGGTTCGTAAACAATGGGCCTATAGCTATTACGGCACCGCCCCGACTGCAGATTGATTCCATGCCAAAGGAGCCTGCCATGGCCAGATTTGTTCAAATTCACATGCTTACTTCTTACCCTCCGTCGAACCTCAACCGAGATGACTTGGGAAGGCCCAAAACCGCAACTATGGGAGGAAGCACTCGACTGCGTATTTCTTCCCAGAGCCTCAAAAGGGCTTGGAGAACTTCGGAAGTCTTTGAAGAGGGCCTCAAAGGCCACATAGGAACCCGCACAAAAGTCATGGGAGTCAGGGTGTTCGAATCTCTTCTGCACTCTGGGGTTCCCGAGCGTGATGCCAAGAGGTGGGGCAAGCAAATTGGTGAGATTTTCGGCAAACCTAAGAGAGCCAACACGAAGAAGCCATTGGAAGAGCTCGAAATAGAACAACTGGTTCACTTCACTCCTGAGGAAGAAACGGCCATCGATAACTTGGTCCGAAAGCTCGTAGATTCTAGAAGCGCACCAACCGAGGAAGACCTAAAACTCCTACGGAAGCAACACACAGCAGCAGATATTGCTTTGTTTGGGCGCATGTTGGCAGCTAAGCCCGAATTCAACATCGAAGCGGCAGCACAAATAGCGCACGCAATTACTGTCCACAAAGTTGCAGTGGAAGACGACTTTTTTACCGCAGTCGACGACCTCAATCGCGAAGGGGAAGATCTGGGTGCGGGGCACGTGGGTGAAACGGAGTTTGCGGCCGGACTGTTCTATCTGTACCTATGCGTTGACAGACGCTCGCTCCGGAACAACCTTGGCGACCAAGAGGAGCTAGCACGGCAAGCTCTCTCAGGACTCGTGAAAGCTGCGGCTCTGGTCTCACCTCGAGGCAAACAGAGTAGTTTCGCGTCCCGAGCCTACGCGTCGTACATTCTCGTGGAAAAGGGCGACCAACAGCCGCGTTCTCTATCCGTAGCCTTTCTTAAGCCCGTGACGGGGAACGACATGCTGGCGGATGCCATAAAAAGGCTCGAAGACACACAGGAAAAAATGAACAACGTGTATGGACCCTGCGCGGATGAACACCGAATTATGAATGCGGCAACCGGTCAGGGAAGCCTGAACGAAATCATCAAGTTCGCTACGGAGTGATCCCCATGAGAGAGTACCTGATTTTTCGACTGTACGGCCCCATGGTCTCCTGGGGCGACATTGCCGTGGGGGAATACCGTCCGAGTTTTGCCCATCCTACAAAATCGGCTGTGTTGGGACTGTTGGGGGCGGCTCTAGGGATCAAGCGAGACGATGAAGAGTCACTCGCTCGTTTAGCAGACACGTATGGTTTCGCTGTGCGCGTTGACGCGCCTGGAACCGTATTGCGTGACTACCACACTGCTCAGGTGCCACCGACCCGGCTCGGTGTTCTGCACTTGACCAGAAAGGACGAGCTCAACGCTGCCGAGCTTAAGACCGTCCTGTCCAGCCGAGATTATTACTGTGATGCCCTCTACCTTGCGTGCCTATGGATTGACCGCCCTCCGGCACCTTTTACACTGGAAGCTCTTAAAAGCGCCTTGCAGTGCCCCCGTTTCCCGCTTTATCTGGGCCGCAAATCATGCCCACCCGCGCTGCCACTGGATGCGCGAATAGTTAGTAGTCCGGACCTTCGTCATGCGTTGGGTACAACTAAGTTTCCGGACGCAGAACTTCTTTCCTCCCTGCCCAGCAGTGATATAGTGTTCCTCTATTGGGAAGAGTTGCCCGATGCGGGTATGCGATCTCATCACACAACCAGACGCCGAGATATGCCTCTGCATCGTCGCTCTTGGCAGTTCTCGGATCGCGCTGAGCATTGCCTGGGGCTTGCCCAAAATGAGGATAGGTAGCCCATGTTTTTCAGTAAGATCGTGCTGTGTTCAGATGTCACGGACGTAACAAAACTGTCGCAAGTCCTGCGCGGAGACGGTTACTTTGTCCACCAGAAACTCTGGAATATGTTGGCCTCCCCTCATGTCGTTCCACGCAATTTCGTTTACCGACAAGAAGAAGAAGGAGGCTGTCCGTGCTTTTATGTAGTCTCCCGAAGCAAGCCAATCTGTGACGACCCTGCCTGGCACCTGGAAACCAAACATTATTCCCCCAAGATTCGTACTGGTGAGACATTGACCTTCTCACTTAGGGCCAACCCGGTCCGGGCGAAAAGAAGCGGCGAAAAAGGCAAGCAAGCCCGGCATGATGTAATCATGGATGCGAAATTTCATATTAAGCAACTTGAAGCAGCGGGACAAGATCGTCCAAACCGGACCGACCTCATACAAATCGAAGGCCTCAAGTGGCTGACAACACGGGCAGAGCGTCTGGGCTTCTCATTCCGCAACGAGGACGTGAGGGTGGACAGCTATCGACAGCACAAGCTGTCAAACCGAAGGGGGCAGGCTTCGATCAGATTCAGTTCCCTGGATTACAACGGTAAGCTCACCGTGGTTGATCCAGAGAAATTCATAGACACCCTGTACCGAGGCATCGGACATTGCAAGGGGTTCGGTTGCGGCATGCTCCTTGTCAGGAGACTATGACCAACCTGTAGCCGCTCAAACCGTGCTGGTATTAGAGAGGGGCTTCCCATAATATTTGTTGCAAAAGACGATCTATTCATGTTGCATGGTACCTTCGTAGTACTTGGCGGGCTTGACATAAGAACTCATGTGCCAACCAGTCGTATTGCCGGTCTAATACTTGAACCAGGTAAGCGGGGTTCCTGCACTGCTGAGAGTGTTGCTGGAAGAGAGGAGGAGGTCGTTCGTGTGGATCGCTCAAACCGAGGGAAGGCTAAGTGCAAACAGGCGAAAAAAAATGAGTGTTTGGAGTCGCTAGAGAACGGTCTGCGAGAATAGCTTCATGATTCCAGCCAACTGGAGTTGGAGCGTTCCCCACGTGCGTGGGGATGAACCGTCGAATACTCGATGACTAGGAGGTAACAATGACGCGTTCCTCACATGCGTGGGGATGAACCGTTTAATCCTTACTGAACAGAGGAAGTCTCTTAGTGTTCCCCACATGCGTGGGGATGAACCGTTTAATTATTGCTGACGTGTCACACAATTCCGGCTAAGACCTGTGCAACCGTCAGCTTTGGAAAAATCCATGCAGGAACTGAAAACAGCCCTTGGTTCTCGCGTCTGCAACTCCTTTTCTCATGCGGGGTTTGCTCAAATTCCTTGACTGTTTATGAGCTACTGTGATCTAATACGAAGGCTGAAGTTTAATTATTGGTGTGTGTAGGGCTGCATGAGAAGGACGACGCGCTCTCGCGCTGCTAAATCGATATCACGAGTGATTCTCGGTGCCGTATTAGTCTGTGTGGTGGGGTTTGTCCCCTGCTCTGCCCAGTCGTACAGTTCCGCGCTCAGTTCATTACTTGCTTTGAGTTCCCTTGAGAGCATCGTGGGTCCCATCTTTCCGGCCACGGGGCTTTGTAGCACCTTCAGGAGCGAACTGGGGACCGGCTTCCGCGCCGGAGATGTAGTGTCAGCAAAGCTGACTGGAGCCAATGACGGAGAATTGAATCTCCGCTACGCTGGATTACTGGATGAAAGCCCTCTTCGCTATGACACGTATGCGAACCTCCGCTTCTGGCGATTCGGAGCCCGTGCGGTGTATTCCAACGCTGAGACGAGGACGCGTCGCGTAAACGGAGGACGCGTAGATTTCAGCGGACTAATCCTAGGCGGCGATTTTGACGCGGTCCAATTCCAGTGGCTGACCCTGGGCACATCAGTTGATTTTTATTTTATCAACCCGACGATTCAGGGAGTATTTGTGGCTAACCCTGTGAATAATTCAAGCTACCTTACCAGTGAGACAGTCAATCTCAGAGGCGATAGGCCGATTACCTGGGGGTCCTATCTCCGGTACGTCCCGCCGGAGATCCTCGGCTTCCCCGTGCATTTGGAGGCGCGCTACATTGTTCCGCTCAACGGCTCCAAGTTGACAATATACGGAGCTTCGTTGGCATTCAGGCCACAGATCTACCGGTTCGACCTATCCTGCAAGGTAATTGTAGAAAAAAACCACCTGAAATTTCAAGACAATGCTCAAATTCAGCTCTTTAATGTCACTACTGACAAGAGTGGAAACACCGCGTTGACGGCGGTGAATACACTCCCACAGAACTGGGAACTGGACATGGAATGGAAGTATTTCGGCGTTGAATTCGCCGTGTATTTCTAGATTCGAGTGGCCCGCCGGGTGATCTAAATACCCTCTGCCATCCATAGTGAAGTTGCTACCGTGCCTCCGCGCCGTGTTTCTTTATTATTAATATTAATAGGAACTTGCACTCGTTTCTGCATTTCATGTTCAAACTCCTATCAATTGAGTAACAGTGACATGCAATCAAGATGCTATGACTCCGTGGTCACGTCCTTCAACAATCCCATTACGATATTCTTGTCCTAAATACTCAAATGCAAAAAAATACGTAAGTCCGCTATGCAAGTTAATAATAGCTATATCCTTCAGCATCAAACGAGCTGTTACAGCTATAAGCTCTTTGTTGGAGAGGGCAAGTAAGGATTTCAGCTCTTGGGCATTCCTTCAGAAATACACGTATAAGTCAGGTAAGTTATAAGTCTTTCAGAGAGGGAATATCTCCAGGGCAAAGAGGGCGAGGGCTAGGGGCATCACTGAGCTAAGGCTATCAGCTATGAAGATATCTGGCACAACTATTAATTTGTAGTGCGCCAGGCGAAGCTCGGCGTCTCTGGAAGGGTGCAAGTTTTCGCCGGGTAAGGCCCTAACCAGCCACCGTGTCGAGTGTTGCGGATATGTAGGAGGATGCTATGTAGGGCAAACGAACGAAATATCCGAAGCGTACTCAGAGGATCCTGTGGGCAGAAGGGGAGACTGAGCCTCCCCGAAGCAATTCGGCCTCGAGACATTACAATAGCAGCCCGCCACTGCGTTACCAGGCCGGAAGCCAATACGGAGGGATCGTTCGCGGTGAGATCCCCGAGGGTCTGCAGGGGTCGGGGAGAGTGCGACCCAGGAAGAGAGCTACCAGGAACCTGGGAGACCCCATTGTCTCCTTTGTGAGGTAGGGTGTACCAACTGCACGAAGGCTACCCGATGGGCAATGGGGAGCCAGATCGCCCCATAGTACTCTGAGCCGGGAGAGCCGACCACATAGGGAAGGGGGCGACGGAGCCGCGAAGCCCATAAAGGAAAGATGACCCGGATACGAAAGGCTGCAAGGAATCGTGCAAACCTCACTGCGGGGAATAGCGAAACCCGGCGAAAGCGAGCAGCTCTGAAGATCCCGGCGTCGGAATACCGCATGCCGTGATCTGTCAGGGGGCGGTCGAGTAACCGGCCGTCCTGCCTCGCTTACGATTCAGTGGCGAAAACACTTGCGGCAATGCAGGCCTTGGATCTGTTGCGTAGACACCTTCTCGGTTACAGGATCTATGGGACCGAAGAAGCTTAGGGAAAGTAGGCCGGCAAACCGGAGTCCCTAGAAGAACATCCCCACCTGCAAAAACGCACCCTGCCAACGAGCTTTCAGATTCACATCGGGATTCCCATCGTCTTGAATGTTTAGAAATTGGTTGCCGTACGCATCTGTAGTGATGAAATTGCCCGGAGTTGTCTTTTGAGGATTTGCATCAAGGCTCACCGAGCGAAATCCGGCCTCGATATCGAAAGAGAATGTGGCATGACCATAAAGGCTCGTCTCCCAGACTGCGGGGCGCAAGCCACCGGAGATCTCCCAGTCCGTAATTTTGCTTTCTGCTTGCCGGTTCACCAGCGGCATGGGGAAACGGAAGCGAGCCTGAACCGTGAAAGGGACCTCGCGGATGTGCCCGGGAATCGCCCTGGTATAAAATCCTAAGGTCATCGGCGAGACCCCTGTGTACCGAGCCGCATTGTAGTCTAGGAATTTCACTTGGCTTAAGTAGTAGTCATATTCGATCCCGAACCTGAAAAAGGGATAGCGTATGAGATCGAGGTCCAGTCCGAGGCGCGAGGAGCTGAATTGCAGTTCAGCTCCCAGTGAACCAGTGAGCCCCGCGACGGTTAGCCCTAGCGTCTGTAGCTTGATGGGGTCGGGCTGCCCCACCAAATTATTTCCTTCAGCACTGAAGTGGAGTCCCAGCCTATCGATGTAAAATATCCCCCAAAGTTCCGTGAATGGTTCAGGCGCATCGGAGAAGCCGTATTCATCCCTCAAGTCGAAATCCCGGCCCCCCTTGGTTAGAGTTGCTGAAGCCAACCTGGCGAGAAAGACACGGGCCCCGATTCCGCCTCTGAAGTCAGACCAGTCCCACCATGCGGAGGATCCCCACCACGAACTATCACCGGCAAGGCAGTGACTCGGAGAGACTAGAACCGCCATAAGTACCAAGAAGACAGAAGCCAGAGCAGTCCACTTGGGTTGTGATTTCGACTTCAATCCGTACCTCTTTCTTGGAGGCAATAAAACAAACATGCATAACACTATATCATTACAAGTGAATATATATCATAAAAAGTCATTGTGTCAAGGAATTATGTCCGCTCGAATAGCGACCTGACGGCAACTTATATTTCAGCATTACATTAGCTGGGGATTATGCGGCGAGCACCCCACCCTGCCGGTGGCAACACCGCTGACCATTCATTCGATGGTCTCCTAACCTGAAGAAAGCTGCAGTTCGCCTCGGTTTCTGTCTCGAAGGGGAAACCATGGCCATTATCCTTCGCCGCATACATGGTTTTTACCCGTGCCTGAGCGTGCCTTTCTGTCGTTTCCACCGTCCTGCAAAATCTCAGGCTTGGCTTACACCCCGAAGACGGCTCGGTAATACCGAGACAATGGAAAGGCCAAAGCCACGCGAACATACCACTTCCTCTTATGGCAAGAGACTCTCTACCACCTTGACTAAATATCGCCTTGTTCCGTCCCAAAAATCGCTCAGAATTGATTACACAAAGCCTAGAGGACTTTGAGAAGCCGTTCTCTGGTGGTCTTGAGGAGGCCACCGACGTGAAGCATTGCCCCTACATAACTAACCATAACTACATATCTATTTACACCTCCATACCTGTTAACCCTTATCCCTACCTCTCCATTTGCTGATATGCCCTTCAGATGGCGATCAGACCGAAGCTTATCTCTGTTAGCTTTACAGCGGGTTGGCTGATGTGTTTTTTAAGGTAATCGTTCAGCGGGAGAGGCTGACCAATGAAGGATGACAGAGTCCTTCCCGATGTGCTCTGATTGATTGAACGAGGAAATCAAAGGTATTCTTTCGTTGCATGATGCAGGTCCTGGTAACGGTAAGGAGTCGGGCGGTGAGCAACTCGCCTTTTTCAGACTGGTTCCCGAAGCAGATTTTCCTCCACTGGACCGCAGGACGGATTCCACGCTCAGCGCTGTTGTTGGTGGGTTCCACACCCTTATGATCCAGGAAGGTGAACAGGTGGTTCCAATGTTTGAGAAGTCCCCTGGCAGCACGTGCCACATCGGCATCCTTGGACAATTCGTAGGCTTGGAGGCATCGGTTCATGCGTGCCCTAATGGGAACTGACTTCTTGACAAGCGTCTGCCTGTCCACACGCCCGTCTTTGAAAGCGTGCCAGAGGGCGAACATGCGCCCGATTTCCGAAAGCATCCATCGTGCGAACCGTACGCCATCGGGACTCCGGCAGGCATGTTTGAGACCTCTGAGGGTCCTGATGATGTGCGCCCAGCAAATCTGTCTGCCCCCATTGTGGTATGCGTTGTAGGCCGAGAACATATCCGAACAGATGATCCCGCTAAAGACTTCTCCGAGAACCCCTTTGAGCACCTTGGCTCCCCTGGAGGCTGCCAGCGTGAAGAACGTCATGGCAGGGGCCACGAAAACCCAAAGCCAGATTCCCTTACCCATGCTCTTCCAGCCGGTCTCGTCCACATTGAGGATTTCTTGTTTGGGCAGAGCTTGTTTGATGTCCTCACAGCATGGTTCAAGCGCCTGGGAGACTTCCTCATGAAGTTTGCACACGGAGCCGAGGGAGATGTCAACCCCGAACAAAGTCCGAGCAAGCTCCTGACACCCTCGCCGGGTCACCCGATGCATAGCGGTTAGGTAGGCCAAGAGAGCGGTAAGCCTAGGACCAAAGCCGGATCGAGCTTGGGGTGGAACATCCGCCCAGGTGACAGCGCCACAGGCACATTCCACACAACGCAGCCTGTATTCGGTGATGCCTGGTTTGATGTCGGGAATCTCTATCACCTGGCAACGAAGGTAGTTACCGAGCACACGGCTGCCGTCCAAGCCGAGATAAAGAGGATTGTGACAACTTTCACACGACTCGGGAAGGACCTCCTGGATCAGATCGACCTTCTCACAGGGAACCAGATCCCTGTTTGTCCCCTTGTGACCAGGTTGTCCTCCAGGTTTGCGATGCCTGGATTTCTTGCGCCGTCGAATTACCGGTCTGCTTGCCGGACTGTCCGAAGATGGTGGCTTGGAGGAATTGGAAGAATCTCTCGTGAGCAGGGCCACTTTACGCTCCAATTCCTCGATCCTTGTGCTCAAATGCAATAGGACCTCGATGATTATCTCTCTATCGCCGTAGGCGATGGCTCTGGCTTCTTCCCGAGTCATGGGAAAAGCCAGTATCAAGATTTACCTTCAAGGCAAGAGCAATTTGAAAAACGTCGTGATATGGCGCGACTAGCAATAGCCGCCAACCGCCGGAATGAATGTACAGAGACCAAATCAGGGGGAACGAATCACTCCTCCCGACCAACGGTTACCATAAGCACAGCCCTTGGGTTTTACGAGGAAGAGTCGCTCCTTACGACACAGAAGCTGCTTGGAGAATATATCATAAGATGGCGCAAGGCTATTTGTGGTCCTGTTATACGGATAGCACGCGCTTCGAGATGGAAGGAGCCCTGTTAGAAGACCTACTTCCCCTCAGGAGCCTCCGTCGCGGCTTTCCGGTACTGGAATTTCTTGATTATCACCTCCTGCTCCCCAGGCGGTTCCTTTCCCGGGTCTCCCCGCCAAAGGTTGAGATGGATAGGCTGGCAATCGCTCTTCGGAATGAACCGCCACTGCTGTTCCTGGTTCGTCTTCCAAAAGATATCCGGTGAGGAAGGCAAGTGATCCAAGTCATAAATTCCATAATACACTTTGAAAGTCACAGCGTTCTGATCACCGCGCCATTCCATGACCACGGTAATATCCCTTACGTCCTTCTTGATGGTGATCCGGTGGACGTTGAATTTCCATGCGTCCCACGGCTGTATTGTGAACTGAGCATTCGAATCTGCACACTGTTGCCCCAGACAGCCTGTCTCTATCATGTCCAGTTCGTGGTACGTGTTGGTTTCGGATGAGTCCGAGTTGAACTGGTAAGTGAAAGCCCCGAATGTGCAATTGGCTCTGCCAAGTGCGTCGAAGGATTCTTTAGTGCTCACGGCCACCAGATACAGACCGTAACCTTGGACGACGGGTCCGCTTCCGTCTCCATAGAGCACGACCTCGGTCGAAGACCACTGCTCGTTTGCGTTCGGCAATGTGGTTTTCTTCATCTGGAGATGAAGCCCGTTGTTGTCGGCATAGACCAGTCGCGGGTCCCACTGCTGTCCTTTGAAATAATAGCCTTTGTTCTGCCCCTCTAGATTGAACATGTAGTTGGTCCACCAACTGTATCCGGCGAAATTCACGAGGCAATTCTGCTGATCGTCGCAGACCGATCCGTCAGGTTTCAGTGGACGGGTGTCACAGTTCAGTCCCCAGGCGGCAACAATACCGCTAAACAGAAACACTAACACCACGAGCATGCCCCACAGAAGAGTTCTTCGTACCATTGTTAGATCCTTTCGTAATTGACGGAGTAGCTGTGTACAGCCGCAAATTAGGCGGCTCTCTTTACTATTATCGTGGTTATGGCGATCACGTGACGGTTAAACAAAACTGCTCCAGCCCCCAGGAAGCCCCCTGCGTAGCCGCAATTCTTTCTTTGCACCCCCTCACAGGACACGAGATCATTCGAACACTATGCTGAACAACGACTCCCGGGTTGCCGGAATGTTCCCGAAAAAATGTCAGTATCGCCGCCAGCCATCCATTTGGCGGTTCTTTTCAGTGCCATACGAGAGTAACCGGACTCGGGCACCAAGTGGGTGAATTGTTGCTGTGAATGTTCAAAGTCACATACTTGGTGCCGCCTATTGAACCGAAAAATTCGGGGTTCGCAGCTTTAGTGAACGTTAGTGTTGTACCGCCAAGAGGGGGCCACTGATACATGTGTTCCACTGTAACCTCTGTGTGCTATACTGAGATAGGAATAAGTACTAAGTGATGAAGTAACGTATCGAGTTACATTTTATATACTATAAGTGTTTTATTAGGTACGGTTTTATGTAACATATTAATATTGGAATATAATGATATAGTCATGTGTCCACCACTTTTAGCTTATTATAGTGCACCGTCCAGACGCCTTCCCGAATAGTCAGGTACCCGAGCGAACGTAAATGATTCCGATAACGGATCAAGGTCGGCCTGGGTATGCCCGAATCCTTAGAAAGCTGTGCGGCGGATATCCTGACACCGCTGCGATTGTGGCTCGCCTCTTCCTCTTGACGAATCAGTAGGAACAAGAACAGCCTGATTGCCGCCCCCATTTCATCAATGGTGTCGTGAAATAGCAGGGACCGGCTAACGTGAACGTAGTCAGGAGAGAAAAGCCTCCCGTGGTGGAGCACCGGGCGTGAATAACGGATTAGGTTCCGAACGTCACCTAACAATCGGGGGGTGTCCTTGCGGTGCAGCTCTCCGTAGCGGGCTATCAGCTGGTATATGTCCTTCTTCGGGACCCTGAACCGGTACTGCTTCTTTCTTCCGACCCCCAAGGACTTGAACTTGCCCAGGTCTTCTCCGAAATGCCGAGCAACTATCTTCTTCGCCGTCTCCGCTCTCGTCAGTGCCTCGAATACCTGCACCAGCTTGTAAATGTCCACATTCTCCAGACGATGCTTCTGAGTAACGTGCAGAGCGCACCACATCCTAAAACAGGTTTGGGATGTGCACGAGAATCCGAGTTTCCCATTTTTGCCAATGGACAGCCGAATCGCTTTCGCATACCACGCGGGGTCGTCATCCTTTGGACGATTGATCCACGCGAGATCTCCCTTCCAAGCCCAGTAGCGTGTTTCCGCCTTGTCATGGAATGAGACTCTTCCCTGGAGCTTCCTAACCGGGCAGTCAAAGACGAACGGGGAGTCCTGGGATGTGATGCCATACCGGGCTTCAAGGAAGTCCATCATCTCGGGTAAGAGGTACCAGACTTTGAGCGCGTCGGGGTGTGTCCTTCCCTTTGCATCGGGCGCCGGTATGTCCGGTTCCCACGCGTCTGGGTTGGGTTGGTCTCCTGACCGGAAAACAGCGTATCGTTCCCCGTACTCCAGCCAGGCCTGTGCTAGGCACTTCTTTCTCTCTATCTCTTCAGGAGAAAACTTCATCTGGAGGTCCCGTTGTCGATGGCGATGGAGATAGCCAAGGCAGTATAGCTTTCAGGTTCAATTATAGGCAAATTTTATGGCATTGACCGCCGGGAGACTCGCCCGCGACACCATAATCGCGCCGAACATCAAAGGCCGTTTTCTGCGGATACGTTGCAGCCGATCCCCCGGCATTTCAGTACTCCCTTTCATTTCCTTATCATTATTCCTCTCGCCGCTCTCCATCCTGACGTCTCCCCATCATCCCTGGGGAAATGGTCAAGTAGTTCGCGATCAACATCCTGCCGACAATCAAATGCAAAAAAAAATGAAATATTTTAATTCCCGTTATTACGCAGCGTTAAGTCCATTTTGCCTGCTTTTCGGTCCAAAAAAGTGTGTACAAGATTTCCTATCTTTGCACATGTATATATAGGCACACGGAGAAAAGGAAACAATTTGTCTAGGGTTGTGGCAACAATCCAACGATAAATCAACTATATCACCACATCATACTAATGTTACGGATCAATTTAGTCACGAATCGTAAACCATTACCGGCTGCCTGCCGGTCAAAGCCGACTGCACTAAGGAGGGTGCATGACCTGAGAAGGATCGTAGAAATT
>JBKQMK010000546.1:0-6177 GCA_052146735.1 Desulfomonilaceae bacterium | reverse complement strand
ACCGACTGGTGCAGCAAGCAGTTGCCATAAAGCCAGTAACAGGCGATGTGTTACGAGGCGGTTGCTCGAAAGTGTCTAACCACAACATATAGTATCCGGTTGAGTTGTCCGGATAGCCCCATAGAATTATTCGCATGGCCAAAGACCGAAGTGACGAAGACATTAAGCTGCGAGCAATGTATGGTCTGGATGAGGGACTCCACCATGTGTCCGCTTGGCAAAAATACATGTCTGCACCAAGCCCTAAGGAACGCAAGCTCGTCAGGTTCCTTCAACGTCGAACTCGTGATCAGCTCGTCCTCGTCGCGGCGGTCACGTACGCCGGAATGGACTTCAAGTTCCAGCGTAGGGCACAACCGCTGGAAGAAATGATTGAACATTATGAAAAATCGTCGGATCTAATTTACTCAATAGCGAAAAGGGGGGCTCTGGCGGAATACATTACAGCGGGAATTGAAGCATACACCGTGGCTGGCGATTAAAACAAATCGCTACTAAGAAACGGCCACAGAACCACTGTGACTATACCGGCAAATTGCAGACATTCGAGGGGCGCCCTACAAATCATCTATCGGCGGGATTCGGCGGAATTCCAGGGACATCATACTCATTTTTTTTAGGCCACGGGCTTCCGCCCCGGCTTTTAGCCCTCAGGGATACGGTACCTTCCCCAGTTGAGAGCTGAATCCAATCGACCCGCGAGGACGGGGCGATAATCCCTGATGGGAGGGATTGTCAGTCGAATCGAGATACATCATGCTGAGTTTATGACCCAAGGTAAATTATATACGATGTCCCCAGAATTCCCCATGGTTGCTAACCAGTCGCAGAAAAACCTTTGTGAAACACCACGACGCCCTGAGTCCTATTCTTATCAAACAGCAAGGCAAGAAAGTACTCTTGTGGAACATCATCAAGGACCAAATCCGGAAGGTTTCTGAAGCCGAACCGTTCATAGTATTGAGGGTCGCCCACAAGAACACAGCCTTTGGCTCCTAAGGCTTTCAGCAAGGACAAGCCCTCCTGAACGAGGGATTTTCCGATACCTTGTTTCTGGCATTCCGGCAATACAGAGACAGGGCCAACACCATACCAATCATGACTGCCGTCAGAAATAGTTATAGGCGAGAAAGCTATATGGCCTACCACTTTCCCGCCAATCTCCGCGACCAGTGAAATAGTAAGCGCATTGGCAGCTCGCAGCGCATTAATTATGAATTGTTCTGTCTGATTACTATATGGATGATTTTCGAAAGCCGATCTGGTGACCTCAGATATTACTTCAACATCGGACTCCCTCTCATTACGGATAATCATATTCTGCTCCGAATGGAATTCCGGAAGAAATTCCAGAGACACCATAGTTATTTCTTGTCGCGTGCTGACTTCCGCCCCCACTAGTAACTCAGTAAGAAGACGGGCTATCCGCTTAGCTTCTTGCAGAGTTCAGCAACCCTGGCCCCAAGTTTCCGAGCGGTATCTGCCGCCTTCTCGTCCGGTGCTGCTACAGAGACTGCACCGTAGTGGCCTGTTGCGGACATAGGGTCGCCTACGATGATCATTCCGTAGATAAGCAGGCATTGTATGATCGATATGATCGTGGTTTCATTGCCGCCGGCCCAGAAACCCGAGGTCGCAAACGCCGCGCCCACTTTATTCTCCATCTGCTTGCGGACGCCGACAAACTCGTCAAAGACTCGTTTCAAGTCAGCAGCCATGACCCCGAAATAGACCGGTGAGCCTGCTATGATTCCCGCAGCATCGACAAAATCGTCCTTGGTAACCTCTTGCGTGGATTTCATAACAGCGTCCACTCCTGCTATTGACTTGACGCCTTCTGCCACAAAGTCCGCGAACTTCCGGGTGTTGCCACTTTTTGAGTAGTAAAGAACCAATACGTGCATGTTACTTACCTCCTAGAGATTTTGTCACTATTACTCAAGATCGAGCCTCCTCGCAACAGTGGACTGCAAACTATATTATAACGGCACCTTAAAGCCGTTTATACGCGAAGAAATAATCCTGAAAATCCGAGTGATCCATAGTACTGACCAAGTATCGGCCTCAGATTCTGCCACAACACTGACTCAGAACCTGTACCAGTTTTTGGGTGGGGCCGCCAGGCTCCAGCAACGGTTGCGGTGGGTCGCCAAGTTTTACAGATAGTAAAATATTCTGACATACAGTGATGGCCTGAGATAGTGCCGGCAAATCTTAGTTCGTCACTCACAGCCTCTGACTAATGCCTTTGGTTTCCGGCAGTGGCACAAGTTTTGCTGCTCCAAATTCAAAATAGCTTCTGAGGCTCAAGGAACCATGCCAGGTCCGGTCCGCAGTCTCAATGCCTCCGAAGCTGCAGGACCGCCGCATAGTTTCGGTCAAAGAGGAGGAAACATCATGACACACCTGGAAAAGATGCAGCGTGTTCCCGCTCCGGCTCTGATCCCTTCCTTTGGTCCATTGGAGGGAATCCGAGTTCTTTCCACCGGCAGCATCATCGCCATGCCCCACGCTGCCACCATGTTTGCCGACTTTGGTGCCGAGGTCATCCACGTAGAGCGCCCCGGCTATGGCGACACGTACCGCACCCTGGCCCCATTTGTCAAAGACGGTGACAAAAAGGTCAGCTCCAGTTGGGCACAGGACGCCCGCAACCGCCTCAGCATGGCCGTTGAACTCGACATGAATATCCCCGAGTCCCGGGAAATCTTTCTGGGCCTGATCAAGAACGTGGACGTCTGGTTCGAGAACTTGGTCTGGTTGGACAAGTATGGCATCAGTGACGAAATGTGCCTGCAAGTCAACCCTACCCTGGTCATTGTCCACATCAGCGGATTTGGTCGGCCACAGTTTGGAGGGGTTCCCGAAGTCTGCGAACGGCCCTCTTATGACATGATCGGCCAATGCGCCAGCGGCTGGACTAATCTGTGCGGTTTTCCCGAACCCAGTCCACCCTCCCTGATTAGGCCATGGAGTAGCGACTATTACTCTGCCCTGACTGCCGCCTTTGGCGCGATGACTGCCCTTCGGCACGTGCAGCAGACCGGGGAGGGCCAAGTCATCGATGTGGCTCAGTTCGAGGCCAATGCCCGGGTCCTTTCCGACACCTTTGTTACCTACCTCTCGGCCGGAATGAACCGCCAGCGCTGTGGTAACAAGTCTCCCGCGTTTCAACCTTACGACATTTTTCGGGCCAAGGACCGCTGGGTCGCCGTGGGAGCCTTTGGCCCGGCCGTGTATGAGCGTTTTGTCAAAGCGATCGGCCTGGACCCGGCCTACTACTCTTGGGAACAATGTTCCTCGTCGATCGAGGCGGTCTCTTCGGAAAAAGGGCAGGAGCTGGACCGCATCACTCGCGAATGGGTCGGTGGCCGTACGGCAAAGGAGGTTGAGGAACACATGGCCCGTTTCAAGGTCGCCTGCACCATTGTCGTGAGCGCCATTGATGCCGATGAAAGTGAGCACTGGCATGACCGCGGCGATTTTGTCGAGTACGAGGACCAGACCCTGGGCCGAAACGTCAAGGCCCTGGGTATCATTCCCAAGTTTAATAAGACTCCAGGTAAAATTTGGCGCGGCGCGCCGGCTTTGGGCCAGGATACCGAACGGGTGTTGACGACGATCCTCGGCTATAGCGCTGCCGAGGTCTCCCAGATGCGTGAAAAAGGGATTATTGGCTAAGCGAGCGCTGAGCGCAATCCTCACACGCGCTATTGTGAACCTGGGGCTACTCCCCTCAGTTCCTTCCCTCTGCCCCTCCTCTTCTCCGAATTCCGAGAGGAAGAGGGGCGTCGCTCCTACCCCGTACTGCACAATAGATCTTCCGTGACTCCAGAGAAGCACTGTAGCCCTCATTCTTGATGCAGATTGCAAATTGCTGTTTCTTCTGTTTCGGTTCCATGGCCTTCACTCAGGTTCTGAGACGATCCGTTTGACCTTGATGCCTTTCCTGACGACATCTTTATTGGTATCGAAGCTCGGGGTTGAGAATGGTGTATGATGTCCCCAAAATTTCACTGGGTTTGAACAGCGCATGAACTTGTTCGGTGATTACGCGGAGGCTAATCGATGACCTATCTGTATCTCGCCATCGCTATTGTTTCGGAAGTTATCGCCACCAGCGCGCTCAAGGCCGCTCAAGGGTTCACCAAACCGGTGCCGAGCCTCATCGTGGTGGCAGGATATATCAGCGCGTTTTACTTCCTGTCGGTAGTGGTGAAGGGCATGCACCTGGGTGTCGCGTATGCCATCTGGTGCGGCCTGGCCATCGTGCTGGTGGCACTCGCCGGCATCTTCGTATACAAGCAAGTGCCGGATTTGCCCGCCATCTTGGGCATGGGGCTGATCATCGCCGGCGTAATCATCATGAACGTATTCTCGAAAACGGTCAGTGACTGACAGCGAATCCGTAACAAACTGCGAGCTTCTCTTCCGGCTCCAGTGAATAGCCGCTTAAACGGTGAATCACCTGACTACCATTATCCGTGCCCAACACGGCCACACCGGGTCTATTCTTGCGTGTCCGTCAATTACAGGGAAGGTTTCTCCCGGATTGAGCAAATCAACTAACCGGCTACCGTAATTGGCGGGAATAGCCAATCGGAAGGAAGCTGGCTTGTCCGAGGCATTGACCGACACGACCACGCACTCTTCCGGTGTTTGCCTGGCAAAAGCAAACTGCTGATGACCGACAGACAATTGATGATAATCCCCATACTTAAGCGCATGAGAACTCAGCCGAATTCTCGCCAACCGGGCGATAGTTTTGCTGAGATCGGGATGCGGGCTCTTTCGTGCCACGGTAGCGATATCCAGGTGCGGGCGTAATCCTTTGTCGTCTCCGTTAGTCTTGGTGGCCTGTATCCCCCACTCACTGCCATAATAGATCGAGGGAACGCCAGGCATTGTGAAGAGCAGGCAGTAGAGCGTGTGCAAGTGCGCTGGATTGGTGAGGTTGCTGGCAACCCGATTGACATCGTGATTGTCGGCAAAATTATACAGCGGCATATCGCAATACAGTCCGCGTTCGCCGAATTGCCGGTTCAAAGTATACCCTATTTCAAAATAATTACGGTCGACATGGCTGGAATACAGGCCCTTGTAGCACTCGTAATTGGTCACTGAATCCAGAGTTTCTGCATTGGCCCACTTGCGGTAATCGCCGTGGACAACTTCACCCATTAACCAAAAATCGGATCGGATGCTTCGACAAAGAGCACCAAGTTCTTTCAGAAAACCTATGTCCATGCAGTCGGCTGCATCTAATCGGAGTCCATCAATGTTGAATTCTT
Organism: Desulfomonilaceae bacterium; assembly: GCA_052146735.1. GTDB lineage: Bacteria > Desulfobacterota > Desulfomonilia > Desulfomonilales > Desulfomonilaceae > CAWBBA01. Next base: position 886 of record JBKQMK010000546.1, on the reverse strand, counting down.
GAATCCACATTTCGACTGCCTGGAAAAGATGCTTCTTGACCTCCGGATTGCGCAGATTAAGCTTCACGAGGTCGTAGCATCCGTTCCACCCCATGTAGGTAAACGGGTCGTTAAACGGACTACGCATTTGAAAGTTAAGCCCTTGAAACCAATCGCAGTAAGCTGAGCGCTCGTTATTCGCCCGAACATCGCGAAAGGCCCAGAAATCTCGCCCGACGTGGTTGAACACAGCGTCAAGTATTACTCTGATTCCCCTCTGGTGCAGATCAGAAATCACCTCCGATAAAGTGTGGTTGGTTCCCAGGCGACGGTCGACCTGGAAATAGTCTGCTGTGTCGTATCCGTGAGCGCTTGACTCAAACACAGGTCCCAACCACACAGCATTGACACTCAAGTTCTGCAGATGGTCAACCCAGCCGTAAAGCTCCTCCAGTCGAGGAATGACCGGAGAACAAAAATCATTGCGCGTGGCCGCGCCGCATAAGCCCAGTGGATACATGTGGTAAAAGACGGAATCTTGGGCCCAGTGTTTCATGAGTAATCCTCCATGCTTTTTGCCCGGTGCCTACTCTGTATACCGCTCGGTATAGCGAGAGGACAAAAAAAAGCGATCACGAAAAGATACCGTGCATGAACTGATGAACCGCTTTGAACGTTAGCTCGTCGTTCAACTCGATATATCCGTTTAGGGACAAGCCGATGTAAGTATTGATCATTCCTAGGAACGTGGCGGCATACGCTCGATGTCGCCCTCTCATGTTCCCATGATCGCTTACTGCCTTAATAAACAGTGTTTCCAAAAGCTGCTGCTGTCTTCCGCTAAAGTGGGAGAGGGCCTTGAATGCATCGCTGTGTGGAGGAGCAAACCACGCGGACAACTGCATCC
>JBKQMK010000545.1:0-16816 GCA_052146735.1 Desulfomonilaceae bacterium | reverse complement strand
GAAAATTCTTGGCCAAAGGATATCCAAAGGTCTATGCCCTCAAAGGCGGTTGGCGCGAATGGCATGCAGCCAACTTCCCGATGGAAAAGAAATAGTAAGCCCTTTCTCCCCGAGAAGCTTGGGAGTGCATTTATGCCAATTCGTGTGAAAAGGATCTATGAAGCCCCTGAGAAAGGCGACGGCTTCCGGGTACTTGTAGATCGTCTTTGGCCCCGCAGCGTAAAGAAGGAAGAGGCGTACATCGACCGCTGGTTTAAAGAAATCGCTCCAACTGACGATCTCAGAAAGTGGTTCAGACATGATCCGGAAAAATGGGAGGAGTTCAAGCGTCGCTACTTTCAGGAGTTAGACGCCCATCCTGAAGAACTCAGCGATCTGATCAAGATTGCCGGCAAGCTCAGGGTGACTTTACTCCTTGCTGCTAAGAACGAAGAGTTCAATAATGCGGTGGCCCTGAAGGAGTATATTGAAGCAAAACTCAAACTCTAATTGAGAGCGTCCGAGGGTTTGCAATACTTTCGTTGGATTTCGCACGGATCAAGTATCTTCATCAAAAGAGAAAGGCTTGTCTGGACCGGCGGCGCAGGCGGGGAGGCGCGGTTGCAGATCAGCCGGGGCGGGGCCTATCTCGATGATCGTAAGGAGTTCGCATGCAGGTTCAATAGCACTAGACTACCTTAACCGTGCAGAGGTTGTGGAACGAGCCGATCCCATCCTGTTGTTGATTGCAAAGCCCAATCATACATAATATATAAGCCAGCAGAGGCCAGAGTTCCGTCCTGACCCGACATTCTTGTACGAGAAAACTGGACGGGTTTGTGCCGTATCGACCTGTCCATGACAGGCGTTGGCGGTTTAGCTAGGTTTTGCGATGTGCGGTGACGGAAAAGGGCGGTTTGCAGAAACAAGGCGTACGTTGGTTAACAGGGGGCGGCGAGAAGGCGGGGTATTTTCGACTAACGCATCAACACGGGTCAGACCTTCTCATCCTTCCATGAGCAATGCCAACATGGACATATTGTTTGACAAAATTCGACCCCTTGGGAATTCCAGAGGCAAAGGCTTTGAGGAGTTATGCTGCCAGATAGCCGAGATGGAACGCCACCGAGAGGCCGCGTTGGCCGGAGCACGATTCTACCGCAAGGCAGGCGAGGGTGGAGACGCCGGAATCGAGGGGTATTACCAACTGCCCAATGGCGACGAATGGGGCTGGCAAGCCAAGTACTTGTTCAAACTTGGGAAAAAACAGTGGGAGCAAATCGACAAGTCTGTTCTGGCTGCTCTCGAAAACCATCCACCCAGATTGGTCCGTTATACCGTGTGCCTCCCAATCGATCTGTCGGACGCCCCCAAAAAGAAAGAGCTTTCTCAGCGAGATCATTGGAATAATCATGTGGCAAAATGGAATAAATGGACGGCAACATATGGGCGACACATCCAGTTCGAACATTGGGGTGCATTCGAACTGAGAATCCGCTTGATGGCTGGTGCGCATGAACGGGCAGGTTACATTTGCTGGTGGTTTGACGAAACGCTGCTTACCAGAGATTGGTTCGAAAGGCGACTTCTCGAAACAATCAAGGACGCTGGTCCCCGATATACGCCGGAGCTTCACGTTGATCTTCCAATTGCCAAATCATTCGATGCCTTCGGTCGCACCGATTCCTTCACGTCACAAATAGAATCACTTTGGGATGAACTTGTACGGAAATGGAAACGGGCCAAGTCTTGGCACGTCCTGCAACATCGACTACCCTACTTGGCGGAATCCGTTGACGCAGTGGGACAGCACGTCGAAAAACTAGCACGCTCTGTCAAGGAGTGCGCGAATAATGCCTTTGATTTCATTGATTTCGAAAAGACACGTGAGATTGCAAAAGAGCTTTTGGACGCGGTGTCTCGATGCCTCAAACAAGTGAAAGAAAGTGAATCAAGTCATCAAGACTCTAGCGGAAGTTCCGCAACTGGGGCCTATGTGCCGTCCACACGTGAGCTTACCTCTGCACTGGAGTACGGACTCGACACACTGACTCGCAGTGCAGGCGAGATAATCGAGTTCTCTCACGCGAAGGATGCCCGAACAGCGAATCATCGTGTGCTGCTCGTGAGCGGGCAGGCAGGTGCAGGCAAAACGCATTTGTTCTGTGATGTCGCCAAAAAAAGGCTGGAGAAAGGACTCCCAACAGTACTACTTCTTGGTGAGAAGTTCGCTGCGGCAAGAAACCCGTGGACCCAGATAACCGAACATCTACACCTAAAAAAAATGGAGCCAGAGAGGTTCCTCGGGGCTCTGGACGCAGCATCGCAAGTCGCGGGGCGCCGGGCGATTATCATGATCGACGCCCTAAATGAAGGGGAGGGAATCGACTTATGGAAGAAGCATTTGTCAGGAATGGTTCGATTGCTAGAAAAGTTCCCTCGCGTTGCTCTAGCCGTAAGTTGCAGAGACACCTATAAGCAGGCGATCATACCCAAGCGTATGGTTGATGAGAACGAGATAGCAGAACTCGTGCATCTAGGTTTTGAAGGGATGGAATACGATGCCACGAAGACTTTTTTCGCCCATTTCCATATTCAAAGGCCAAGCGCGCCTCTGCTTGTGCCGGAATTCTCTGTTCCGCTCTTTCTTAAACTTCTTTGTGAAGGCCTTCGGAATCAAGGGTTGAGAAAGATCCCCAAAGGACTGAAAGGGATTACAAAGATCTTCACCTTCTTCGTCGATTCCGTAGATCACAAACTGGCCGGGAAACTTGGATACGACCAGGATGAGGGTTTGGTGAGGAAAGCGGTCGAAAGGTTGGCCGGTACTATGGCTGAGAAAGGAACCACCTGGTTGAAAAAGCCAGAGGCCAAACGGATAGTGGGCGCAGTGCGCCCTGAGGCCATCGGGTGTCACTATGAGGCCACGTTGTTTCGGAACCTAGTCCACGAAGGACTTCTTACGGAGGATCTTGATTGGACATCCGCACGTGCCTCTGACTCCAAACCCGACCAAATTGTGCGTTTTGCGTATGATCGCTTGGCAAATCACCTGGTGGTTTCTACGTGGATGAAAGATGTCTCTGATGCGGAAGGTCTCGCTGCTGTTTGTCGGGCAAGTGCCTGCCTTAATGAAGTCGTCACAGCTCAATCATTCGCACGTCGCCATGCGGGGCTCCTCTATGCTCTGAGCGTGCAAGTGCCCGAGAAAATCGGACTTGAACTTGTGGATGTCTTTCCGGAGATCAGACTATGGGAAGTGTCGGGGACGGCCTTCTTGAGCAGCCTCATCTTGAGAGATCCCACCACAACCACAGATGGTACGAGGGATTTCCTAAATGAGCTTTGGAAGTACGACCGATTCACGCATTCCATATACGATGTAGTCCTGATGGTCTCTTGCGAGCCAGACCATTGTCTGAATGCTATAGATCTCCACCGGCACCTCTCTAAGTTCTGTATGGCGGATCGGGATGCTATCTGGTCTATCTATTTACATCAGAACTATGGTTATGGCGAAGGCTATGGTGATGACGACGGCGACAATGATGGCGGGTCCATTGATCGACTCATTGAATGGGCATGGGGTGCAGACACTTCTGAAGCAGATGATGTTGTGGTAGAGCTTTGTGCCACAGCGTTAATCTGGTTCTTGACCTCGTCCAACCGCTTCCTGCGAGATCGCGCTACCAAGGCGCTCGTTTCCCTACTGCGGTCCAGGATTCCTGTGTTGCTTCGGCTTATGGACCGGTTCCAAAACGTTGACGACCCATACGTGCAAGAACGCTTGTATGCCGTTGCCTATGGGGTATCAATGTTGAGCGGGGATGACGCTGGTCTGTCAGACTTGGCAGCCAAGGTGTACCAGTGGGTTTTCGAGCATGGAGAGCCTCCTGCTCACATACTTCTTCGGGACTATGCTCGTGGCGTTATCGAAGTATCGCACGTTCGGAAAGCGCGCTCCCCAAGTGTGAATATGGCAAAGGTTACCCCTCCTTATAAGAGCGCTTGGCCCCTGCCCATTCCCGCCGAAGCGGACCTGGAGAAGTACGGCGAGCACCCGGAAAGACGAGCAGATCCTGCCTGGCCGATGGTATGGCTTTATCACTCCATCATGGGAGACAGTGACTGGGTGATCTACGTTCTGAGACCAGCCTGTAACAAGTTTTCATACATACCTCCTTCAGAGCTGTTGGTCCCAGACCTAGAAGATTCAAAAGCACAAAATGAAAAAGTGACTTGGGATCGCTTCGATGCTCGGTTCGCCCAAAGGTGGATAATGAAACGCGTTATCCAGCTTGGTTGGACGCCAGAACGATTCGGCAAATTCGACGAACAGATAGGTCGATTCTATTACCGGGGGCGCGGCGTCACGGACAAACCAGAGCGAATGAGAAAGAAATACGCGTGGATCGGAATGCATGAGTTTCTCGCTCACTTGGCAGACAATGTCAGGTACCGCGGCGATTCTTGGGGACTGGAGCCCCAAAGGTATTGTGGACCCTGGCAGTTCTTCCGTCGCGATATTGATCCATCTGTGCTGGTTCGAAAAACGTTTGGCACGGACGCATCGGAATCCGTGGCGGCTTGGTGGCAGCCGGTGGGATATACCTTGAATGAGAATGATGAAGAACGCCACGAGGCCTGGATTAAGGACTCGAAAGATATTGTTGACCCCGTGCAGCTCATTGACGTAGCGGATCAGGACGGGATGGAATGGCTGACCCTCGAAGGTCACTATGATTGGACGGAGAGCACTCCAACAGGAGAAGAAAAATACGAAAACCCTCGCCGCAATATCTGGTTTCAGATTCGAAGCTACCTAGTGAAAGCCGACGAGGCTGACAGCTTGATCAACCGGCTCAATCGGAAAGATTTGTGGGGAGGGTGGATGCCGGAACATGACGACTTCTACGAAGTCTTTATTGGGGAGTTTCCCTGGGCCCCGGCCTTCAGACAATATGACGCAGAAAATCCTTGGATCGAAGCAAATCCCTCTCTACCTTGGCCAGTAATGATGACCTCAACATGGTACCATTGGGAGCGCGGATACGACTGTTCCTTGGATAGCCACGCGATTCAATCCATCCTGCCATCGGCGTGGCTGCTCCGTGCCCTAAAGGTGAATTGGTCGCGAACAGGTTTCTCGTTTGTGGATTCGGAAGGGAGGGTGGCTATTTTTGATCCTTCAGCGACGGAAGCGGGGCCGCATGTTCTGTTGGCGTCGAAGCCTAGAATGGCGGCATTTCTCTCCGATAACAAGCTGGGTCTAGTGTGGACGGCTTTGGGTGAGCGACGTTATCTAGGCGGGGACACTTCAGGACATAGCGCTCGAATGAAAATTCAGGCTGTCTACATTTTGCGAGGCAGCAACGTTTGTGGAAAACCTGTGAGAACAACGTACGAACCTGGGCACAAATAAATACCGAGATCCGGCCTATCAGGAACTGAGAAGTGTAAGGCTGCAAGGAAGGCTCAGAGCGACTGGCCCTTCCTCCTGGCTCATCTGCAGTGTCAGATCCGTTCTCTCTTCAAAATACCTCTCATCCAAAAAGCTTTTCCGGGACAAAGTCTTTCTCACGAACCTCAGTCATTGAAATAGCTTCCGAAGGACAGGTGACCTGGCACAGGCCACACCCCATACACTTCTCAGCATTGACTTTTGCGGTCTCGTCATTCTCTTGAGTTATGGCGCTGAAGTAGCATCTGTCAAGGCAGGTCCCGCAAGAGCTGCACAGGTCCGCATCAATTTGGGCCGCGAAACGGCTGGGCTCGATGACGCTTATGTTGTGCTCGATCAGAACCGGCATCGTCTGACAACAACACGGGCAGCAGTTGCAGATAAACTGGTCCACATCCTGTTTGTTTATGACTACATGGATCAGGCCGTCTTCTTCGCACTGCCGCATCAGATCCAGGGCTTCCTGCTTTGTCAGTTGTTTGCCGGTCCCGCGTGCGAGGTTATAGTCTGCTCCCCGGTTGATCTGAAGGCATGCTTCAAGTTTTCTGTCACATTTACGGGAAGACAGGCGGCAGGTACACTTGGTTACCGTAATGTTGCGAGAGTTCTCAATAATCTCTTTTACATCCTCAAAGGCCAGCACGTGCGTCTTGGCCTGAATCGTAATGCCCACAGGAATGACCCTCGTGAACGGCCGAGGAACCGTCTGACTGAAAACCTTGGCCACATCGGGCCATTCAACATCCATGAAGTCACGCCAGAGATCCATATACTCCTGCGGGGCGTCAGGCCAGAGTATGGACGCGTCGTGGAACTGAACCAGGTCCCTGCACATCTTGTAGGTAGGAGGATCGGTCTTTTTGGAAGGGAATACGAGGCCTTTTACGAAAAGAGTGTGCAGCATACCCGCGATCTCGTCTTCGGGACGCGCCAACTTTTCCGCCATGGCCGGAGCGTTTCCCGGCAAGGCCAAGAGTAGATCGGCCTCAGCCGGGTCGGCAATTATCTGAAAAAGTCCTGCAATTCTGTCAGATTGACCAAGGCCGATCCGATTGGCTAATTCAACGTATCGAGCGTCCATCATGCTGTCCCTTCGTGGTTTCTTAAAAGGCTTTCGATTACTAAGCGGATCTAACCATTGGAACATACCACAGGGGTTTAGTCAAGATCCGGGACTGATCATTGGTAGCCATTCCTTTACCGGAGGGCTTCACCCGGGAAGACAACCCGGCGCACCGCACGGCGGGTCACCGCAGAGATCGCATAGGATCGGTTAATAAGGCTCGTCTCTGCGCCGTCTGCGATCTCAGCAGTGAAATGTTACTTTGCCACCTCCGCAAGTAATTAATCGGATACGCCCCATCCTGCTATTCTTATCTTTACACGAATCGAGAAATGGGTATCCTGTGCCCGGCAGAGTTTCTTGCCGAGGATGTTTCGGCGGCAACCTACCTTCATTGTCAAACGGTCAAGATCGGTTCCCAAATTCACTATAAGGACAGGTGTTCAGTACTAACTAATGGGCGACCATAGCGAACAAGTAATCCCGCTGATACGACCTACGTTGCCGGACATGGCCCAGGTTATGGAGATGTTCCGGCAGTCTTGTGAATCCGGCGCAGTTACCTCGGCTCAGATCGTTGCGTCCTTTGAAGAGGAGACCTGCCGATTCACCGGCGCGAACCACGCCGTGGCTGTTTCGAGCTGTACGTCAGGTCTAATGCTGGCTTTCGCAGCCATGGACTTTCCGGACGGAGCCGAGGTCGTGGCGCCTTCATTCACGTTTGCAGCGACGGTCCAGGCGGCAGTTTGGAACAGGCTGGTCCCGGTCTATGTAGATTGCCTTCCGGGGACAATGACCATCGATCCTGATGAGGTTGTGAAGGCGATAGGGCCTAGAACCGCGGCCGTCTGTCCAGTGAATATATTCGGCTTGCCGCCGGCCATGGATGGCCTGCAAGAAGTATCGGCCAAATACGGCATTCCACTGTTGTTCGATTCCGCGCAGGGTCTTGGATCCACTTTTCGCGGGATGCAATCCGGTGGGTTTGGCCTATGTGAGGTATTCTCTCTCAGTCCCACCAAGGTGGTTACTGCAATTGAAGGCGGTTTGGTTACCACCAATGATCGGTCGTTGGCGGAGAAGCTTCGAAGCATGAGAGATTATGGGAAAGGGCCGGACGCCGAGGACATGGTGTTTAACGGACTCTCGGCCAGGATGAGCGAGCTTCACGCGGCAGTGGGACTCTTGGGTCTACGTGACGTGGATCGTCTTGTCAAAGCGCGGCTGAGGCTGATTGGAAGATATCGGAACCGCTTAGCCGACCTCCCTGGCTGTCGAGTACAGGAGTTTCCGAATGATAGGACTTCCAGCGGTAACTATTTCACGCTCCTGATTGGAAACGAGGCTAAACTTAACAGAGACGCTGTTTATGAGAAGTTGAGGTCCAGTCACATACAAACCAAGAGGTACTTCTACCCTCCTGTCCACGCTCAGACCGCTTTCAGAGACCGACCGCACCGAATCGTAGGCGACCTTCCCAATACATGGTCAGCGTCGCGCGAATCCCTGGCTCTCCCTCTTTATTCCCACTTGACGGACCAGCAGCAAGACAGGGTCTGCGATGAGCTTGAGGCGATCCTCAAAATGTGACCTCAATGTTCTTGAGTGCCGTATGAACCAAAAGCTTGGCGGTTGCATCTAAGTGTACATGAAAGGAACGGGAACTGCTAAATTGCAAAAGGAGATACCACGATGCAACGGCTATCATCGATTCTGACAGGAACAGCGGTGGTGGGCACGACGCTTTTGCTGGTGTTTGGAGGCTTGTTGTCTACGGCTTCTGCGGCTTCGCCCATCAACTTCATGAACCCGGTTCTGGGCAATATCCTTTTATGTTCGGATGTGCGTCTTGTACAACAAGATGAGTTTGGCAACTTTGACCGTGAGACATGCGAACAATCTTGCCGCTCGCGTTACGGAGTCGGTCCGATTCCGTACATGGAAGAGCAGGGGTGGGGAGGCGGCGGCAGCTATTCCCCAGGTTATTATTTGTATGCTTCCTGCATCGACGGATGTAATAGACAGTATTGGAACGATTTCGACCGGAAGATGGACAACTTGAAGAAGACGCAGTAACACTGCGCATAGGAGATGAGGCAGCGCCCGTCTAGTACAGCAGAAGAGTGATTTGTCGGCCGTTTCACAAAATGGGACTTTTGGGGCAGCGATTCGTGTTAAGATACGGCAAAGAGGTGCGACATGAATCGCTCAGCCTTGACAGTAGTAAGCGTGACAATACTCCTCCTGTTTTGCGGGGTCTTGTATCCAGCGCCGGCGCACCCCCCGGAAGGATTGCCTTCAGCGGCTATACACGATTCGTCTACACGTTCAAACATGGACGTAATCCGGCATGACGAAGGATTCAACCGAGAATCTTGTGAGATAAGGTGCCGATCCATCTACGGTATCCCTCCGTACGGTGAAGAACAGTGGTCAGGGGGAGGAGGGACGGGTGGCTCGCGTTACCTTATTATTGCCCACTGTATCGAACAGTGCAACAAGCGGTTCTGGAAAGAATTTGACGCCAAGATGCGAGAACTCGATAGACCTCAAAGCCGATAAATCGTCCCGTTCCCGCGAGCGGTCACAAAACCTATGAGCATTTGAAAGCATGCCGGGGAGGGCTTTTTTGCAAAAGGGCCCTCCCCGGTCACTCTTCAAGAAACTCTCAGGTCTTACAACCGCCCTTAATCTTCTGATTCTCCCCAGGCCTTGCGGCTGCGTGCTGCCTTTTTTCGGACGACTTCCCATGTCGCGGTGGTGAGAAAAGACTCAGGCCAACGATCAACCATCCGCTTGAACATCTCGAAAGGGACGGTGAAAGTTATCTCGTCGGGCTTCAGGAACTTGCGGTCTGAGGGGTCCCAACCGCCGAGAACTGCCTTAAGCTTTCCTTGCGCAAGGTATCTGAGCGGCCAGGTGACGATGTTTGAGCAACCTGCGCCGAAGGGCGAATAGACCGCCTCAAAATCATTGGTCACGAATGTTGCCAACTGGTTGAGCCCAGCGATGCTCTCCGGCCTTGAAAAGAAGATAACTAACTCTGGGCTCTCGCCTTCGCCGAACAGGCTGATGGGCTTGAAGAGACAGAATCTAGCCGGCGCCGGGCGGGGGTCTATTGTGTTGAAGAAATTCCTCGTGACCTCAGGTGATTCAAAATAGTGTTCGCCTTCCAACCGGCCCGGAATTCCTGTTGAGACGTAATAGGTGATCATTTCCAACTGCGGTTTCAAAAAGCCGAGGTAGAAAGCGCCGCCCAGACAACCGAAACGTTCCCTGTCAAAATAGGCGATGGTCGCCTTCTTTCGAGCGCGCCAAATTGCGCCGATCACACAGGTCCAGTTTGCGTTTATCGAAGCCCAATCGACCTCTTGAGCAGCTTCCGCTTCTACGGTGGGTAGGGTGCCGGGCTTGGGTGAAACGCCTTCCGCTGGCTGCTCATTCGTGTAGAGCATTCCCATAGGCTCTTCTGTTAGTCCGAGGATCTCTAAGAATTCTTTGACCTTAGTCACGTTGATCGCCGTCATGTCAGCTCCCGTGTTCCAGGAAAGGTTCGCGTCTGCCCTGTCTGGGTCATTCGGGTCCCGTAGGGACGGACGAAAGTGGGCTGGCGATTCATCGCCAGTGAATCGGTGGTCAAAGAAACCAAGTCCGTTTGGGACGGCCAAACCTCAGGTGGAAAGAATTCAAGTAGTCGGTTGTCCGTAAGGGGACGAACCTTTCTTTGTTCCCGCTCCAGATCCAGGAATGAATTGCCTGGCTACTTTCAATCGCCCCTTTGGGGCTCTTTGGCGTAGCAAGCTCAGCAATCCACCATGGGAAGAGCTAGGCTTTCTTCAAGCAAGATTATATCAGCAGTGAGGGGTCAGACAAAATTAAATGGTAACTATTGAGCCCACAATCAGTCCCGCGGTCCGCGCTGGACCACTCCGGCGTGCGCCGAGAAAGCATAGAATAATAATGGCTTATACACAACCACGTAATCTATCGAGGCACGCAGCAACGCTGATATTTTCTTCTCTGTCACACGTCCTGAATGCGCTGTGCCCAATCTCACAGATATGCACTGAAAACAGAATCATATGCGCTCTCAGCGATCTCCGAGGTGAGCGATTAGATTAAATTGTTACGGCTTCAGCCCACATGCAGAAGCACAAGGTGATTCCTCCTTGGATTCCCATTGAAATGCGCGCATACAATCGTAAAAGCAGTCTGTGGCTCCGTAGTCGGTCTCTGATCCACCGGGTTGCCCGGCCGTTGAACCCGTAGCCATTTCATTGGCCGGAATGACACCGCTTTTTTTCATCGCCCGAGAGTCAGACACCAAAATCCATATAAAGAAAGCTGCTACCGCTGCGAGCATCACGGAACCGGCAATGAGTATGGTATCCATGGATCCTCTCCTTATGACGAGTAATGGACTCGGGATAAATCGTCCCTTCTGCTCTATTTGGATGCAGCAATAACCCGATGGGTTCGCATGTACGACGAGTATTTTAGGCGCTCGAACCAGGTCAACAGTTGGTGTCAACATGCGATCTGCCGTTGAGGGAGCAAGGCCAGAGCCTCGTTAGCTACTGAGACATATTAGCGATTTGTCCCTTGCCACAATCCACCGAGGTTTTATAATCTTACTGGTAAGATTGCTGCTTCACCAGGAGAGAAATATGGCAACCATAGCCACCACAAAGATGTCTTCCAAAGGCCAAGTCGTTATTCCTGAGGACATTCGGAAGCGCCTCAACTTGAAAGCCGGTTCACAATTTGTCGTAACGGGCGAGGACGACGTGGTGATTCTCAAGGCAATTGCGCCACCATCGGTGGAGGAATTTGATGCATTGATTGCCGAGGCCCGCGGCCAAGCTAAGCAAACTGGGTTGAAGAGGTCGGATATCAAAGATGCAGTTACCAAGGCCCGGGGCCGAAAGTGAGGATAGTACTCGACACAAACGTTTTTGTTTCCGGCGTGTTTTTTTCCGGCCCGCCTTTTCGCATTCTTGAGGCGGCGAAGAAGTCGGACATTCTACCGTCCAGGGGATGATGATACAATGTCACAGTACGACGAAGTGATCTACTCGCCTTGTGACGAATGGCCGCGCTGAAATCATTAAGAAAAGGCGCGCGCCTAGAGATTTGGTATTTGGTACAAGGTTGCCTCACAAAAGTCGGGTATGCAATTCAATAAGGGAGTATAATGCCACTACGTCTTTATTCAGACATTCATGCTGCGGCTTCCGTGCCTGAAGGTTGGACTCCCAAGAAAGGTGGCAAGATCAAGTATCCGGTACGGAACCCAGCGGTTCGTCGCTATCTGCGTGAGTTACTGCCTGGGAAATGGCAGAAGGTCATCACCAGCGGCTCTATTGGTGAAGTGCATTACTTTGAACACGCTTCGGGCAAAGTCGCGGGCGTTAAATTCTTCCCAAAGTACGGTGTCCTATGAGAAACCGCATAAGTCTTGAAAGCTTACTCTCGCAAGCAGGTGATAAAGAGCAGCAGATCACTTCATTTGCGTTGCTTTGTCTGGGCATCATCGAGTCGCTCACTAGCGGGCTAATAGGCGTACAGGACACTCCCACGCTCTTTTTCCACTCTGAGAATTGCTTGTTTGTCCGAAAAAACTTGAAAGAAAAAATCGCCGATCAAATTATGAGTCACGGAGTTCAGTTGCCGGACCTCTTCGACTGCTTGCCCGCTGCAGAGGCTCAGCGCGAGTTTCAACGTGAATTGGCAAAGCTGCATGCTCTATGTTTGAGACTTCTTGAAGGCAAACGAGTCGCAGCCTAGTTTCAGGCTCAACCGCAAGGCGCCCGTGAATTTCACTCGGAGATAAAGGAGCCCAGAAGAAACGGAAGCAGTTCTATGCGGGTGCTGGTGGCGCGAAGGTTTTCGTTTGACACATCGCTGCTGATGACATTGTCGTTGATCAACGATAAGTAAGGGGTAAACGAATGGCCAAGAAGGGGCTTAAGCAATCAAATTCTTCAGACACACCACTTCCTGACCTCCTTGATGCAGAGGCGTTCGCATTGGTCTGCAAGGCTCTCGGCCATCCGGCGCGGATCAAAATAATGGAGTACCTCAGAGAAACGGATAAGTGCTTCTGCGGGAAGATTGTACAAATATTGCCCTTAGCACAATCCACTGTCAGCCAACACCTGAAGTGCCTGAAGGAGGCTGGTCTTATATGGGGTGAACTTGAAGGGCCAAACACTTGCTACTGCTTGAATAGAGAAGTCATTAAAAAGTTCAAAAGAACGGTTGAATCGCTCTAAAGATACTTGAGTGCTGCTGTGAACCCTTCATGGACCCACCGCATCGCTAGTCAATCAGGACCCGGGTTAACCGAAAAGAACAAGTACCGTCCGCGACGTGCGGATTTCCGCCGACCCAATCCATAGGATTATCGCGACCGACAGGGGTATTGAAAAGAGTTCGCCATGAGCCCCGAGACATAGGCGATTTTTTTCTTGACACAGGAACTCCTAATCGGCTATCGTCGATGTACGATGATGCAGGGCGAGACGAGCGACGAAAAGCGGCTGCCCGCAAACCGCAATTTCAAATGAACACAGTCTGTCAACACGGGAGGGTGGAAATGACTGATCTGTTTGATGAAAGAGAGATGGGGGGAGTTCCCTTGAAGGATGCTCCGTCCACCTGTTGCCAAACATCCGGAGGAAACGCTTCCTCGTGCTGCAATCTCGAGAGCGTATCCCAGAGTAGGGGCAAAATGCTAATTTCCGCGATCATCATAGTCGCGGCATTCGGAGTGGCGGCCAGTTCATTCGTGAGGGTGACTTCTGCCCAATCGGGTAAGACAGGCCCTGCGAGGTCCTTTTCTGCTACTTTGGGCGAAAAGCCTGCCGCTCCAGAAGTTGACCTTGAGGTTAAGCTTCCGTCGCAACGCGAAGACATTTCATTTAACCGACCCTTAGATTCCTTACGAGCCCTTGACACGGCCGCATCTGACAAAGATGTCGTATTTATCGTACTTTTCGGGGAAGGACAGGAGCCGCCCAAGGTCGCTCCCAGGCACATTGCGGAACTACTGAACAATCTTAAGAGTTCGGGGCAAAAAATTGGAGCATTTACCCTTAATGCCAATGTCCCTGATTACGGTTACTTGGTGCGGCATTTTGCCGTGAAGTCCTTTCCATGTGTGGTTGTTTTAGGTCGAGGAGGAAACGCATCGGCAGTGTCAGGTGATATCTCTGCGGCACGGTTATATAACGCATTTGTCCTAGCATCAAAGCCCGCGACCTGCTGTCCTACCTCAAGCACCGCGGCCTGCTGCCCAAAGTAATGGAGTTCAACAATGTTAGAATGGTCTGCCGCAGTCTTGAAGTCGTCCAGTTTTTCCCTCGCTGTCTTCCCTGCTGCGTTTTTGCTCGGTCTGATGGGATCGGTCACCTCTTGCTGCAACGTACCCGTCCTTGGTGCCATTGCGGGATATTCAGGTGCTGTAGGATATGATAATGATCGCCGCTCCCTCCTCGTCGCCGGGCTGTTCTTCATGCTCGGAACTGTCGCTGCCTTCGCCGCACTGGGCGCAGTCAGCGGATTTGTCGGTCAAGTCGCAGGAGCTTCTCTTGGATTGTATTGGAAGCTCTTCGCAGGATTCATCTCCGTTTTGTTTGGTTTAGCCACCTTGGGCCTTCTTCCGTTCGATTCAGCTAAGCTGCGATTTACCGGCAACACCTGGAAACTGCAATCATCCGGAGCAACAATTTACGGTCTTGCAGTGGGAGGCGGTGCTGCCACGTGTTCAATGCTCTGCAACCCCATCCTTCCAGTGGCCCTTGCGGTCACGACTTTGCAAGGGCACACCCTTTGGGGCGCAGCCATACTCACGGTTTTCTCGATCGGATACAGCCTGCCTATGGCCGGAATTCTCGTGGGAATGGGACTAGGGTTCCGAAGACTGACGTCGGTTGTTCATAGGATTAACCCTATCATCCAAAAAGCCGCGGGGGTTCTTCTCATCGTCCTCGGCTTTTATCTATTGGCAACACCATGATGCACACTTGTCACGAGGAAAGGAGTTCAAAAAAATGAAGGAACTACAGGCTTCAGAGATAACGGAATCAGTAAGGAAAAGATACGGGGAGATAGCGAATCAGGGAAAGGCGGGATGCGGATGCGCTCCCTCAGGAAGTTGTTGTGGCGGACCATTCAGTGCGTCTCCTAGTACTTCATCATTGCAAGTCGGGTATTCCGCGGAAGAGGTTCAATCTGTTCCAAGAGGCTCCGACTTGGGGCTTGGGTGCGGTAATCCGCATGCCATAGCTGCTTTGCAGCCCGGAGAGACTGTCTTGGATCTCGGCAGCGGCGCAGGATTCGATTGTTTCTTGGCAGCTCGACACGTGGGGAAAACCGGGAGAATCATTGGGGTGGACATGACCCCGGAGATGATTGAAAAAGCGCGGGAGCATGCCAAATCAGAGCCGTACTCGAATGTCGAGTTCCGCCTGGGTGATATCGAAAACATCCCGGCATCCGATGCAAGCATAGACGTTATTATCTCGAACTGTGTCATAAATCTTTCACCAGACAAGCGAAACGTGTTTCGCGAGGCATTCAGGGTTTTGAGGCCGGGAGGGCGATTGGCCATTTCTGATGTGATCGCTACTGCACCTTTGCCGGAAGCTGTTCGGAACGATCTGGCTCTTTACTCAAGCTGTATGGGTGGGGCGCTAACCATAGCTGAACTCGAAAGCATGCTCTGTGAGTCTGGGTTCCACGATATACGAATCCAGCCCAAGGACGAGAGTCGCGAATTCATTCGTGAGTGGGCTCCGGGCCACGGTGTCCAGGAATACGTTGCTTCTGCTTTCATCGAGGCAGTGAAACCGACTTCTTAGCTGTCACATCAGCGATCCGGCAGGTTTCCAGGAGCGCCGTGGACAACCTGCTGCTGAACTCATTCCTGGAGTGAAGTTATGATGAAGTGTGTGGAACTCACCGTGAATGGCTCCGTTGCCGTGCTGAGGCTCTACAAGCCTCCAGTAAATGCGCTCGATGAGCCTTCGTTACGCGAATTGGCCAAGGCTGTGGAACAGGTTGAAGAAGATCCTGCCGTCAGAGCGGTCATTGTCGCTAGTGCTCTGGAAGGTACCTTCTGCGCAGGTGGCGATCTGAAATACTGGCCGCGAGTTTATCGGAGTCGGGCGGACGAGATCTCTGAAGCCGGACGGAGCGCATTTGTGCCCCTCGAGCAGTTGACAAAACCGTCTATTGCAGCGATCCAGGGGCATGTCATAGGCGATGGTCTGTCTCTTGCTCTGGCGTGCGACATTCGTCTGGCCGCGCAAGGGGTTACATTCCACTTGCCTGAGGTTGGCTACGGTTTCATTCCAGGCTGGGGCACTATTGGTCGGTTGGTCAGGGTAGTGGGGACTGCTCCAGCCACAGAGCTGCTCCTTGTCGGGGAACCGATAAGTGCGGTGTATGCCCGGTTCATCGGGTTGGTGAGCGGAGTTACTGCGCCCGATCAATTGTTCCCGGCTGCCGAGGCCCTGGCAGAGCGACTCGCTGCGAAACCGCCTATGGCAATGCGGCACGCCAAGGCCGCGTTGCTCGGCGGTTCTGCGACTAGATCGCCGGATCAGGAAGATTGGGAGGAGCGTTGCTTCGCGGCAGTTTGGGGTAGCCAAGAGTGGGAGCGAGGGATTCGCAAGCTTTTCGGCGCGGCTACTTGAGAAACCACTCATTTCTGCCGTCATCAGCTTTTCGAGCAACCAGCCCGAGAAGTTTTTCAAAGTCATGGTTTTCCATGCGGCCTGATTTCATGAGCTTACTTATAAAGTGGTCGTATACTCTGTCCTTGGGCGATCCCGGATGAGCTTTCAAATAATCGCTGATTATGAGGCCAGCCGTGACGTGAAAGGGAGCGGTTCTCTTATCGGCAGCCATGCGAGTGCGACCAGATTCCCCATGTCTCGGTTTGCGGAAGTTGATGACGAGATCTCGCTTCACGACCTTGTCCGTAACTCGCTGATTATACGTGTTGGACCCGGTATCAATGAAGAGCGCGCGGTCTGATTCCTCCACCGTGAAGCCCACTTTGGCCATGATGTCTTGGAGATGTCGCCAGGTTGCAGCCGAGGCATCGTGCCAGCAGAGAGACAGACAGCGGCCGGGCTTTAGGACGCGGTAACATTCGCCCATTGCGAGAAACATCATATCCGCCCATTCCTTCAAAGACTTGTTGCGGGTATGATTCACGATGATTTCTTGATCGTGCCAGTCTGTATTCAACCCCAACCATGACTCCCAGACAAAGTTCAGTTCGCCGTACTGAACCGCGCCGC